>NZ_JAGRQZ010000050.1:0-73179 GCF_018223915.1 Klebsiella sp. 64
AGCTATCGGCTATTCCCTGTTTTTGTTATTGATGCATTTAACGGTTCATCATAAAAGATTAAGCCAATTCTTATATCAGCACTGACTTTGTAACTAAATGTTTCTCTGTATGCCCGTATTTAATTATGGGGTAAATATTATACAAATATCCAATTATCTTTGCGAATTTTATAACTTTATAACTATTTGATCTTTATGGTTTTGAGTATGGCCACTCATGCGTTGCGATGTTATGTCGCAAAAAATCAATTTTTACATTAATAATTGAGTTCTTACCTCATGCTAGTTATTATTTTTACGCTAGCTTGTATTATTGAATGGATTCAAATGCTGGTCGTTTATTTATGAATAATATTAATTGTCATAAACCATATGTCATGTAAATACATGCATGACGCCGCGCTGCTTGAATTTCATTCTCTAATATCGCTGCATAAAACAATTGACGGACTGATTGTCGTTTATAATGGATATGGGAATAAATATGAAGATGAGTAAAAAATTTCTGGCGGGTGCCCTGATTTTCTCTGCCTGCAGCGCGCTGTCTACCGTTGCGCAGGCTGATAACACCATTACCTTTAATGGTATTGTTTCCGATACCACCTGTACGGCGACCATTGATGGCGGTGTAACGGCTATTGATATGGGCACCACCTCAGTGGCGGATCTGAAAGCGTATACCTTCGGCGCTGCCAAGAACTTCTCCTTTAGCTTAGCTGATTGCCCGACCGCGGAAGAAGGTGGCAACAGTATCGCCCGCGTCACTTTTGGCGGTGTTTCCGATACCGCGAACAGCGATTATTTTAAAAACCAGGCAACTGATGAGCCGGCAACCGGCGTCGCTGTGGCCCTTTTCGACGAAGCGGGCAATGTGATGAAGAATAACGAAGAGGGTTCTGATGTTGATATCTCTTCGGGTGCAGCAACCATTCCGTTCACCGTAAAAATGGTGAAATCGGGTGATGCTGATCCGACGAAAGGTACCGTTCAGACAACCGTGACTTATAACGTGACCTATCATTAATTCGGCTTCTTGTTGAATGGAGAAAGGGGAATCGCCTGCTATTCCCCTTAAATTAAACATATGAGATATCCTTTTTTTGCGATCGGTTTATTGCTGTCTTCTTCCTTCGCGCAGGCCAGCGTGGTCGTTGGCGGTACGCGTCTGGTTTTTGATGGTACGAAAAATAACGCTGTAATAACGGTTGAGAATAAAGATCAGAACAGCAATATCGTTCAGTCCTGGCTCTCGGTGGTTGATGCAGCCTCACCCGCCAAAGACGCATTTATTATTACGCCGCCGCTGTTTCGTCTCAAAGCCGGGGAGAAAGGATTTGTCCGCGTAGTTCGATCAGGAAAGAAATTACCCGACGATCGCGAGTCGATGTTTTGGCTCAATATTAAAGGGATCCCGGCAACAGAGTATGTACCTGATAAAAATGTCGTACAGTTTGCGATTAATTCGAAAATAAAATTGATTTATCGACCCGCTGCGTTAAAAGGTAATACACCGGAATCGTACGCTGAAAAATTACAGTGGGGGAAAGAGAGGTCGTCGGTGACGGTAAAAAATAACTCACCGCTGTATATGAATTTCTCACAGGTTAGCCTTAACGGTAAAAATATTTCTGGCGCATGGTTTGCTGCCCCGTTTTCCACCTTAAAAATACCCGTGCAGAGTAGCCTGTCGGCGACAGGAAAAAAAGAGATCACATGGAGCGTGATTAATGATTATGGTATGTCAGGGAAGAAATATACCGCTATCATTCAGTAGCGTTGAGCTGCTATTTTCAACTAAAAGTATCTGCGTCGCTATTATTCTGTGCCTAAGTACTCTGCCCTCTCGCGCGGAGGCCGGCGAATATTTCAACCCAAATTTACTCGAAGTCGCCGAGAGTCCTGCGGCTTCGGTTGATCTATCCTATTTTTCGCAAGATGGCATACCGCCGGGCACCTATCACCTGGATGTTTACATCAACGATAAGTACGTCAGTTCAGACTCGCTGACTTTTCAGGAAATTAGCCATGACGCAGGCGCGACTGCTTCTCCCTGCCTGTCCGCGGAGTATCTGAATTCATGGTTGATTAATACCACCGCCTATCCGCAGCTGTTCGAGGCAGGGGAAACCTGCGCCCGGCTGTCGGCGATCCCCGGGATGACGTTCTCGGTATCTCTTGCCCAGCAGCGCATTGATTTTACCGTGCCGCAGGCCGCCATGCTGAATCGCCCCAGAGACTATATTCCCGAGAGCCAGTGGCAACAGGGGATCAATGCCGGTCTTCTCAACTATAGCGTCACCGGGCAGCGTAATGCGCCGCGGCATAACGGCGCCACTATCGACAGTCAGTTCGTCAGCCTGCAGCCAGGGCTGAATCTGGGACCATGGCGCCTGCGCAACTACAGCACCTATAGCCACAGCGATAACAACAGCCGCTGGGAGTCGGTTTACTCCTATCTTGCCCGCGATATTCACACCCTACGCAGCCAGCTGGTGGTCGGTAATACGTATACCTCTTCCGGCATTTTCGACAGTTTGAGTTTTACCGGTCTGCAGCTCAGTTCGGACAAAGAGATGCTGCCGGATAGCCTGCATGGCTTTGCGCCGACGATTCGAGGGATCGCGCGCACCACCGCGGAGGTCTCGGTTTATCAGAATGGTTACAGCATTTATAAAACCACCGTCGCTCCCGGCGCCTTTGAAATTAACGATCTGTACGCCACCGGCAGCGCCGGCGACCTGTACGTCAACATTAAAGAGTCTGACGGCAGCGAGCAAAACTTTGTGGTGCCTTTCGCGTCGCTGGCGATCCTGCAACGTGAGGGCCAGCTGGACTATGCGCTGAGCAGCGGCAGGACGCGATCGGGTAGCTCTGACGATAAAGAATATAACTTTATTCAGTCTTCCCTGGCCTATGGCGCCACCAGCAACATCACTCTTTATACTGGTTTCCAGCAGGCGGAAGATAAATACACCAACCTGTTGTTAGGCGCTGGCTTTAACCTCGGTACTATCGGTGCGCTGTCGTTTGATGGCTCTCAGTCGTGGGCCGACGTGAAAACCAGCGATACGGCCTCGTCAACCAGTAAAGAGCAAGGGCAATCGTATCGCGTCCGCTTCAGTAAAAGCTTTCTGCAGACGGGCACCAGCTTTTCCGTGGCTGGTTATCGCTACTCCACCTCGGGATATTATTCGTTTCAGGACTTTGTCGATAACTCTTCCACACAGCGCGACTGCTGTACGCAGAGCGGCAGAACGAAAGGCCGATTTGACGCATCGCTGTCGCAGACGCTGTTTGGCTATGGTTCGCTCTCGCTTTCGTTGGTCAATGAGACCTACTGGGACAGTTCGCGTATGGAATCGGTGGGCGTGGGCTATAGCGGGTCGATTGGCAAGGCCTCCTACTTTATTAACTATTCCTATAACCGCAATGTGCAAAGCACCGATGACAGCGACAATAACCGGCCGGCCAGCGATACCGTCATCTCCCTGACGTTAAGTATTCCGCTTGGCGAGACGCTCTCGGCAAATTACACCATGAACCATGGTCGACATAACGATACCACGCACAGCGTGGGGCTCAACGGCTCGGCGTTTGAGGATCGTTCCCTGAACTGGAGCGTACTGGAAGGGTACAACACGCAGGATAAAAGCACCTCCGGCAACCTCAGCGTCAACTACCAGGGCTCGAAAGAGGATGTAGCTGGCGGCTATGGCTACGACCGCTACAGCAATCACTACAACTATTCGCTGCGCGGGGGCATGGTCGCCCATGCGGGCGGACTCACGCTATCACGCTTTCTGGGCGAGAGTTCTGCGCTGGTCGAAACGCCTGGCGTCAGCGATGTGACAGTGCGCGGTCAGACAAACGTGACGACGGATGCCGCCGGATATGCGGTGGTGCCTTACGTCCGTCCGTACCATCGTAACAGTCTGGCGCTGGATGAACAGGAAATACCTGGCGCTGAAGTGGATAACGTCGCCAGAACGGTGGTTCCGACGCGCAATGCGATCGTCAAAGTGAAGTACGACACGCGAATTGGCTATAAGGCGATGCTCACCCTGCGTACCCGCAATGGCGTGGTGCCTTTCGGCGCGCTGGTGACCCTCGATAATGATCACGGTAGCGCGTCGCGCAGCAATATCGTTGGCGATGAGGGGCAGGTGTATCTAACGGGGCTGCAGAAAAAAGGCCAGCTGTTAGCGCGCTGGGGGGAGAAAAGCAGTGAGCAGTGCACCGTTCATTATGACTTCTCCGGCATGGCCCTTGGCGACGATATTCTGTTCTATCAGGCCGAATGTCGGTAATGGATGCAGGTTTTCAACATGGAAGAGGGGCTGATATGAATATGCGAGACGGCAGCACAAGGGGCCTCCTGGTGGCCATTTTGCTGCTCTCCCTTCCGGCGCTGGCTTATGAGGGCAGCAGCACGGTCAATTTTAACGTCACGGGCACCATCGAAGCGCCTTCCTGTGAGGTGGCCGTGGAGCCGTCGAACAGTATCGATTTAGGCACCGTCTCCTCGCAGACGTTCTCCGGACATGCCGGGGCGAGCAGCGCCAGCGTGCCGGTTAAGCTGGTCTTTTCCAGCTGTTCCGCCGATGCGTCGGCGGTGACCATCGCGTTTAGCGGCACCAGCTTCGATAGCACCCACGCTTCAATCTATAAAAACTTCCAGACTGGCAGCAACGGTGCCAGCGGCGTCGGTTTGCAGCTGCAGAGCATGGCCGACCAGCAGCCCCTTGGCCCCGGCGACCAGTATCTCTATACCTTTGGGGACGATGCGGATATCCATACCTTTAATATGGTGGCACGTATGTTTTCGCCTTATGGCCAGGTAAGGTCCGGGATGGTCGGGTTTACCGCCACGTTCGATGTGGCCTACAAATAACGTTTCGACAGGGATGGGTATGAAAAAACTGATCTTATTGCTCATATTGGCACTGTGTCCCGTCTATAGCTGGGCGGCTTGCACGGGAACCAACTATGGCGATGTCTCGATGACCAACCTGCCGGAAAAGATCCTGGTCAATGCCGGGAGCTATACCGCAGGGACGGTACTGTATGACTCGGGGAAGATTACGCGCTCGCAAACGGAATTGCTTAACTGTGAGGGGAGCACCTACGCGGTTTTTGCCTGGTCCTCGAACAATGCCGGGGCACTGATAGGGGATAATATCTATGCCACCTCGGTGCAGGGGATCGGTATCCGCGTCAAGGTGTGGCTCAATATCAGCGGTGAATATGGCGATGACACCGATGATTTCAGCCCCGACTCGCAGGTGCATTATATTGGTGATGTGAATTATTACCTCGGAAAGCCGACAGGTCTTTTCGACTCTTTCGCGTCGACTCATTATACCCCGGCGTATCAGCTGCAGCTGGTGGCCACCGGCGGCGCCATCGCCAGCAAGAGTCAATTATCGTTCAGCGACCCGGTGGCCACGGTATCGGCCAAGGATAAAAAGGGGACCATCGCTATTTCACAACTGCACATCAGCGGCACCACCAGCATCCAGCTAATCCCGATGGGGTGTATTGTCGGTAGCAATAATCTCAGTTTTTCCATGGGCAGCATCAATGCCAGTGAGTTTAATACCGCGACGAAGGTGGGTAGCGCGCGGCAGTCTCTGAGCCTCTCCTGCGAGCCGGGAACTAACGTTTCGATGCGTGTGGCGGCTGCTTCTGCAAGCGGGGATAACCCTGACAATACGGTGATGGCCCTCACGGCGGAACAGAATACCGCCACTGGCGTGGGAGTGCAGTTAAATTTGAATGGCAAAGCACTGCCGTTAAATACCGATATCAGCCTCTATACTTCGAGCCGCGCGACGGTGACCAACAGCGGCGCGGATGCCAGCTACAGCTATTTCACCAACCCCGACAGCCCCGGAGGCGCAGCGGCCATGCAGACGCTCGCCTTATCCACTAACTATTACAGGACGGGGAGCGCGGTGACCGCGGGGACAGCCAACGCCACCGGGGTGATCACCTTTACTTATAACTGAGGGGGAGAATCCCTTCCCCGAACGATGCCGGGGAAGGGAGAAGACGATTAATGCGCCTGGCCGCGTTCGATACCGATCCCGGTTTGTGAACGGATAAACTGGGCGCGGAACTGCTCGCGCTCGCGCATCCCTTCCGGTGAGTTATCGGTGGCGGAGAAGACCCAGATGCCAATGAACGCGATGGCAATGGAGAACAGCGCCGGATATTCATACGGGAACAGCGCTTTCTCATGGCCGAGGATCTGCACCCAAATGGTGGGGCCGAGGATCATCAGAATGACCGCAGTCAGCAGGCCCAGCCAGCCGCCGACCATCGCGCCGCGGGTGGTCAGCTTCGACCAGTACATCGACAGCAGAATAATCGGGAAGTTACAGCTGGCGGCGATGGAGAAGGCCAGGCCGACCATGAAAGCAATGTTCTGATTTTCAAACAGAATACCCAGCAGAATGGCCACCACCCCAAGGATCAGCACGGTGATCTTGGAGACCTTCAGCTCCTGACGCTCGGTCGCGCCCTTGCGGAAGACGTTGGCGTACAGGTCGTGCGACACCGCTGACGCGCCGGCGAGGGTCAGGCCCGCCACCACCGCCAGGATAGTGGCGAAGGCTACCGCAGAGATAAAGCCGAGGAACAGGTTGCCGCCAACCGCATCCGCCAGGTGCACCGCCGCCATGTTATTGCCGCCGATAAGCTGTCCGGCCGCGTCTTTAAACGCCGGGTTCGCGCCGACCAGCATGATGGCGCCGAAGCCGATGATAAAGGTCAGGATATAGAAATAGCCCATAAAACCGGTGGCGTAGAAGACGCTTTTACGCGCTTCTTTGGCGTCGCTCACGGTAAAGAAGCGCATCAGAATATGCGGCAGGCCAGCGGTACCGAACATCAGACCCAGACCCAGAGAGAGCGCAGATATCGGATCTTTTACCAGTCCGCCGGGACTCATAATCGCCGCCCCTTTCGGGTGGACCGCCATCGCCTCGGTAAACAGGTTATTGAAGCTGAAGCCGACGTGCTTCATGACCATAAAGGCCATAAAGCTGGCGCCGCACAGCAACAGAACCGCTTTAATAATCTGCACCCAGGTAGTCGCCAGCATGCCGCCGAACAGGACATAGAGCACCATCAGCACGCCAACCAGCACTACGGCGACATGGTAATTAAGGCCGAACAGCAGCTGGATTAGCTTGCCGGCGCCCACCATCTGGGCAATCAGATACAGGGCCACCACCACCAGCGAACCGCAGGCGGAGAGGGTGCGGATCGGCCCCTGCTTCAGGCGGTAAGAGGCGACATCGGCAAAAGTATAGCGGCCAAGATTGCGCAGACGTTCAGCAATTAGAAACAGGATAATCGGCCAGCCGACGAGAAAGCCCAGCGAGTAGATCAGCCCATCGTAGCCGGAGGTATACACCAGCGCGGAGATACCGAGGAACGACGCCGCTGACATAAAGTCGCCGGCAATCGCCAGCCCGTTCTGGAAGCCGGTAATATTGCCGCCGGCAGTGTAGTAATCGCTGCGCGAACGCACCCGTTTTGAGGCCCAGTAGGTGATGTACAGCGTCAGGGCGACGAAAATCAGGAACATGACAATCGCCTGCCAGTTGGTCGGCTGGCGCTGTACCGCGCCGGTAATAGCGTCTGCGGCGTGAGCGCCGAGGGGCAGCAGCGTGGCGGCGAGCGCCGTCAGGACTCTCTTGATCATGCTTTTACCTCGTTGAGAACGCTTTTGGTCAAACGGTCGAATTCACCGTTAGCTCGCCAGACATAAATACCGGTCAGGATAAACGAAATGACGATCACGCCAATGCCGAGCGGGATCCCGCGGGTGACGCTGGTTCCGGCGTGCAGCGGGGTGCCGAGCCAGCCGGGTGCAAAGGCGATAAGCAAAATAAAGCCCACGTAGATCACTAACATAATCACTGACAGAATGGCGGCAAACCGTTGCCGTGATGCAACTAACTCCCTGAAATGCGCACTATTTTCTATCCGCTGACAAAGTTGTTCATTCATCTTAGCGTCTCCAGAGGTCTCCCTTTCGTCATCCACTCGGCGGACGCTGGCGACAGCAACCCCTCCGGCGACGGAGCCGGGACAGGTGTTGCTGACGGCGTTCCTGCGAGTGAAATCCTGGGGGAGGGACTTATTTTTATCCTCTCCCCGGAAGGGGAGAGGGTGTAGGGAATCGGTCCTTACTTACGATGGCATGGTAATGGCCTGCTTCTCTTCGAGCAGTTTTTCCACGACGCCAGGATCGGCGAGGGTCGAGGTATCGCCGAGGTTGCTGGTGTCGCCTGCGGCAATCTTACGCAGAATGCGGCGCATGATTTTGCCCGAGCGGGTTTTCGGCAGCGAATCGGTCCAGTGCAGCACATCCGGCGTCGCCAGCGGACCGATCTCTTTGCGTACCCAGTTACGCACTTCGGCATACAGCTCCGGCGTCGGTTCTTCGCCGTGATTGAGCGTCACGTAGGCATAGATGGCCTGGCCTTTGATGTTATGCGGGATCCCCACCACCGCCGCTTCGGCGATTTTTGGGTGCGACACCAGCGCCGATTCGATCTCGGCGGTCCCCAGACGGTGTCCGGAGACGTTCAGGACGTCATCCACCCGGCCGGTGATCCAGTAATAGCCATCTTCATCACGACGCGCGCCGTCGCCGCTAAAGTACATATTTTTGAAGGTGGAGAAGTAAGTTTGCTCAAAGCGCTCATGGTCGCCGAACAGGGTACGCGCCTGGCCGGGCCAGGAGTCGGCGATGGCGAGGTTGCCCTCGGTGGCGCCATCCAGCGGCAGGCCTTCGTTATCCACCAGCACCGGCTGGACGCCGAAGAACGGACGCGTCGCGGAGCCGGCCTTCAGCTCAATCGCACCCGGCAGCGGAGTGATCATAAAGCCGCCGGTTTCGGTCTGCCACCAGGTGTCCATCACCGGGCACTTCTCGTTACCGATCTTCTTCCAGTACCACTCCCAGGCTTCCGGGTTAATCGGTTCGCCGACCGAGCCAAGAATGCGCAGCGAGGAGCGGTCTGTGCCTTCGATAGCTTTGTCGCCTTCCGCCATCAGGGCGCGAATAGCCGTCGGGGCGGTATAGAGAATGCTGACCTTATGCTTATCGACGACCTGGCACATGCGCGCCGGCGTAGGCCAGTTCGGCACCCCTTCGAACATCAGGGTGGTGGCGCCGCAGGCCAGTGGGCCGTACAGCAGATAGCTATGGCCGGTGACCCAGCCCACGTCGGCGGTGCACCAATAAATATCGCCCGGATGGTAGTCGAAAACGTATTTAAAGGTGGTGGCCGCATAGACCAGATAGCCGCCGGTGGTGTGCAGCACCCCTTTCGGTTTACCGGTGGAGCCGGAGGTATAGAGGATGAACAGCGGATCTTCGGCGTTCATTTCGACGGGCCGGTGTTCGGCGCTGGCGTTCGCAATCAGGTCGCTCCACCACAGATCGCGGCCTTCCTGCCAGTCGATATTGCCGCCGGTGCGTTTCAGGACCACCACGTGCTCAATGCTTTTCACGTTCGGGTTTTTCAGCGCGTCATCGACGTTTTTCTTTAGCGGGATGGCGCGACCGGCGCGCAGCCCTTCGTCAGCGGTGATCACCAGGCGTGAGCTGGAGTCGATAATGCGTCCGGCCACCGCCTCCGGCGAGAAGCCGCCGAAAATGACCGAGTGGATTGCCCCGATGCGGGCGCAGGCCAGCATCGCCACCGCGGCCTCCGGCACCATCGGCATATAGATAGCGACCACGTCGCCTTTTTTAATCCCGAGGTCGAGCAGCACATTGGCGAAACGGCACACGTCGGCATGCAGTTCACGGTAGGTGATGTGCTTGCTTTGGCTGGCGTCGTCGCCTTCCCAGATGATGGCGGTTTGATCGCCGCGTTCGGCTAGGTGGCGGTCGAGACAGTTAGCGGCGAGGTTCAGGGTACCATCTTCATACCATTTGATGGAAATATTACCCGGTGCGAAGGAGGTGTTCTTTACACGGGTATAGGGCCGCATCCAGTCAAGGATCTTGCCCTGCTCGCCCCAAAATGTATCAGGGTCGGTTATGGATTGTTGGTACTGCGCCTTGTACTGATCCGGGTTAATCAGGCAACGTTCCGCAATATTAGCGGGAATAGGGTGTTTGTGAATTTGGCTCATGGCTTTTTTTCTCCTTTGAACTTGTTAAATATATGTCAAACAAACGTTAAGAGTAGGGGTTTTGACAGCTTTGTTTGTTAATTGGGGGGCAGATCACGCAATGATTAAACTGGGTGAAATTTCATCAAATGAAACTTTGAAGCGAAATAATTACGCAAATGAATTTATAGAAACGGAAGCTGTGAAATTTTTTTTATTACAAATACTTATGCAATATAACTGGGGGAAATTCGCTGCTTTATGCATAAAAGCAGAGGAAAGCCCTGTTCTTAAAGGCTTGCGCAGCATGCCGTGCAAATGATACTGATATTGCGCGTTAAATAACCCCACAAAGCAACGCAACACAATTCATACCCCCTGCAGTGGGTACCATGACGAAAAGGAATGGTGCCTTTCATTGAGGAAGTCAGTAGTGAAGAAAACAAAAAAAGTCAGTCTGGCCTGGCAAATTTTGCTAGCCCTGGTGCTGGGTATCCTTCTGGGCAGTTATCTGCATTACCACGCTGAAAGTCGCGATTGGTTAATTAGCAATTTGCTGACGCCGGCGGGCGATATCTTTATCCATCTGATTAAAATGATCGTGGTCCCGATTGTCATTTCGACCCTGGTGGTCGGGATTGCCGGCGTGGGTGACGCCAAACAGTTAGGGCGGATCGGTGCCAAAACCATTATCTATTTCGAAGTGATCACCACGGTGGCGATTGTGCTGGGTATCACCCTGGCCAACGTCTTCCAGCCGGGGACGGGCATTGATATGTCGCAGCTGGCGGCAGTTGATATTTCGAAATATCAGAACACCACCGCCGAAGTGCAGAGCCATGCGCACGGCCTGATGGGCACCATCCTGTCGCTGGTGCCGACCAATATCGTGGCATCGATGGCGAAAGGCGATATGCTGCCGATTATCTTCTTCTCGGTGCTGTTTGGCCTGGGGCTCTCCTCGCTGCCGGCGACCCACCGTGAGCCGCTGGTGACGGTCTTCCGCTCTATCTCCGAGACCATGTTTAAAGTCACCCATATGGTGATGCGCTATGCGCCGGTCGGGGTATTCGCCCTGATTTCGGTAACCGTCGCCACCTTCGGTTTCGCCTCGCTGTGGCCGCTGGCCAAGCTAGTGTTGCTGGTTTACTTTGCGATCCTGTTCTTCGCGCTGGTGGTGCTGGGGATTGTCGCGCGCCTGTGTGGTCTGAGCATCTGGATCCTGATCCGCATCCTGAAAGATGAGCTGATTCTGGCTTATTCTACCGCCAGTTCGGAGAGCGTACTGCCGCGCATTATTGAGAAGATGGAAGCCTACGGCGCGCCGGCGTCGATCACCAGCTTTGTGGTGCCGACCGGTTACTCCTTCAACCTCGATGGTTCAACGCTGTATCAGAGCATCGCGGCGATCTTTATCGCCCAGCTGTACGGTATTGACCTCTCTATCTGGCAGGAGATTACCCTGGTGCTGACCCTGATGGTGACCTCGAAAGGGATCGCCGGCGTGCCGGGCGTCTCCTTCGTGGTGCTGCTGGCCACCCTGGGTAGCGTCGGGATCCCGCTGGAAGGGCTTGCCTTTATTGCCGGCGTCGACCGTATCCTCGATATGGCGCGTACCGCGCTGAACGTGGTGGGTAATGCGCTGGCGGTGCTGGTTATCGCCAAGTGGGAGCATAAGTTCGATCGCAAAAAAGCGCTGGCCTATGAACGCGAAGTGCTGGGCAAGTTTGATAAAACCGCCCAATAAAACACAAAGCCCGGCGCGATAGCGCCGGGCTTTTTCTTATCCTTTACTGATCCGGTCAAACTCTTCGCAGCCGGTATCAAACCCCTCCAGGCAACTGACGTTGAGCCAGTGCAGCGCCTTCTGCTTATTCGGTTCGATAAAGCCTTTCTCTCCCTGCTGGAACATCATCCCGGCCCAGTATTCGGCATAGCCGGTGCGGGAAAGTGATGAACTGCCTTTAAAGTATTCACTTGCTTTCACATCATCCTCCGGGCCGTGTACGCCGCTGGCGTAGATCAGCCCCAGCAGCATCTGGGCATCTACCGCCGCATCGCTTTCGCTATCCCGGGCAGCATCCTGCAGCAGCGTGATGGCGTGCGCTACGTCGGTGGCGCCAGCCTGACGGTTGACCAGCACCCGCGCGAGGACGATCTCTCCGGATTTACTGCCGGCCTCGACGGCTTTTTCCGCCAGCTGGCGGGCCTGCGGATAGTCCGCCTGTTGGGGGTTACGGATTTTGAGCTGCGCCAGCAGCGCCAGCGCATCGCCATCGCCCTGGGCGGCCGCCTTCTGCGCCCAGTATTCGGCTTTTTGATAATCGCCGGAGCTGACCCAGGTATCGGCAAGGTAATATTGCGCGCGTCGATCGCCGGCTTCGGCCTGCTGTTGATACTGACTGCCAGGTTCGGTGGCCACCGCTGTGCCGCTGGTGAAAACCAGTAGAAATAAAAAGAGGTATTTCATTTGTATTTATTATCAGTAAGGAACATAGCGCGCAGTATAAAGGGAGGCGAAAAAGAAGAAAATGGCGGGTATCGGTAGGTAGGGCCGATTTGCGCTACCTGACCGTAGGCCCGCGCAAGCGCAGCGCCGCCGGGCGACAGACTGCGGACACGGAGCCGTTTATGTGCCGGGTGGCGGCTGCGCCTGACCCGGCCTACGCATCGCGCGAGCCGGGTCAGACCGCCGAACCTTAACCCATCGCGCTTTCGCGCAGGCGGGATTTCAGCTTGTTGTACTCGTCGATCACGTACTGTTCCGCGGCGCGCTGATCGGCAATCCGCTCAACGTTGACCGCGCAGTACTTGTACTCCGGCGTTTTGGTTATCGGACTCAGGTTCTCTGAGACCAGTTCGTTACAGGCGCCGATCCACCACTGGTAGGTCATGTACACCGCGCCTTTATTCGGCCGATCGCTGACCTGCGCGCGGGTGATGATGCGCCCCTTACGCGAATTGACCCATACCAGCTCTTCATCTTCGATGCCTAGCCGTTCGGCGTCGGCGGTGTTGATTTGCGCATAGCCTGGTTCATCCGCCAGCGCCGCCAGCGCCGCGCAGTTACCGGTCATTGAACGGCACGAGTAATGGCCGACCTCGCGCACCGTCGACAATACCATCGGGTACTCATCGGTAAGCTTATCGATCGGCGCGACCCAGTCGCAGGTGAAGAACTGCGCCAGTCCGTTCGGGGTATCGAACTTCTCTTTAAACAGATACGACGTTCCCTGATCGGCGTCGGACTCATCGCGGCACGGCCACATGACATAGCCGAGCTCACCCATTTTCTCGTAGGTGGCGCCGTAGAAGTCCGGGCACAGATGCCGCAACTCGTCCCAGATCTCCTGGGTGTTATTGTAATGCATCGGATAGCCCATCCGGGTGGCGATTTCGCTGATGATCTGCCAGTCGGTTTTCAGGTCCCACTTCGGCTCCACCGCTTTAAAGAAGCGCTGGAAACCGCGGTCCGCTGCGGTATACACGCCTTCGTGCTCGCCCCACGAGGTGGACGGCAGGATGACGTCAGCCGCGGAGGCGGTTTTGGTCATGAAAATGTCCTGGACGATAACCAGTTCCAGATCGTCGAACGCTTTGCGGACCGCCGAGAGTTCGGCGTCGGTCTGCAGCGGATCCTCACCCATAATGTACGCCGCCCGCACTTCACCGTGCGCCGCGCGGTGCGGCAATTCGCTGATGCGATAGCCGGTATGCGCAGGCAGGCTTTCCACGCCCCAGGCTTTGGCGAATTTCTCGCGGTTCTCCGGGAACTTGACGTACTGATAGCCCGGATAGGTATCCGGTAGCGCACCCATATCGCAGGCGCCCTGAACGTTGTTCTGGCCGCGTACCGGGTTGACGCCGACGCTCGGCTTGCCGAGGTTGCCGGTGAGGATCGCGAGGCTGGTCAGCGACCGCACCGTCTCCACGCCCTGGTAGAACTGGGTGACGCCCATGCCCCACAGAATGGCGGCGGATTTGGCGCTGGCATACATCCGGGCGCAGGCGCGGATCTCCTGGGCGCTGACCCCGGTGATCTCCTCCACCGACTCCGGCGTATAGCCTTCAACGATTTTGCGATACTCCTCGAAGCCTTCGGAACGGCTGGCGACGAAGGATTTATCGTACAGATCCTCTTCAATAATCACGTGGCCAATGGCGTTGAGCAGCGCGATGTTCGAGCCGTTCTTCAGCGCAATGTGCATATCGGCGATGCGCGCGGTTTCAATTTTGCGCGGGTCGCAGACGATAATTTTCGCCCCGTTGCGTTTAGCGTTAATGACGTGATTCGCCACGATAGGGTGGGAATCCGCCGGGTTGTAACCGAAGATAAACACCAGATCGGTGTTATCAATCTCCGTGATGGCATTACTCATGGCGCCGTTACCGACCGACTGGTGCAGACCTGCAACCGAAGGGCCGTGTCAGACGCGAGCGCAGCAGTCGACGTTATTGGTGCCAATAACGGCGCGCGCGAATTTTTGCATCACATAGTTGGTTTCATTACCGGTGCCGCGGGAGGAGCCGGTGGTTTGGATCGCATCCGGGCCATATTTGGCTTTAATGGCGCTGAGGCGGGTGGCGACGTAATCCAGCGCCTCGTCCCAGGAGACGGCTTCCAGCTTGCCGCCGCGTTGACGGCGGATCATGGGGGTTTTCAGGCGCGGCGTTAGGATCTGGGTATCGTTAATGAAGTCCCAGCCATAATAGCCCTTCAGGCACAGGGTTCCCTGGTTGGTTTTCCCCTGCGCCGCTTCAGCCCGAACGATTTTGCCGTTATCGACCACCAGGTTGATTTTGCAACCTGATGCGCAATACGGGCAAACCGTGACGACTTTTTTCATCGGTCTTGCTCCAGTTATTCAATGGGCGCGTTTGCGCTATCGCGCCGTCACTATGCATCTTCTATGCCATATTTTCATTGTGGGTATTCCTTGATGATACGCGGGTTTTTTGGGCGGAATGCTGACGAAAAACAGCCTGTCGACAGATTTGACGTGTCGATACCCTGGAGATGTGACGGCGCTTGAAAAAATGTCACCGGGGGAGGAATTTGTCGGCGCAGGCTTGCAGAATCGATCAGACTGACACTAATTCCCGGCGGGCAGAGGCAAAAATGAAACCAGTCATTTTAGTGGTGGATGATGACAGGGCGATGGGCGAGCTGCTCAGCGATGTGCTCGGCGCGCACGCGTTTGAAGTGCTTGTCAGCCAGACCGGCAACGACGCGCTGGCGACGGTGGCGCAGCGGGCGGATATCGCGCTGGTCTTACTGGATATGATCCTGCCGGATACCTATGGCCTGCAGGTGCTCCAGCAGCTGCAGCGCACGCGGCCTGAGCTGCCGGTGGTGATGCTCTCCGGTCTGGGCAGTGAGTCTGATGTGGTGGTGGGTCTGGAGATGGGCGCCGATGATTACATCGCCAAACCGTTCAGCTCGCGGGTGGTGGTCGCCCGGGTGAAAGCGGTACTGCGACGCAGTGGGGCGCTGGCCGGCGAGGCGTCGGGCGCCGGTGCTGGCCTGACGTTTAACGGCTGGCGGCTGGATACCACGCGCTGTGAACTGTATAACCCGCAGCAGCAGGCGATCCCGCTGACCCAGGGAGAATATGGCCTGCTGCTGGCGCTGGCGCAGAACGCGCGCCGGGTATTGAATCGCGAACAGCTGCTGGCGCTGACTCATAATGAAAGCACCGAGGTATTCGACCGGACCATCGATGTGCTGATCATGCGCCTGCGGCGCAAAATTGAGCTCAACCCGCATCAGCCGACGTTGATTAAAACCCTGCGCGGTCTGGGCTATGTCTTTTCCGCCGACGTGACCCACAGCGAGAAGGCGGCGTAGGGCGGGTTTGCTGCCAACCCGCTGTTGACTTTATTTGGCGCAGGGAGTTTACTTTTTTTATTAAAGTGACACTCTGGGTTAATCTATGGCAACAAAATTAAACTGGCTGCTGCAAAACAGCGCTCCCGGAGATGTGATCCTTCAGTCCTGGTTAAGCCAGCATGCCATCTCTCCCTCTCTGGCCTTTAAATACGCGCAAAGTGGCTGGTTAAAAAAAAGAGGCAACGGCGTATATGCGCGTGCGGGACGTGAGCCGGAGTGGAACGATGCATTAGCATGTTTGCAAAATCAGCTTGCCGCTCCGGTGTATGTTGCGGGGCTCAGTAGCTTAGTCTGGCAGGGCCGTTCACACTATCTACAGCTAAAACAAAACCAGTGCTGGCTTAGTGTGGAAAATAAAGCGCTGCTGCCGAAATGGTTCAGGGAATTCCCGGGTGTGGAGTGGATAGTCATATCGGGGAAAAAACTGCCGGTGCTGGATGATAGATACCGTGTAACGCTTGATATAAAAGGGAAAAAACTCATCGGCAGTGCGCCAGAACTGGCTGCTTACGAGTTGCTGAGCGCGGTGCCGGGGACCCTCTCATTTAACCACGCTGCAGAGCTTTTCCAGGGGCTGGTTAATCTTAATCCTCGTAAAGTAGAGTATCTTCTTTCCGTCAGCCAGTCCGTGCAGGCCAAGCGTTTGTATCTCTTCTTCGCCAGTTTTTACGAGCATGGCTGGCTCAAACGAATCGATAGCCAAAAAATCGATCTGGGAGCGGGCAAGCGGCAAATCGTGGAAAATGGAAAGTTCAATGCTCAATACCAAATCACAGTGCCTGAACGCTTTCAAAAGGAATAAAAAATATGGATATACAGGCGCCTTATTATCGGCAGGTTGCTCTGCTAATGCAGGTTTTACCCTATGTTGCTGTCGAACGGGAATTTGCGCTGAAAGGTGGCACTGCAATCAATCTCTTTATCCGCGATTTCCCTCGATTATCGGTGGATATCGACCTCGCCTGGGTGCCCCTGGAAAGCAGAGCCATCGCTTTACCTCATATACGGGATGCGCTTGCACGTATTGCCGCCAATCTGCAACAACAGGCAGGTATGAGCGCTGTATTACAAGCTAATCGTTCAGATGAGATGCGTGTCATTGTTACTACCGATAGCGCGCAAATAAAGATAGAGGTTTCACCGGTCGCCCGGGGAACATTATATCCACCACAGGAGCGAGAAGTGGTGGGGGCGGTAGAGGACGTTTTTGGCTATGCCAGCCTTCCAGTGGTTTCGTTGCCTGACCTCTACGGTGGAAAATTATGCGCGGCGCTGGATCGCCAGCATCCCAGAGATTTTTATGACGTGAAATTACTTCTTGATGCGCAGGAGCTTGACCGTCCCATTTTCAATGGGTTTATCGCGTATTTACTGAGCCATAATCGGCCTCTGGCTGAAGTGCTGAGTCCTCGCTGGAAAGATATTGCTGAACCTTTTTACCGTGAATTCAGCGGGATGACATTTGAGACGATAGCCCTGGAGGAACTGACAGCAGTCCCCAACAGGATGATTGCTGCGTTAAAATCCTGTTTCACACAACAGGATGTCGATTTTTTACTGTCATTTAAACGAGGCGAACCAGACTGGCGTTTAGCGCCGGAAATGCGTATTCAGGATTTGCCTGCCGTGCAGTGGAAATTGCGCAATATTCATCAGATGCCAGCGATAAAACGCGCTGAGTCATTAGATAAACTGGAAAAGGTGCTGGCCGAGTGGCGCAGTTAGTTACCTGGCCCGCCCTTGTTGAACTCAGCGTAAAACAGGCGTGATTTGAATAAACCGTATCCCTTTTCTCGCCATGACACGCCGTTCTCCTGTGGCATCGCCCTGATAGCGGGATCTACTCGATCTAAACATTCTGCAACTGAATAAACGCCTGCAGCTCAGGGAGCGTTTTGGCGCCGTCGATCGCGTTGGCGGCCTGCAGGCTGGCGCGGGCGCAGGCGTGGGCCAGCTGCAGACTGGCGGTTAACGGCCAGCGTTCGTGGCTGCCGTACAGCAGGCCGGCGCAGAAGGCGTCCCCCGCGCCGACGCTGCCGATAATCTCCTCCGGCGGCAGCCGCCATGACGGTACCCAGCGCCCGGCTTCGGTACGGGAGACGCCCCATGCCCCCTCCGGACAATGGATCACTACCCGCTGGCGTACGCCGGCGTCAAGCAATGCGCTGGCGGCGCGGGCGATATTGGCGACGTGCGGCTCGCCGTTGGGTAGACGAATCTCCAGCCCGCTAAACTCGCTGGCTTCCAGTTCATTGATGGTCAGGTAGTCAAGATGCTTCAGCGCCGGCAGGACCAGCGGCCGGTAGCGCGGGTCGCCCTTGCGCGACACCAGATCGAGGGACACCTCATAGCCTCGCTCGCGCATCTGCGCCAGCAGTCGCGCGCTGCGGGTGCCGTACACTTCATCGGGGCGATCGAGGCTTTCGAGCAGCAGCAGATAGCCGAGATGGAAAATTTTCAGCGGCGCATCCAGCGGCTCAAAAGCCGGGAGATCAAGCAGGCGGTTGGCGCCGGGAGAGTGAAAGAAAGTGCGCTGGCCTTCGGCGTCGGTCATCACCTGGGTCATCGAGGTGGGGGCGGAGCTGGTGCGCTGTACGAGCTGGCGATTGATATGGTACTGATCGAACATGGCGGTGATGTAGTCGCCATCGTTATCCTCGCCAATCAGGCCGACCGCCTGCAGCGGCAGCCCGGCGTGCATTTTGGCTAGGGTCAGCAGGACATTCAGCGGCGCGCCGCCGGTGGCGCGTTCGCTATGGACAATTTCCACCAGCCAGCCGCGCTCCGGCCACTGCCCGATCTGGTGGACATGATCGACCAGCATGTTGCCTGCGGCAATAATGCCTTTCCGTTCCATGATCGCTACTCCGCGCCGTCATATTCGTTAAGCGTAGCGCACAATCGGCGGAACGATTGTGCGCCTGGTTGCGCTTATTTCACGGTCCAGCCTTTGTAAGAGCTGACGTTATTTTTGTCGATCATCGTCACCGGGATCAGTACCGGCGCGGTCGGCGCAGGTTTGCCCTGCAGGATGTCGTAGCCAATCTCCACCGCCTTCGCTGCCATCACCTGTGGGTCCTGCGCTGGGGTGGCGACGAACAGCGAGTTCTTACGCTTCAGCGCCTCTTCGCCGTCCGGGCTGCCGTCGACGCCGACGATGAAGAACTCGCTGCGCTGCGCCTGTTTCGCTGCCAGATCGGCACCAATCGCCGTCGGATCGTTGATCGCGAACACGCCGTCAATCTTCGGATTGGCCGCCAGCAGGGAGGTCATCACCTCCAGGCCGCCTTCCCGGCTGCCTTTGGCGTTCTGGTTGGCGGAGAGGATTTTAATGTCCGGGTGTTTTTTGAACTCCGTTTCGCAGCCTTCGACGCGGTTTTGTACGGCGGAGACCGGCGGCCCGTTGATGATCACCACGTTGCCTTTGTTGTTCAGGCGGTCGCTAATGTATTTACAGGCCAGCTCGCCCGCCTGGGTGTTATCGGAGGTGATGGTGGCGTCGGCCCCTTCGGCGGCGACGTCAACCGCCACCACCACGATCCCGGCCTCTTTGGCCCGCTTCACCGCCGGGCCAATGCCTTTCGAATCGGCGGCGTTGAGGATGATCATATCGACTTTGGCGGCGATAAAGTTATCGATCTGCGCCACCTGCTGGCCCAAATCGTAGCCGCTGGAGACCAGCGTCACTTTGACGTTATCCCCCGCCAGCTTGCGGGCCTCCAGCTCCGCCCCTTTGGTGATCTGTACAAAGAACGGGTTGGCAAGGTCGCCCACCGTCACGCCAATCGCTTTCAGCTCTTTGGCCGACGCAAAAGGGGAGGCGGCCAGCAGCGCGCCAGCACACAGCGCGGTGACTATCGGTTTTAAACGCATTCGCTTTTCCTCGCAGGTAAAATGTTGTTGTTATGCACTTTGATGATGTCGGGTACGGTATTTGTCGATCAGCACCGCAATGATGATCACCGCCCCTTTGATCACCAGTTGCCAGAAGTAGGAGACCCCCATCAGGGTCATGCCGTTATTGAGGGTGGCGATAATTAGCGCCCCCACCAGCGTACCGGTGATGGTGCCGATACCGCCGACGAAACTGGTGCCGCCGAGAATGACCGCGGCGATGGCGTCCAGCTCGTAGCCGACGCCGAGGTTGCCGTTGGCGCTGTACAGCCGCGAAGCGCTCATCACCCCGCCAAGGCCGGAGAGCAGGCCGCTCATGCCATAGACAAACAGCAGCACCAGCCAGACTTTGATGCCGGTCAGCCGCGCCGCCTGCATGTTGCCGCCCACCGCGTAGATATGCACCCCAAGGGTGGTGCGGCGCAGGATAAACCAGCACACCGCGATCACCGCCAGGGCGATGACTACCAGCCAGGGCACTGGGCCGAGGTAGTCATTGCCGATCCACTCGAAGCTGATATCGGAGTTGATCACCGTGGTGCCGTCGGCCAGCAGATAGGCGGCGCCGCGCAGCGCCGTGTAGGTGCCGAGGGTGACGATAAACGGCGGTAGCCCGGCGAAGGCGACCAGCGCGCCGTTGAACAGGCCGAGCAGCAGGCCGAGCATCAGCGCCGCCGGAATCGACAGCAACGCAAACGCCGGGATCAGCGACACCACCATCGCGGCCACTGCGGTGGTGCCAAGGATGGAGCCGACGGAAAGGTCAATGCCGCCGGTGAGGATGATGAAGGTCATTCCCGCCGCCAGCACAATGTTGATCGAGGCCTGGCGGGTGATATTCAGCAGATTGCTTTCCGTGAAAAAGTTGGGGGCGATAAAGCCGAAAACGGCGACGATCAGGATGAGGATCGGCAGAATGCCGACGGTCTGCATCAGGTCGCCCATCAACATTTTTTTCGCCGAAGCGGATTTCGCGACCGGCGCGGAGGTCTCTTTCGGTATGCTCATAGTTGCCCTGCCTTAAGGTGAGAATCGGTCACGCCGGTGGCCAGCGTCATGATACTTTCCTGGCTAATATCACCGGCCTGTAGCTCGCCGGCGATAACGCCCTCGCGCATCACATAGACCCGGTCGCTCATGCCCACCACTTCGGGCAGCTCGCTGGAGATCATCAGAATGGCGACGCCCTGGCGCGCCATGTCGTTCATGATGCGGTAAATTTCGCTTTTCGCGCCGACGTCGACGCCGCGGGTGGGTTCATCGAGGATTAGAATGCGCGGGCCAATCGCCACCCAGCGCGAAATTAACAGCTTCTGCTGGTTGCCGCCGGACAGTCCGCCGGCGCGCACCTGGGCGTGCGGCACGCGGATGTTAAGCAACTGGATGGCGTCATCGGAGATGGTTTGCGCCTTCCGGCGGTTGAGCATCCCCCAGGTCGCGTCGCGCTCCAGCGTCGCCATGGTGATGTTTTCCTGGGCTGCCAGTTCGAGAAACAACCCCTGTTCTTTGCGGTTTTCGGTCAGAAAGCCGATCCCGAGGTCGATGGCTTCCCGCGGCGAGTGGATCACCACCGGCTCGCCGTCAATCTCAATCACCCCGGCGGTGGCTTTGCGCACCCCGAAGATCAGCTGCGCCAGTTCGGAACGCCCGGCGCCGACCAGCCCGGCGAGGCCGACGATTTCGCCGGCATGCACCACCAGGCTGCTGGGCTTAACCTTGCCGCCATCGGTCAGATCCTCGACCCGCAGGCGCGGCTGGCCGCGGGGAATGTCCCGTTCTTTATTGAACAGATCGCTGAGCGGCCGACCGACCATCATGCGCACCAGCTCCGGCGCGTTGAGCTTGTCGCGCACCAGGCTGCCGACATACTGCCCATCGCGCAGGACGCTGACCCGGTCGGAGAGCTCATACACTTCCGCCATGCGGTGGCTGATATAGATGATCGCCATCCCCTCATCGCGCAGGCGCAGGATGAGCTCGAACAGGCGCTGGGTTTCCCGCGAGGAGAGGGCGGCGGTGGGTTCATCCATCAACAGAATGCGGCTTTGACGGTGCAGGGCGCGAGCGATCTCCACCTGCTGCTGTTCGGCGATGGTCAGGGTCATCACCCGGTCGCTGGCTTTGAACTGGGCGCCGAGACGGTCGATCACCGCCTGCGCCTGGCTGAGCATGGCTTTGCGCTGCACCAGACCACCGCGCGCCAGCTCGCTGCCGAGGAAAATGTTTTCCGCGACGGTCAGGTTCGGCGCCAGCTGCATCTCCTGGTAGATCAATGTGATCCCGGCGGCCAGCGCGTCCTTGGGGCCGCGGATGGTTTGCGGTTTTCCGTCGATCAGGATCTCGCCGCTGGTGGCGGTATAGGCGCCGGCGAGGATCTTCATTAGCGTGCTTTTTCCGGCGCCGTTCTCCCCCATCAGGGCATGGATCTCGCCGGGCCAGACCGTCAGGTCGACGCCCTTCAGCGCGTAGAATTTGCCAAAAGCTTTGGCGATATGGCGCATTTCCAGTACCGGGGTGGCGGTCATCGCGGCGCTCCTGTCTGTAAGAACAATAGCTGCAGTCCACCACCGGAAAATAAATGCAGAATGTCAGAATCCATTCATATTTGTCATAGTGATAAATAGTTAACCGCGATCACAGTTACGCGGCGTCATTTTCTGCACCGTCACGCTTATCTGCCGACCGATCCTTCACCGGAGTTGTTATGACCGCTCGCCGACACCCGTTTTTCACCAGCGCCCGTGGCCGCCTGCTCTCCTTTAATCTGCTGATGGGCGTGGTCACCCTGTTGGTCAGCGGCGTGGCGGTGTTCGGCTTTCACCACGCCAGCCAGCTGCAGGAGCAGGTGCAGCGCCAGACTCTCAACGACATGCGCGGCAGTATGGATCTGGCGCGGGACACGGCGAATGTCGCCACGGCGGCGGTGCGCCTGTCGCAGGTGGTGGGGGCGCTGGAGTACAAAAGCGAAGCGGAACGGCTGCTGGCGACGCAGCAGGCGCTGAAGCACTCGCTGGCCCAGCTGGCGGCGGCCCCGCTGGCGCAGCAGGAGCAGGCGCGGGTGGCCAATATTATTCGCCGCAGCAACGCGCTGCAGCAGAGCGTGGCGGAGATGCTGGAGCGCGGCCAGCGCCGCCATCTGCAGCGCAATGCGCTGCTGAGTTCGCTTTACCAGAATCAGAGTAACCTGCGCCATCTCGCCGATCTTAACGATCGCGGCGGGGATAAGGCGATCGATCCGCGCCGGCTGGCCGAGATGGACCGGCTGATCGTGGCTGCGATCCATACCGTCACGCCGCGGTCGATCGTCCTGCAACTCGACCAGCTGCGCGGCGCCCTGCCGACACGCAGCGCCGATCCCGCGCTGGCGTTTGTCCTCCCTGATGTGACCCGCGAGCTGGCGACGCTGGCCCCGCTGTCGGCCCAGCTGGAGGAGAGCGACCTGACGATCAGCTGGTACATGTATCACATCAAAGCGCTGGTCGCGTTGCTTAACGAAGATATCAATCAGTACGTGACCCGGGTGGCGGAAGCCTCAGAGCAGCGGGCGGCGCAGAGCCATCGGGAGCTGCGCTCCATCAGTATGTTTATTCTGCTTTCCGCGCTGCTGGCGCTGGCGATCACCGGCTGCGCCGGGTGGTACATCTACCGTAATCTCGGCTCGAACCTGACCGCCATCTCGCGGGCGATGTCGCGGCTGGCTCAGGGAGAGCCGAACGTCTCGGTGCCGGCCCTGCAGCGGCGCGACGAGCTGGGGGAGCTGGCGCGGGCCTTTAACGTTTTCGCCCGCAATATGGCGTCGCTGGAGCACACCACCCGGCTGCTGAAAGAGAAGACCAACCAGATGGAGATCGATCGGATTAAGCGCCAGGAGCTGGAGGAGGCGCTGCTGCATAGTCAGAAGATGAAGGCCGTCGGCCAGCTGACCGGAGGTCTGGCGCATGACTTTAACAACCTGCTGGCGGTGATTATCGGCAGTCTTGAGCTGGTGGAGCCGGATGCGCGCGATGCGCCGCGCCTCTCCAGGGCGCTGAAGGCGGCGGAGCGTGGGGCGCTTCTGACCCAGCGGCTACTGGCCTTTTCGCGCAAGCAGGCGCTGCATCCCCAGGCGGTGGCGATGGCGCCGCTACTGGAGAACCTCAGCGAGCTGATGCGTCATTCCCTGCCGGCGACCTTAAGCCTGGAGATTGAGGCGCAGTCGCCGGCGTGGCCGGCATGGATAGACGTTGGCCAGCTGGAAAATGCCCTGATCAATCTGGTGATGAACGCCCGCGACGCCATGGCGGGGCGCGACGGGGTCATCAAAATACGCACCTGGAATCAGCGGGTCTCCCGCAGCAGCGGCCAGCGGCAGGATATGGTGGCCCTGGAGGTGATCGATCATGGCTGCGGGATGTCGCAGGCGGTGAAAGCCCGGGTGTTTGAACCTTTCTTCACCACCAAAGCCACCGGCAGCGGCAGCGGCCTGGGGCTGTCGATGGTGTATGGCTTTGTGCGCCAGTCTGGCGGCCGGGTGGCGCTGGAGAGCGCGCCGGGGCAGGGGACGACGGTGCGGCTGCAGCTGCCGCGAGCGTTGACCGAGGTTGAGAAGGAGGTGGCGCCAGCGGTGGACGAGCCGTCCCCGGCGGGCGAGCGGCTGGCGCTGGTGCTGGAAGATGAAGAGGATGTCCGCCAGACGCTATGTGAACAGCTGCATCAGCTGGGCTGGCTGACGCTGGAAACCGCCAGCGGTGAAGAGGCGCTGCAGCTGCTGGAGGCCTCGCCGGATATTGCCCTGCTGATTAGCGATCTGATGCTGCCCGGCGCCCTGAGCGGCGCCGATGTGATCCATACCGCCCGACGCCGCTTTCCGGCGCTGCCGGTGCTGCTGATCAGCGGCCAGGATTTGCGTCCGGCGCAGAACCCGGCCCTGCCGGAGGTTGAGTGGCTGCGTAAGCCGTTTACCCGCGCCCAGCTGGCGCAGGCGCTGAGCGCGGCGTACGCGAGGATTTGAGATTCCTCCGCTACCCGGGTTTCATGCGGATGATTAAGGTAGCGGCAGGACTCTGATGAGATTGGCCCCGATGAAACGTTACGCAACCGCACTGCTCTTTTGCACTCTGTCGCTGACCAGCCTGGCCGCTCGCGCCGATATTATCGATGACGCGATCGGCAATATTCAGCAAGCCATTAACGACGCCTATAACCCGGGCAGCAGTCGCTCCGATGACGACGACAGATACGATGACGATGGCCGGTATGATGACGGGCGCTATCAGGGGAGCCGTCAGCAGAGCCGTGACAGTCAGCGCCAGTATGACGAGCGGCAACGCCAGCTGGACGAGCGCCGCCGCCAGCTGGATGAACGCCAGCGTCAGCTCGACCGCGATCGTCGTCAGTTAGAAAGCGACCAGCGTCGTCTGGATGATAGCTACTGATCGCCCCCCGCAGGCCAGCGCTTAATCCAGCGCTATTTCCATCCCGTCATAGCCCGCTTCGAAACCTGTCGGCAGCGGGTTATCCATCATCCAGACGTCAAACTGGTGGCTGATATGGGTGAGGATCACCCGCGGACAGCCAATGACCTGGTTAAGGCTGCGGACGGTGTTTAGATCGTTATGGTTACGCGGGGTCTGCGCGCGCGGCTCATGACTGCAGTCGATGATCATCGCCTGCGGGCGGTTATTGAGCAAAAACTTCAGCGTCTTGTCCGGCAGCCCGGCGGTATCCGAGAGCCAGGCCAGCCGGCTGTGGGCCGACTCCAGCAGATAACCAAAGGTCAGCTTCGAGTGATTAAGGGGTAGGGGCGTCACCCGCAGCCCCTGCAGGTTAAACATCACAAACGGCGTGACGGTATGGCTAAAGTCAAGCAGACCGGGGTGTTTGAGCAGATCGTCGCAGCCGGCATCATCCGGCGGGCCATAGACCGGAATCGACGCGCCGACTCCCCAGCGCAGCGGAAACAGCCCCTGCACATGATCCAGATGGTAGTGGGTCAGCAGCACCTGTTGAAAGCTGCCGGCGGGATGATGCTCCATCAGATCCGGTCGTCCGGCATCAAGCAGCGTCACGGCGCTGTTGAACGTGACCACTCCGCTACAGGGGCGGCGTCGGTGGCTCTCCTCGCGGCGGGCGCGGCGGCAGGCCGCGCAGTCGCAGCCGAAGACCGGCACCAGCTGAGCGCCGCCGGTGCCGGTTAAGCAGAGGGTCAGGCTCATCGTGTCACCTTTTGTTTATACCAGTTGATCCGCTTCGCGCGCCGCGTGGCTGCGCAGCAGGCGGAAAAATTCATCGACCGATTGTCGGAGACTGCCGTCGTTATTCAATGTCAGGCAGTTGTCCGGCTTATAGCGCGCGGCGCGGTCCAGACGCTGGGCGATTTCCAGCGCATTTTCCCGGCCGCGCTGCTCCAGCCGCTGGCGCAGCACCGGCGGCGAGACGGCGAGACAGATCGGCACCAGCACCTCGCCGTAGCGTTCCCGGGCCAGCGCCAGATGGGCGCGGGAGCCGTTGGCCACCACGTCAAAGCCGGCGTGCAGCCAGAGGTCGATCTCCACGCCAATGCCATAGTAAGTATTGTTGGCGTGCCAGCTGAGAGCAAAAAGATGCTGCTCGGCGCGGGTAAAAAACTCATGTTCGCTGAGGGCGATATGATTCTCGCTGCCCGCGTTAAACGGGCGGGTTATGTAACGATGGGCCACCAGCAGCTGCGGGTGCTCGCGCTGGCGCAGCGCCGCCAGCAGGCTATCTTTACCGGAGCCGGAGGGGCCCACCAGCCAAATCAGTTTTCCTGGCATTAAAAGACCCTCTTTCCCTGGCGCCAGACATGGTCGATCTGGATATGTTCGCCGCGACGGTGCGCCAGCACCAGGTCGGCGCGTTTCCCCTCGGCGATGACGCCGCGATCGTCAAGGCCCAGCGCCTGCGCCGGATGCTGACTGACCAGACGGATCGCCTGTGGCAGGGTGAAGGCATTGTCCTCGGCGTCGGCGATGCGGAAAGCGGCATCCAGCAGGCTGGCGGGGTAATAGTCAGATGAGAGGATGTCCAGCAAACCGTGGCTCGCCAGCTGGTGGGCGGCGACGTTGCCGGAGTGGGAACCGCCGCGCACGATATTCGGCGCCCCCATCAGGACGTGCATCCCGTGCTGACGTGAAGCCTGCGCCGCGGCCAGCGTGGTGGGAAACTCGGCGATCACGCTCCCTAGCTGGTGAGATTCGGCCACATGCGCTTCGGTGGCGTCGTCGTGGCTGGCGAGGGCGATACGGCGGGCGCGGCACATGGCGGCGATGGTCTGGCGATTGGGCTGCGACCAGGTGGCGGCCAGAGCCATCTGCTCGGCTTCAAAACGGTCCATTTCGTCATGCGTCAGATGATATTTGCCCTGATAATAATCGCGGTACTTGCTGCGATCGGCGTACTGACGCTGGCCCGGCGAGTGGTCCATCAGAGAGACCATGCTCACCGACTCGCGATCGATCAGCTTTTCAAACAGCGGCAGCGTGGTGTGATGCGGCAGCTCGCAGCGCAGGTGCAGGCGGTGTTCGGCGCGGTTGAGACCGCGCTTTTGCGTCTCCTCCACGGCATTGACCATCTTCTCCAGATTCTCAAGACGATCGCCGCCATCGCGCACGTCGCCAATCGCCACGGCGTCCAGCACGGTGGTGATGCCGCTGGCGACCATCATGGCGTCATGGCTGCTCATCGCCGAGTGGGCCGGCCAGTCTACCTTCGGCCGCGGGGTAAAGAACTTGTCGAGGTTATCGGTATGCAGCTCGATAAGGCCCGGCAGCAGCCAGCCGTCCTCCCCATCCAGCGCCTGCGGCAGCCGGCTCTGGCTTTCGGCGAAGGCGAGGATGCGACCGTCCTGGACTTCCAGCGAACCGTGGACCACCTCGTCGTCGAGAACCAGTTTTACGTTATTGATAATCATGCTGTCATTCCCATAGAGTGCAGTCGGTCGGCGACCTGACGGCGTACCCCTTCGTCATGGAAAATCCCCACGATGGCCGCGCCGCGCGCTTTGGCATCGTGGATCAGGTTGACCACGGCAGCACTGTTTTTGTCATCCAGTGAGGCGGTGGGTTCATCAAGGAGCAGAATCGGATAGTCGACCGCAAAACCGCGGGCGATGTTGACCCGCTGCTGCTCGCCGCCGGAAAAGGTGGACGGCGCAAGGTGCCACAGGCGTTCCGGAACGTTGAGGCGGGTCAGGAGCTGGGCGGCTTTCGCGGCGCTCGCTTCGCGCGGCGTCCCAAGATCGAGCAGCGGCTGCATCACCACCTCCAGCGCCGAAATGCGCGGGATCACCCGCAGAAACTGGCTGACCCAGCCGATGGTGGTTTTGCGCACTTCCAGCACCTTGCGTGGGGTGGCGGTGACCAGGTCCACCCATTCGTCGCCGTGGCGGATATGGATATGGCCGCTGTCCGGCAGATAATTGGCGTACAGCGAACGCAGCAGGGTCGATTTGCCGCTGCCGGAGTGACCGTGGAGCACCACGCACTCCCCGGCGTTAACGGTCAGCGAGGCGTCGGCCAGCACCGGCAGACGCACGCCGTGCTGCTGGTGCAAAACAAAGGTTTTATGGACGTTTTCAACGCGGATCATGTTAGCTCTCACGAGGTTGAGTTGCCGGGTGGCGCTTCGCTTACCCGGCCTACGAATAACGCACCTGTGGGCCGGGTAAGGCGCAGCCGCCACCCGGCAAAACAGCATTAATTCTGCAACACCGACGACACCAGCAGCTGGGTGTAAGGATGGTGCGGATCGTCGAGCACCCGGTCGGTTAAGCCACTCTCCACCACCTGGCCCTGCTTCATCACCAGCAGACGGTTCGCCAGCAGGCGAGCGACGCCGAGATCGTGGGTAACAATCACCACCGCCAGATTCAGCTCCACCGCCAGGCCGCGCAGCAGGTCTAGCAGCCGCGCCTGCACGGACACATCCAGCCCGCCGGTGGGTTCATCCATAAACACCAGCTTCGGCTGGGTGACCAGATTGCGGGCGATCTGCAGACGCTGCTGCATGCCGCCGGAGAAGGTGGTGGGCAGGTCGTCGATGCGCGAGGGGGGAATCTCCACCTCCTGCAGCCACTTTTCGGCGGTGGCGCGAATGTTGCCGTAGTGGCGGGCGCCGGTGGCCATGAGCCGTTCGCCGATGTTGCCCCCGGCGGAGACTTGGCGACGCAGACCGTCCATCGGGTGCTGATGCACTACGCCCCATTCGGTGCGCAACAGGCGGCGGCGTTCGGCTTCGCTCATGGCGTACAGCGAGCGCTGCTGGTACAGCACCTCGCCCTGCTGCGGCGTCAGGCGGGCGGAGATTGCCTTCAGCAGGGTGGTTTTACCGGAGCCGGACTCGCCGACGATGCCGAGCACTTCTCCCGGCCACAGCTCGAGGGAGACATCGCGAAAACCTTTATCCGGGGCGTAGAGATGAGTCAGGTTATTCACAGCAAGTAATGGCTGGTTCATTTTTTCTGCCCCTCGCTCTGCTGGCGGCAATAGTCGGTATCGGAGCAGACAAACATCCGCTGGCCGCTGTCATCCAGTACCACTTCGTCGAGGTAGCTGTGGCGCGAGCCGCAGATGGCGCAGGGCTCATCCCACTCCTGCACGGTAAAGGGATGGTCGTCGAAATCGAGACTCTCCACCGGGGTATAGGGCGGCACGGCGTAGATCCGCTTTTCGCGCCCGGCGCCGAACAGCTGCAGCGCCGGCATCATGTGCATTTTCGGGTTATCGAATTTCGGGATCGGCGAAGGGTCCATCACGTAGCGGCCATTGACCTTCACCGGATAGGCGTAGGTGGTGGCGATATGGCCGAAGCGTGCGATATCTTCATACAGTTTCACCTGCATGACGCCGTACTCTTCCAGGGCGTGCATGGTGCGGGTTTCGGTTTCACGCGGCTCGATAAAGCGCAGTGGCTCCGGGATCGGCACCTGGTAGATCAGGATCTGATCCTCCACCAGCGGCGTCTCCGGGATCCGGTGGCGGGTCTGGATCAGGGTGGCGTCTTCGGTACGCTCGGTGGTGGCGACGCCGGTGACGCGCTTAAAGAACTGACGAATCGACACCGCGTTGGTGGTGTCATCCGCGCCCTGGTCAATCACCTTCAGCACGTCGTTCTCACCGATGACGCTGGCGGTCAGCTGGATGCCGCCGGTGCCCCAGCCGTAGGGCATTGGCATTTCGCGCCCGCCGAACGGCACCTGGTAGCCGGGAATCGCTACCGCTTTGAGAATAGCCCGGCGGATCATGCGCTTGGTTTGCTCGTCGAGGTAAGCAAAGTTATAGCCAGTCAGTGGGTTAGCCACGTTCGTTCTCCCGTTGCAGGCGTTTCAGCAGCGCCAGTTCGGCCTGGAAATCGACATAGTGCGGTAGCTTCAGATGCGAGACGAAGCCGGCCGCTTCGACGTTATCGGCGTGGGCCAGCACAAACTCTTCATCCTGCGCCGGGCCGGCAATCTCTTCGTCATAGTCCGGCGCCTGCAGCGCACGGTCGACCAGCGCCATGGCCATCGCTTTGCGCTCGCTCATGCCGAAGGTCAGGCCGTAGCCACGGGTGAAGTGCGGCGGCTCCTCCTGCGGGGCGACGAAGCCATTAACCATCTCGCACTCGGTCAGCAGCAGCTCGCCAATATTGACGCTAAAGCCCAGCTCTTCCGGGACGATTTCCACCTGCACGTAGCCGCTGCGGATCTCGCCGGCAAACGGATGGTTGCGGCCATAGCCGCGCTGGGTCGAATAGGCCAGCGCCAGCAGGTAGCCTTCATCGCCGCGCATCAGCTGCTGCAGGCGCGAGGAACGCGAGCAGGGGTAGACCGGCGGGGTGCGGGTGATATCGTCGGGCGGCGTGCCGCGATCTTCCTCGGTCTTCGCCAGCCCCTGCTGCGTGAGCAGGCTAAAGACGTGCGGCGTCGGCTCTGCTTCGCCATCGGCTTGCTGCACAGACGGCGCTTCGCCGTTGGCCAGCAGGGTAAAATCGAGCAGGCGGTGGGTGTAGTCGTAAGTGGGGCCCAGCAGCTGGCCGCCGGGGATATCTTTATACACTGCGGAGATGCGGCGTTCGAGGCGCATCTCCGCGGTATTAATCGGTTCGCTGACCGCCAGCCGCGGCAGGGTGGTGCGGTAGGCGCGCAGCAGAAATATTGCTTCGACGTTATCGCCGCTGGCCTGCTTCAGCGCCAGCGCCGCCAGTTCGCGGTCGGCGATGCCGCCCTCGGTCATCACCCGGTCCACCGCCAGGCTGAGCTGGTCGCCTATCTGTTCGACGCTCAGTTCGGGAAGCCGTCCATCGCCCCGTCGTTTCTGTTCCTGTAAGGCGTGAGCGGCGCGGATCGCCTTCTCGCCGCCCTTGACGGCAACGTACATTTAGCACACCTCCACGTGGGTGGTGCGCGGGATCGCCAGCAGGCGCTCGCCGCAGGTGAGGATCAGGTCGATGCCCAGCGGGAACGGGTGCGGGCGTTCGGTTAATTCGTCGATGATGCAGTCCGGCAGCTGCGGCGCGATCATTCGCTCTTCGGCAATGCCTGCCCCGGTCAGGCGCAGCATGCGTCCGCCGCTGAGGCTGGCAAGCTGAACGATCAGTGTGACGCCGGTTTCCGGCGCGGTGACGGTGCCAGCGGAAAGGACGTTGAGCTGCTCGGCGCTGATACCGTCATTGGCGACGGCAAAGACCGCCTGCTGCGGCTGGTCCACCAGCGGCGCGCCGGTATGAAAGCGCAGATTCTGTCCCACCAGATCGTTACGCAGGGCGCTGGCGAGCCAGACCGGGGTTTCGCGATCGGCAAGGGTCAACAGCAGGCTGGTGGACGCTACGTTCAATGGCTGCCAGCCGTGCTGAAGCTGCTGCAGGGAGACAATCACCCCCGGCTCGCTCATCGCTTTCAGCAGGCGACGAAAACTGTGTTGGGCATCCTGCACAGCCAGGGTAAAAGCGGGTTGTAAGGTCATACGTTATCTCCGCGAACCAGGGTAAAGAAGTCGACCCGGCTGGCGTTGACTTCGGCGCGTCGGGCTTCAATGCGCGCGCTGCGTAGCGCTTCCAGCGGGGTTATCAGAGTTTCCATTAAGGTGTGAAAATGGCGGGGCGACTGCAGCAGGGCGTCGATCGCCGCGCAGCGTTCAGCGTGCGGGCGGTCGCGGCCTAAGATCCAGCTGTAACCGAGGGTACCGTCAGCCAGGCGTACCGCTGCGCGGGTAAGGGTGGCGTCGCCGGCAAAGAAGCGGTCGCCGATACCGCCCATGCGGGCCTGGAGCTGTACCAGCCCGGTTTCCGGGGTGCGAATCAATTCATATTCCGGCGCCAGCTGCAGGGACTGCATGCGCGCCAGAAGGTCCTGCGGTTCACTGTGGGCCAGCACGGACATCCAGCGCTGGCGGGTGGCGGTATCGAAGTGCATTCAGTGCTCCATGGTAAATTCAATCATGTCGGCGCGGGTCAGGCTGACGGAGTACTCCGCCGTGAGCGACTCGCCCTCGCGGCTATTGAGCGTGCGGACGCAGAGCAGCGGCGCCATATTGGGGATTTCCAGCAGCTTGCTCTCTTTTGCCTGCGCGCGGCGGGCGCTAATTTTGGTGCGTACGCGGGTCAGTTCGACGTCGAGCCGATCGCGTAGCAGATCGTGCAGCGAGCCGTGGCTGAAGGTCTGTAGCACCGGCCAGAAGCGCAGGTCAGCGAAGTAGTGGTCGATCAGGCACAGGGCGACGCCATTGACCCGGCGCAGGGTACGCAGGTGGATCACGTTCTCGCCCTCATTGATGCCAAAGGCCTCGGCGACATGGGCGCTGGCGGGGCGCAGCACCGACAGCAGCTTTTCGCTGGTGGGATCGCTGCCTTGTTCCAGCAGGTTTTGGCTGAAGCGCGCCTGGGCGTTAAGCGGGTAGTCGATGGGGCGCATCAGCACCAGCACACCCACGCCCTGACGGCGCTGAACCCAGCCGCGCTCAACCAGCTGGTCGATAGCCCGGCGCAGGGTGTGGCGGTTAACGTCGAAGCGCGTCGCCAGCTGCTGCTCGGCGGGCAGATAGTCGCCGCAGCGATAGTGGTGGCGCAGCTCCTGCTCAAGTCGGGCGGCGATTTCCTGATAGCGCGTGGGGTAACTGGTCGGATGTCTGGACAGGTGCATGGTCATCAAGCCTCACACAGCATAGGCGAGGAGCTTCCTCGCGTTGTGGGCCGATCCTGACCGGTTTACGTTGCATTTCGGTTAAGTGACGATGACCAAAGGATGAAGAGTTGATGCCAGGCGGATGACAGGGCGGCCGGGCCGCCCTGGGGGCGTCAGCCTTGTTTGACCACGTTGATCATCCAGGGGACGCCAAAGCGGTCGACGACTTTGCCGAAGCCGTGGGCCCAGAAGGTTTCCTGCCAGGCCATCTCAATGCGCCCGCCGACAGCCAGCGCGTCGAACCAGCGCTGGCCTTCAGCGACATCGCTGGGATCGAGGACGAGGGTGAAGCCGGCGTAATGCACATCGGGCCCGAAGGCGCTGTCGCTCAGCATCAGCTCGCCATTATTGATGCGCAGGCTGGCGTGGGCGATAGCATCATCCGCCATCTTCTGGCCAGACGGGCAGCCGTCTGACGCTTCCTGCGCCGCGGGCGGCATTTCGCCAAAGGTCATTTTAAACATCAGCTCCGCGCCCAGCGTCTGCTGGTAGAAGGCGATCGCCTCGGCGCAGTTGCCCGCAAAGGCAAGGTAGGGACTTAAGGACATGGTGAATACCTCAGTGACCGTAACCCGTAAAGCGTAGTCGCCCGGCAGGCGATTGAGCCAGACGGTAGGGCGAAAAGGGGCGCTGAAATATGACGGCAGGCGACAGTGTAAATAGCGGTTGCCGGCGAGGGAAATAACAGGATGCGCCGGGGGACAAACGGCCACCAGGATATCGGGAGCGGCGACGGTTATGTGAAAAAATAATCGCGCCGCCTACCCGAAATTAAATCAGTTCTTTTTCACAAATTCCGATTTGAGCTTCATCGGACCAAAACCGTCAATTTTGCAGTCAATATTGTGATCGCCTTCGACCAGACGGATATTTTTCACTTTGGTGCCGATTTTCAGCATCGAAGAGCTGCCTTTAACCTTCAGATCTTTCACGACGGTAACGCTGTCGCCATCGGCCAGTAAATTGCCATTGGCATCTTTAACGATCAGAATGTCGCTCTCTTCCGTCGCCTCGGCAGGGTTCCACTCATGGGCACATTCCGGGCAGATGTACATGCCGCTATCTTCATAAGTGTAAGTCGAATCGCATTTTGGGCAGTGTGGCAGTTGCATGACGCTCCTCATGATGTCGTCGAAAAACAGGACGTTGGTCCTTTAAACAGCGGCTGAGAGCCGAAAGTGGGTATGATTATAGCGCAATCACCCACTTTTGTCGGGTGTTTTTTTGCTAAAAAGTAGCCGTGGTATTATTCCGGGAAAAAGCGAATAAACGCTGAAATTAACCGCCCGAAGTGGAGCAAAATCGACGAAATAATTTCCGCGCGATCGGCAGGAAATGAACTTATTTATTTTCCGACACTCTGTAATGAGGCGGTAAATTTCTGTGAAGTTGATCGCAGATATAAACACTGTTAGGGTAAAAAAGGGGAGCAGGTCAATTTCATCAAGCATCACGATGAGCCGCTCCATTTATTCACCAGTAGCCAGAGCAGGCGTCAACAGGTTCGGTTGTACATTCTGTCAGCAGACAGTGCAGGCAAACCTGCTACGCTTGAAATGAGGAGCACAGCAATTCACCGCTCCTGACGCACGATGCGAATGGCCTTGCCATTCGGCGAAGAGGCGTGCACTCAAGGCGGAGTAGCAGAGGAAAAATATGCTTAAAAGGAAAAAAATAAAGCCCATCACCCTTAAGGATGTGACCATCATCGATGATGGTAAACTGAAAAAGGCGATCACCGCGGCCTCCCTGGGCAACGCGATGGAGTGGTTCGATTTCGGCGTCTACGGCTTTGTGGCCTACGCCTTAGGTAAAGTCTTCTTCCCCGATGCCAACCCAAGCGTGCAGATGATTGCCGCGCTGGGTACCTTCTCCGTACCATTTTTAATTCGTCCGTTAGGCGGCCTGTTCTTCGGGATGCTGGGCGATAAATATGGTCGGCAAAAAATTCTCGCGATAACTATCGTGATCATGTCGATAAGTACTTTCTGTATCGGCCTTATTCCGTCGTATGCCACGATAGGTATCTGGGCACCGATCCTGCTGCTGCTGTGTAAAATGGCGCAAGGCTTCTCGGTTGGCGGTGAATATACCGGGGCGTCGATCTTCGTCGCGGAATACTCTCCTGACCGCAAGCGCGGCTTTATGGGCAGCTGGCTGGACTTTGGCTCCATCGCCGGGTTTGTGATGGGGGCCGGCGTGGTGGTTCTCATCTCCAGCGTGGTGGGTGAACAGAACTTTCTCGACTGGGGTTGGCGTATCCCGTTCTTCCTGGCGCTACCGTTAGGTATCATTGGTCTCTACCTGCGCCATGCGCTGGAAGAGACGCCGGCGTTCCAGCAGCATGTTGACACCATGGAGCAGGGCGACCGTGAAGGACTGCAGGACGGGCCGAAGGTCTCTTTTAAAGAGATTGCCACCAAGCACTGGCGTAGCCTGCTGACCTGTATCGGTCTGGTGATTTCCACCAACGTGACTTACTACATGCTGCTGACCTACATGCCGAGCTATCTGTCGCATAACCTGCACTACTCGGAAGATCATGGGGTGCTGATCATCATCGCTATCATGGTCGGGATGCTGTTTGTACAGCCGGTTATCGGTATGCTCAGCGACCGTTTCGGCCGTCGCCCGTTTATCCTGATTGGTAGCGTGGCGCTGTTTGCCCTGTCGATCCCGGCCTTCATTATGATCAACAGCAACGTGACTAGCCTGATCTTCGCCGGCCTGCTGCTGCTGGCGGTGGTGCTGAACTGCTTTATCGGGGTGATGGCCTCCTCGCTGCCGGCGATGTTCCCGACGCACATCCGCTTCAGCGCCCTGGCCAGCGCCTTTAACATCTCGGTGCTGATTGCCGGTCTGACGCCAACCCTGGCGGCGTGGCTGGTGGAGACCACCCAAAACCTGATGATGCCGGCGTACTACCTGATGGTTATCGCGGTGGTGGGTATGGCGACGGGCCTGTCGATGAAAGAGACGGCTAACCGTCCGCTGAAAGGGGCGACCCCGGCGGCGTCGGATATCCAGGAAGCGAAAGAAATCCTTGGCGAGCACTACGATAACATCGAGCAAAAAATCGAAGATATCGATCAGGAGATCGCCGATCTGCAGGCAAAACGGTCGCGTCTGGTGCAGCAGCATCCGCGTATCAACGACTAACCGTTTTCACTGTTAATCATGCCGCCTGGGGAAACCCCGGCGGCATTTTTTATGCCTTCGGCAAGGCCAGGCCGTGACGCCGCTGCTGGCTGAGTTTACGGTACTGCTGCGGCGGCATGCCCACGTAGCGGGTAAAAGTGCTGTAGAAGCGACTGCTGGAGCGAAAACCGGCGGTAAGGGCAATATCCAGGATGGTCTTGTCGGTATCGCTCAGCAGCGCCCGCACATGATTGATACGCATGGCGGTAATGTACTGCTTCATGGTCTGCTGCATCACCCGCTGAAAGACCCCCATCGCGTAGTTCGAGTTGAGCTTCACGTGCTCGGCAACGGCATTGACGGTCAGCGCCTGGTCGTAGTGGGCAGCGATAAACTCCAGCATCTGGCTGACATAAAACTGCGCGTGGCGCGAGACGCTGTTCTTGTGGGTGCGTGAGGTTTTATTGACCAGAATCGGCTGCCAGCCGGCGAGGCTCAGCCGCTTCAGCATCAGGGCGATTTCATCGATCGCCAGCTGGCGTATCTGTTCATTCTCGTGGCTCAGTTCCTGCTGCCAGCGGCGCACTTCGAAGGCGCTCAACTGCTGCGCGGCGAGGGATTTAATCACCATCCCATGGGTGACGTGGTTGATAAGCTCCCGGTCCAGCGGCCATGAGAGAAACAGATGCATCGGCAGGTTGAATATCGCCATCTGCTGGCAATCGCCGGGGCGGGTCAGCTGATGCGGCGTACAGGCCCAGAACAGAGTGATATAGCCTTTCTCAATGCGCACCACTTCGTTATTAATCAAATACTCCACGTCGCCATCGAACGGCACGTTAACCTCTACCTGGCCGTGCCAGTGGCTGGTGGGCATGGCGTGCGGCGGGCGCAGTTCGATATCCATACGCTGATACTCGGAGTAGAGCGCCAGCGGGCTGCGGCTCTGCTTTTCGTCGCTGCTGCACATAAAGGGATCGGGGGGCAGAGAGGTGAAGCGGTGTTCCATCGTTAGCGTATTCCTGAATTGTCAGAGTGGCTGCATTTTTCGCCAGAGCTGACGACAGCTTAGCGGAAGAATCGGCCCATTTTCTCTCCTTTTTGCTCAATCTGTTCCCGAAATCTCAGATTTTGTGGCGCTTAATGGCCGATCTGAGCTTTCGGGAATGCTCCGGCGGGAACAGGGCAGCGCAGCGGGGAGCGGCGTGCCACTCTGCAAGTGTTCAATGACCTGATGGAGAGTGCGTGATGTCTGCCCCAAAAATTACTTTTATCGGCGCCGGTTCGACGGTGTTCGTCAAAAATATTCTCGGTGATGTTTTCCAGCGCCCGGCGCTGAAATCGGCGCATATCGCGCTGATGGATATCGATGAAACCCGGCTGGAAGAGTCGCATATCGTGGTGCGCAAGCTGATGGATTCCGTGGGCGCGAACGGCGAAATCAGCTGCCACCGCGACCGGAAAACCGCCCTGCAGGGCGCCGATTTTGTCGTCGTTGCCTTCCAGATTGGCGGCTATGAGCCCTGTACCGTCACCGATTTTGCAGTCTGCAAGCGCCACGGCCTGGAGCAGACCATTGCCGATACGCTGGGGCCGGGAGGCATTATGCGCGCGCTGCGCACCATCCCGCACCTGTGGGCTATCTGCGACGATATGAGCGAGGTCTGCCCGGACGCCACCATGCTTAACTACGTCAACCCGATGGCGATGAACACCTGGGCGATGTACGCCCGCTACCCGCATATCAAGCAGGTTGGCCTGTGCCACTCGGTGCAAGGCACAGCGGAAGAGCTGGCGCGCGACCTCGATCTCGATCCGGCGGATTTACGCTACCGCTGCGCGGGGATTAACCATATGGCGTTCTATCTGTCGCTGGAGAAAAAGCTCGCGGACGGCAGCTACGTCAGTATCTACCCCGACCTGCTACAGGCCTACGCCGACGGGCGGGCGCCGAAACCGAACCTGCACGGCAACCCGCGCTGCGAAAACATCGTCCGCTATGAAATGCTCAAAAAGCTGGGCTACTTCGTCACCGAGTCCTCGGAGCATTTCGCGGAATACACGCCATGGTTTATCAAGCCGGGCCGCGATGACCTTCTCGCTCGCTATAAAGTGCCGCTGGATGAATACCCTAAACGCTGCGTCGAGCAACTGGCCAACTGGCATCAGGAGCTGGAGAGCTATAAGCGCGGGGAGCGCATTGAGGTGAAACCCTCCCGCGAATATGCCAGCACCATCATGAACGCCATCTGGACCGGCGAGCCAAGCGTGGTGTACGGCAACGTGCGCAACGATAATCTCATCGACAACCTGCCTCAGGGCTGCTGTGTGGAAGTGGCCTGCCTGGTGGACGCCAACGGCATCCAGCCGACCAAAGTGGGCGCGCTGCCGGCGCATCTGGCGGCGCTGATGCAGACCAATATCAACGTGCAGACGCTGCTCACGGAGGCGATCCTCACTGAAAATCGCGATTACGTCTATTACGCCACGATGATGGATCCGCACACCGCCGCGGTGTTGGGGATCGAAGAGATCTACGCGCTGGTGGACGATCTGATCGCCAGCCACGGCGACTGGCTGCCGGCCTGGCTGCACCGTTAATCCTCTTATGCCGCCGGGGGCAACGAACCCGGCGGTGCCTGTCACGCTCTATCAAACGCTGAAGGAGGCGCTGGCGACAGCGACCTGGACCCTATGAGTATTTCAATGACAACAAAGCTCAGCTACGGATTTGGTGCCTTTGGTAAAGATTTCGCTATCGGTATCGTCTACATGTACCTGATGTATTACTACACCGATATTGTTGGCTTATCGGTTGGGGTGGTCGGCACCTTGTTCCTGGTGGCAAGGATCCTCGATGCGATAGCCGATCCGATTATGGGATGGATCGTTAACTGTACGCGATCGCGATGGGGGAAGTTCAAACCGTGGATCCTGATCGGCACGATAACCAACTCGGTGGTGCTGTATATGCTGTTCAGCGCCCACCACTTCAGCGGCGGGGCGCTGCTGGCGTGGGTGTGGCTAACCTACCTGCTGTGGGGCTTCACCTACACCATCATGGATGTGCCGTTCTGGTCGTTGGTGCCGACCATTACCCTCGATAAACGCGAACGCGAGCAGCTGGTGCCTTACCCGCGCTTTTTCGCCAGTCTGGCGGGATTTGTCACGGCCGGCGTCACGCTGCCGTTCGTCAACGCCGTCGGCGGCGCCGATCGCGGTTTCGGTTTTCAGATGTTCACTCTGGTGCTGATCGCCTTCTTCGTCGTTTCCACCCTCGTCACCCTGCGCAACGTGCATGAGGTTTACTCCTCCGACAGTGGTGTGAGCGAAGACTCCAGCCACCTCTCACTGCGCCAGATGGTGGCGCTGATCTATAAAAACGATCAGCTGGCCTGCCTGTTAGGCATGGCGCTGGCCTATAACACGGCGGCGAACATTATCGCTGGCTTTGCGATTTACTACTTTACCTACGTGATTGGCAGCGCGGAGATGTTCCCGTATTACATGTCCTACGCCGGGGCGGCGAATTTGCTGACGCTGATCCTGTTCCCACGACTGGTAAAAGGGCTATCGCGGCGCATTCTGTGGGCGGGTGCTTCGATCATGCCGGTGCTGGGCTGCGGCGTGCTGTTGCTGATGGCGCTGGGCGGCGTTTACAACATCGCGCTGATTTCGCTGGCCGGGGTGCTGTTGAATATCGGCACCGCGCTGTTCTGGGTGCTGCAGGTTATTATGGTGGCCGATACCGTCGACTATGGCGAATATACGATGAATATCCGCTGCGAAAGCATCGCCTATTCCGTTCAAACGCTGGTAGTCAAAGCCGGTTCGGCGTTTGCGGCCTGGTTTATCGCCATCGTGCTGGGTATCATCGGTTACGTGCCGAATGTTGTGCAGTCGTCCCACACGCTGCTGGGGATGCAGGCGATTATGATTGCGCTGCCGACGCTCTTTTTTGCTCTGACGCTGTTTCTCTATTTCCGTTATTACAAACTGAATGGCGATATGCTGCGACGGATTCAGATTCACCTGCTGGATAAATATCGCCGGGTACCGGAAAATGACGTCGAGCCGGAACGGCCGATTGTGGTACCCAATCAGGTGTAAAAAGCGTGCGAAAACCGCTGACGAAAGAGGGGAGGGATGCTCTCTTTTTGAGCAAAAAACAGTGTCTTAAAAAGACAGAAAGAGAAAACTGTAGTTCTCTATTTTATCTCAATTATTTCTCTTTTTGAGCGTTCTGGACTGTTTGTTTCTCCGATTGTTCTCAAATAAAACTCAGAATTGTCTCTTTTTCGTGCTCTTGCGCTGCTTTTTAACTCTTGCTACTCTTTTTGGGTCTTACATTTTTCTCTTATTTGTCTCAGTGATGGAGCAATGCAATGCGCATTTTTATCGATGATGGTTCAACCAATATCAAAATGCTGTGGGAGCAAGATGGCGAAACTTTCACCCATATCAGCCCCAACAGTTTTAAACGCGGCTGGTCTGCCACCTTCGGTTCGGGGAAGCCTTTTAACTACACGGTGGATGATGAAAAGTACTCATTCGACCTGATCACTCCCGATGCGCTCCCAACCAATAACATTGACTGGCAATATAGCCCGTTGAACTCCATCGCTGTCCATCATGCGCTGCTGACCAGCGGTCTTGAGCCACAGGATGTTGAAATTGTGGTCACCCTGCCGCTGACCGAATTTTATGATGAAGATGCGCAATATCGCCTCGACAATATTGAGCGCAAGAAAAAGAGCCTGCTGCGCGAAGTTAAACTGAATAAAGGCGTGGTGTTCAATATCACTAAAGTTACCGTGCGCCCGGAATCGATTCCGGCGGGCATTAGCCTGTGTGATGAGCTGAAACCGTCGCATTCGGTGCTGATTATCGACCTTGGCGGCACCACGCTGGATATTTCAATGGTCGCCGGGCAGATGACCTCGGTTTCGCGCATTTACGGCGACCCGAAGCTGGGCGTATCGCTGGTGACCGACGCCGTTAAGCTGGCGCTGGCCCGGGCGAATACCGACACCTCTAGCTATAACGTCGACCAGATAATCATCAACCGCCACGACGAAGAATACCTGACCGACAACATCAACGATCCGGATGCGGTTTCTGAGGTGAAGAAGGTGATCAATAACAGTATCGAACGTCTGACCACGCGTGTCCTGACGGCCATCGATAGCTTTAAAGGCTATTCGCACGCGATCGTCATTGGCGGCGGCGCGCCGCTGGTTGCCGACGCCATTCGTGAACGGATGGGTCTGCGCGAGGATCGTTTCGTGGTGGCTGAAGAGCCGCAGTTTGCCCTGGTGCGTGGTCTGAAAATTATTGGTTAAGGAGCGTCTATGACTCTGGATCGCAGAAAAGTGCTGATTTACCTGCGCCCGGATATCAGCGCCAGCGAGCGCTTCGCGGACGCAAAAATTGAGGCCCATCACCGTGGCGACCGCGGCGATATGTCGCGTACCGCGCTGCTGGCGGGGCTGGCGTTAGGGGAAGTCGATAGCCGCTTACCGTCGATGCTGGCGGCGCTGCTGGCGGAAGATACTAAACCGGAAACGCTGCGTAAGATGCTGGCCTCGTTCCTTGAGATCCAGCCGGCCTCTCCCGCTCCGGTAGCCGAGCCAGCGGCCGCTCCGGCTAAGGCGCCGGAGCCGCCCGCGCCGGTGAGCGAGAGCGTCTCCGCGCGTAATCTCGCCGGTTCGTTACCGGATTAAGCGCTATTCCCGGTTTGCGCGACCCGGGAAACTCCCCGGCTTGCGCTGCGCTTAGTTTGTAGGCCGGGTAAGGCGTAGCCGCCACCCGGCATACAGACGGCTCCCAGGCTGGGGCCATGCCCGGCGGCGCTACGCTTGCGCGGCCTACGGATCCAGTGCAATGGTGGGCTCCAGTGCCGTTTGTATGCCGGGTATGGCGTAGCCGCCATTCGGCAAACAGGCGGCTCCCTGGCTGTAGCCATGCCCGGCGGCGCTACGCTTGCGCGGGCCTACGGATCCAGTTCAATGGTGGGCTCCAGTGCCGTTTGTAGGCCGGGTAAGCCGTAGCCGCCACCCGGCATACAGGCGGCTCCCTGGCTGAGGCCATGCCCGGCGGCGCTACGCTTGCGCGGGCCTACGGATCCAGTGCAATGGTGGGCCCAGTGCCGTTTGTATGCCGGGTATGGCGTAGCCGCCATTCGGCAAACAGGCGGCTCCCTGGCTGTAGCCATGCCCGGCGGCGCTACGCTTGCGCGGGCCTACAAATCCAGTGCAATGGGTGGGCTCGATGTCATTTGTAGGCCGGGTAAGGCGTAGCCGCCACCCGGCGCGAAGACGGAACGCCACGACCCGGGATGGCACCCCTATCCGTGGGCGAGGAAGCGCGCCAGGCGCTGCTGCAGCAGGCGATTTTCGCGGGTCAGCCGCGCGTTCTCATCCAGCAGGGTCAGCGCCACCGCAATTCCCGGCCAGTCCAGCTCCAGCTCGTTACGCAGGCGTACCGCGCGATGCACGATCGTCACCGCGCTGTCGTCGAACAGCCAGGTGTCCGCCTGCGGCTGGTGTGGCTCAATCATCCCTAAGCCGACGATCTCCGTCAGCTCCTCTTCCGACACCCCGGTACGCAGGCACAATTCGGTAATGGTAAACGTCACTGTTACTGTAGCCATCAGGCTTTCCCCCATGTCTTACGCGGATCGAAGCTGGCTTCGGCGGCGGCCAATTGTTGCCAGAGCTCACGCGCTTTTTCATCTGGTTTTGGCGGCATCACTATTTTAATAACGGCGAACAAATCGCCGGTGTGGGTTTTGCTCACGAGTCCTTTCCCTTTGATACGCAGTCGCTGCCCTGCCTTACTGCCCGGCGGCACCGTCAGCAGAATGCTCTCTTTCAGGGTGGGCACCGTCACTTTCGCGCCCAGCGCGGCCTCCCATGGCGCCAGCGGCAGGACGATCTCCAGGTTATGACCGACAATATCGAATAGCGGATGCGGGGCGATGTGGATAACCAGCCACAGATCGCCGTTCGGGCCGCCATTCTCCCCCGGCGTCCCCTGGCCTTTCAGGCGGATACGCTGACCATCGACTACCCCGGCGGGGATCTTCACATTCAGCGTTTTCGGTGTTTCGCTTTCGATCATGCCAAACACGTTGTACACCGGCAGGTTATAGCTGATGGTGCGCGTCTGCTCGGCCAGCGTCTCTTCAAGGAACACCGCCACTTCGATCTCCAGATCGTGGCCGCGCGCCGCGTGTTGACGACGACGCTGATGCGCCTGCTGGCCAAACATGGAGGAGAAGATGTCGTCGAAATCTTGCTGACTGTAGCTCTGCTCGTGGGTCTGTCGCTGGCGACCGAAGCCGGGATCGTTGCGATGCTGCCAGAGCTGATCGTATTCGGCGCGCCGTTGCTCATCTTTCAGGACTTCCCAGGCTTCGGCGAGATCCTTAAATTTGGCTTCGGCATCGTTTTCTTTACTGACGTCGGGGTGATATTTGCGCGCCAGGCGGCGGTAGGCGGTCTTGATGGTTTTCAGATCGTCGGTTGGCTGCACCCCGAGAATGGCATAATAATCCTTCAATTCCATGATTTTATCTCATCTATGCTCAGTGCGGTGGTTACATATTCCCTGGAACAGGCGTCAGTATAAAGCGTAGGGCAAATGCGCCCTGACGGGGAAGAAAAGTGGCGGAAACTTGACGCCGTCGGGGTAGACGGCGCCGTGGATAAGATTAGTCTTTCGCCTGCGGCCGTGGGCGGCGGCGCCATCCGGTGAATAGCACCAGCAGCGCGCCGACGGCGCCAGCCAGGCGCGCGGTGCCCTCGCCGGCGCTGGGAAACAGCTGGCGAATGGTAGGGTCGCTGACCAGCATTGACCCGGCAATCCAGCCGATGAGCATCCCGCCCAGCAGCACCACCGCGGGAAAGCGGGTGAGCAGGACCAGCACCAGCTTGCTGCCGGCGACAATAACCGGAATGCTGATCGCCACGCCGAGGGCGACCAGCGCAATGTGCCCTTTCCCCGCAGCAGCTACCGCCAGTACGTTATCCAGCGACATAATCACATCGGCAACAGTGATGGTGATCGCGGTGCGCCACAGGCTGCCAGAGCTGCTAACCTCGCTCTCTTCTTCCTCATTCCTGACCAGCTTGATGCCAATCCACAGCAGGAGCAGGGCGCCGACTATTTTCAGCCACGGCAGCGACAGGAGATACAAAGCGATCGCCAGCAGCAGAACGCGCGCCAGGATGGCGCCCACGGTACCGATGATGATCGCTTTGGTGCGTTTCTGCGGCGGCAGTTTGCGGCAGGCCATGGCGATCACCACGGCATTGTCGCCACCCAGCAGTAAGTCGATGGCGACAATCTGCAGCATAATCACTGCCATGTCCCATTGTTGAAGAAATGCATACATATCGAGAGAAACCACCTGAAAAAAGAGCAAGAAAAACCGCTGCGCAGGGTACTCCGCCTGGGCCGCGTTGACCACTGGCGCAGACCTGCGCTATCGCGCGGGAAAGAGAGAGCCTGAAAAATAAAGTTACGAATCAAGGTGCCGTTGGGCAAGGCTTCGGCGAAAAAGGGTGATATTTTGTCACCCAGACTCACCTGCCGTTCACTTATCGCAAGGATCCCCACTATGTCTGGCCACAAGAAATACCTCTCTGTCGCCCTGCTGAGCGCTGTCTTACTGCCGGCGATGGCCTCTGCCGCTGACGCGCCGGCGACTTTCACCCCGGAACAGGAGGCGAAAATCGGCAAAATCGCCGCCGACTATCTGGTCGCCCACCCGGAAGTCCTGCTGCAGGCGAGCCAGAAACTGCAGCAAATTCAGGCTGAGCAGCAGGCCAGCGCGGCCACTCAGGCGGTGCTGAAGAACGCCGCCGTGTTGACCCAGGATAAAAATACCCCGACCTACGGCCCGGCCAACGGCAAAGTCACGGTGATCGAATTCTTCGACTACCAGTGCGTCTACTGCAGCCGTCTGGCGCCGGTGATGGAGCAGGTGATTAAAGCGCACCCGCAGACCCGCTTCGCCTTCAAAGAGTGGCCGATTTTCGGCGGCCGCTGGGAAAGCTCGCTGGAGGCGGCAAAAACCGGCCTGCAGATCTATCAACAGAAAGGGGCGGATGCCTATCTGGCCTACCATAACGGGATTTACGCTACCGGCCATAACGAAGGCAAGCTGACGACGGCGGATATCCAGCAGCAGGCGAAGAAAGCCGGCTTTGATGCGAAGAAGGCCGCCGACGTCGAACCGGTGCTGCAGAGCATTAACGATCTGGCGCAGGAGATTGGTCTGAGCGGCACGCCGGGCGTGATCGTGATGCCGACCACCGGCGCCACGGAAGCCAGCATCACCGTCTTCCCGGGGCTGGCAGACAAAGCCTCGCTGGAAGCCGCCATCAAAAAAGCCGGCGGCTAATCCCCGGCGTATTACCTGTCCAGGCCGCCGACGGCGGCCTTGCTCTCATGCGTCATCGCTCTCTTCCTGCGGCGGCGGTAACGCGTGGCTTTTTAAATCAATAATCTGCCCGATTTGATCGTGGTAAACGGTGAGCAAATTATAGCGGCTCATCTCCGAGATAATCTGCGGCGCGACGTTAAAGCTGCTCGCCAGCTCATCGTCGCGCAGAGCGAGCACCGCGGTATGACGCCGGGTATGGGCGCGGCGCCGGTTGTAGTGATACCAGAGGATCAACAGCCAGCCGTTCAGCGCGGCAATCAGCAGATACACCAGCGCCGTATTCAGGGAGTCCATCAGCGATTCCCAGCGCGGAGAGGGCGGCGCGATGAACTGCATCAGCAAATTGGCGTACAGAAAGAACAGAAAACCGAGCCAGGCCAGCAGCGTTAAGCCGGCGTCGACCAGCCGGGGCAGCACCCGATGTTCGGTTAAGATGAGCGTATTTTCATTCATCACAGGCTTCCTTTTCCCCGGTCCGGACTCACCCAGCGCGCGCGGGAACGTTGACGTTTCACCATCACTTTCGGAAAAGCGACCAGCGTGGTCAGCAGGCCGATCATCCAGTAGACCATCGGGAACCAGATCACCCAGAACAGCGATTTGGCGACCTTTTTCTCATAGCGCCGCTCGATATACAGGCTGGCGACGAACTGCAGCAGGCACATCAGGCCGAGCAGCATGCCGGTGAATTCCGGTGGAAACAGGCTATGCACCGCCAGATTGTCAGGCAGCGGCATCAGGCGGCTGAGGATAAACAGCAGAATGGTGATCGCGTAGGCAAAGGCCCACAGCGTGGAGCAGGCATACTCCAGAAACAGCGGCCACATCCGGTGATGCTGCCAGTGAAACAGGCGGCGCAGATTGACCAGAAAGACTTCGGCGCCGCCCTGGGCCCAGCGCAGACGCTGCTTCCATAACCCTTTGAGGGTCTCCGGCATCAGGATCCAGCACAGCGCTCGCGGCTCGAAAAAGATGTCCCAGTGGCGGAGCTGAAGCTTCCAGCTGATATCAATATCTTCAGTGATCATATCCGGGCTCCAGTAGCCGACGTCCGCCAGCGCCTGGCGCCGGAAGGCGGCGATTACGCCGGAGACGGTAAAGATCCGGCCATAGATCCGCTGCGTCCGTTTGATAAGCCCAATGATCGACGAGAACTCCCCAACCTGAATGCGGCCGATCAGCGTGGATCGGGTGCGGATCCGCGGATTGCCGGTGACCGCCCCGACGTGCGGATAATGGATCAACGGCGCGACCAGCCAGGCCGCGGTATCCCGGTCCAGCAGGGCGTCGCCATCGATGCAGACCAGCAGATCGCCGCGGGCGGCGGCGGCGCCCGCTTTGAGCGCCACCGCTTTTCCCTGATTGGCGGCCAGATGGATCACCCGCAGCCTCGGCTCCTCCTGCGCCAGCTGCTGGAGCACCTGGGCGGTGTTGTCCGAAGAGCCGTCGTTAATCGCGATCACTTCAAGATTGGCGTAACGCTGGGCCAGCGCTGCGCTGATGGTTTCCCGGGCGTTTTTCTCCTCGTTAAAGCAGGGGATCAGGATCGAGATCAGTGGATTGCCCGGCAGCGTCGGCGGCGGGGTATCCTCCCCCCACGGCCAGTGACGTTCCAGCTGAAACCAGAAGTAGAGACCCCCGGTGATCCACAACACTGACATAAACAGCGGCCAGAAAAAGACAAAGTCGAGGATAAGCTCGCCGGTAAATACCGCTGCGACACCTAACGGCAGCCCGAATACGAGGCATAAAATGCACAATGCGATAATGCGATCAGTCATGGTCAGGGTACCACCAGGAAGAAAATTGCGGCCTGATACGAGAGATATCAGGCTGGTTGTTAATAAAATCGTCAGGGTAGTAGCCGTAGTTTTTGACGCCGTTCAGCCGCAGCAAACGCATCCAGTCCGCCAGCTGCTGGTCGGGAATGGCGTTTTGCTGGCGTCGATTCCAGTCTCTGGCCTGCAGTTCAAAGATGGTTTTCTTCAGCGCGCCCGGGTGGCGGGCGACGGCCTGAACCAGCCGCGTCAGCCAGGCCTGGCTGGCGTCGATCGGCACGGACTCCATCAGCGGCATCGCCATGGGGACCGTCCAGTCATAGGCGGCAAGGAAGTCATCCAGATTCTGCGCAAACCAGGCTTCGCTTTGCGGCTCCAGGATCGGCAGGGCGAAGAGATTACGCGCCGTTTTCACCTGCGGGCCGCGGATGGCCTGCACTGCCTGGCGTAGATCCAGAGTGAAGCGGGTCAGGGTTTGGCTTTTGAAACGCATCCATGCCTGGCGCTCTTGCGGACGTTGGGGCACCGGGTCTGCATCGTGCGCCATACCCGTCTGCCGCCAGGCGGCGACCGCCTCCGGGCTCACGTCTTCAAAATCGGTCAGCACGGCGTCGTCGTGAAACAGGATCCCGCTGAAGCTGGCGTGTCGGGCCAGATCTTCGTAGATGTCGGTGATCTGCTGGCGAACCCGGGGATCCCAGGGCGACAGACGGACGTACGGCTGGCGGGCAAGTAACGCCTTCCCGGTTTGCGGATCCCAGCGCTGAACGCGCGGCAGGTCTGAGGCAAGATCGAAGGCCAGCACCGGCATCCAGGCATAAACCTTCACATTGCCGCGGGTCTGCAACTGCCAGGAGACGAAGTTAAACAGGTCGGCGCGCATCGGCAGCCAGCGGTTGGGGAAATAGAGTGACTTGACCGTGCCGTCGCCCTGCGGGTCGGAGAAGGCCTGCAGAAAGACGTGGCTGATTTTCATGTCATAGACGCGCTGCACCAGCTTATCGATATTCTTTGCCTGCTGGACGGGATTGGGGTCATAGACATAGTCCAGATCCACATGCATCACCCGAACAGGATCGGCTTCCTGAATCTGGGTCACGGCGCTGGCAAAGGCCTTGAGCGACGGGTTACCGGCGATCAGCAGGCGTGGAATATTGTCCAGATCCTTCACGTTGCCCAGGCCGTCGTTCAGCGTAAACGCCAGCTGATACCCTTGCTGTTTGGCGATAGTCAGGGTGCTGCCGCTGGCGGCGCCGTAGGGCCACACCCAGGCGCGCGGCGTTTTCCCGGCAACCTCATGGATTTTCGCCGTCACTTTCTGCACGTCATCGGTCATTCGCCGGGTAAACTGCGCGTCGCTTTCATAGCGGCCGGTGGTTTTATCCCAGCCGCGGTTGGCGGCGGCAGGCTCGCGGCTGCCCTGCGGATTGGCCGGCAGACCGTAGTGCGAGGCCCAGGTGTGAGCGCCGATCTCCACCAGCGGCGAGCGGCTGAGCTCGCGCACCATCTCCCAGGTAGCGAAGCGCTCGCGCGGCGTCATCAGGCCGCCAAAATTAACGGGCTGTCCAGCGGGAGTGTCCACCCAACTGCCCACCGGCGCCCACAGCGCCGGGACGTTCCAGGCTTTAAGCAGCGGCCATACGCGGGTGTAAAAGCTGCTGTAACCATCGTCAAAACTGAGGAGAAAAGCCTTGGGCGGCAGCGACTTTAAGCCATAATGCGCATCGAGAATGTCCTGAACGCTAATCGCATGGTAGCCGTTATGCAGCAGCCAGGCGATCTGCTCATTGAGTGCGCTGGTGCGCACCGAAAGATAACGCTGGTCGGCGGCATCGTCTTCGACGTCATGGTAGGCCAGCACCAGAAAGCGATCCGCCGGCCAGGGTTGATTGGCCTCCAGTTGGGGGCGCTGCTGCGGGGCGAGGAAGGGGACTTCCTCAGCACGCACGCTGAAGATAAGGCACAGCCAGATGAGAAGCATCAGGCCGTTGCGCAGGGTCGTGTTCAGCATGGTCATCCTTAAAACCGTATATTTGCATCAAGAGTGATGGCGAGGTTGTTTTCACGTTTGCCGTCGTAGGGGCGCTTATCCCAGTTCAGCATCAGCCCGGTGTCGACGACGTTGTTCCAGCGCAGGCGCTGCCCGTAACCCAGCACCGTGATCGCCCCGGCGGCGTGATTTTTTTGCCAGTAGCTGCCGCCGCCGGCGAGTAACTGCTGGCTCCAGACGGTGTCATAGCGCTGGTAAAGCGTGTGATCGACGGCCAGCGCCGCGGTGGCGGCGAGGTCCCGTGCCGGACTGTAGTAGGCGGTGTCGGTGCGGCTATTGGCGCTGGCCGACAGACCGGGCTGCAAATCCAGCGTTAACCATGGGGTTTGCCAGAGGCGTTCTTTACCGGAGAGGGTGTACTCCTGGCGGCGGTTGCGATCGGTAAACCGGCTGGCGGCCGCGCTGAAGCGGTACTCCCGGCGTTCGTTTGGAGACCAGCGCAGCCAGCCTTCGCCGCGGTTGGCGCTGACGCCGTTGCGTAACGCGCGCAGCGGCGTCTGCTGCGAAATCCGCTCCAGTTCGCCGCCCAGCTGCCAGCGATCGCTAACGTCATGGGCGGCGGAAAGGCGGACGCCGGGCTTGTTCTCGCCGTGAAAATTGACGCTGGAGAGCTCAAGCTCGCCCCAGTAGTCGCGCGGACGCCATTCAATACCGGCAAACAGCTGGCGACGGCTGCCTTTCCCCTCTTCAAAATTGCCTTCAGCGAAGCGGTGCCCGCCGAACAACCGCCAGCTGTCGGCTAGCGGCGGGCTGTAGATCGCCGTCTCAAAACTGAGGTCGTGCGTGCCGCTCACCGGGTTGTCGGAATGCAGCCCTTTGCCAACGCTCAGGCGCAGCTCGGAGAGATGATGGAGCTCGCGCGCTCTGGCCAGGCGCTGGGTGTTCAGATCCCGTGGCGAGCGGGCGACGACGTCGTCAGTCAGCAGATCCATTTGCCGCCACTCCTGCAGATCGAGGGCGACCCAGGCCTGCTGGCGCTCCAGCTGCAGGCTGGTGGGTTCCAGAGATTCCGCCGCTTTTAGCTGGCGTTCGGCTGCCCGTGGCAATCCTCTCTCCTGCAGAAGGGCGGCATAGTCTATCTGCAGGCCCTGGTTTCCAGGGGCCGTCGCCGCCAGGCGCTGCATTCGGGCTTCGGCCTGCGGCAGGTCGTTGGTAGCCGCTAAATAGTGCACGTTAAGCGACTGTGCGGTGAGCCAGTCGTCGTTCGGCTGCGGCGTTGGCGAGCCGTAGAGACGACGGATGTAGGGCGCATTCCTGGTGAGGCGGGCAACATACCGTTGCGCCGCCGGGTACTGACCGGTGTCCAGCAGAGCGTAGAAAAGCTCGTGTTCCTCATTCTGTTGGCTTGTCAGCCACGAAGGATGCTGGTGGATAAGCGTCAGCGCAGGCTCAATTTGCTTAAGGGCGATAAAAGAGGAGATGACCCAGCCGATGGCCCAGTCGGGAACGGTCTGCTGCTGGGCGATCAGGCTTTGGTATTCGCGGATGACCTGCGCGTACTCGGCGCTGGCGTACAGTGCGCCCAGACGATCAATACGCGCCCGGATGATGTCGGGCGCAGCCTGTGGGTCGGGGTGCCAGGCGGCGATCATCGCGTCATACTGCGTGAGCGCCGTGCGGGCCAGCGCGTAACGCGCCTTTTCTTCGCGGGAAGGGGTATCGGCAAGGCGCACCAGTTCGGCGGCGGCGTTCAGCTGCAAGTTACGCTTTTCCGCAGGCGTCAGTTCGACGCTATTCGCCAGGCCGAGAGCAGGGGAATCAATCCGGTTGCGGGTCAGGGTCGCCATCAGGCTGGCCAGCGCGGTTTTGTTTTGCGGTTCACGATCGAGGATCTGCGTGTCCACCAACAGCTGGTCCCAGCTTTTGCCCAGCCGCAGGTAGACATAGGAGAGCGTCTGCAGGTGCGCAACGCTCGCCTGCTCCGCCACCAGGCGACGCGCTTCGCTGAGCGCCTCGCCGTCCTTGCGGGCATCGGCGAGCGTTTTGATATAGCCGATACGATAGTCGTCGCTGCCAGGGGCCTGGCTGAGCGCCTGCTGCCAGAGGGTGAGCGAGGTTTGCCACTGCTTCTGGTTGCGCAGGGCCTGCGCCGCGGCGGCGGTGCCCCGTGCGGGAAGCGGCATATAGACCTGGTAGCGTCGCCAGACTTTCACCACTTCATCGTCCTGACCGGCCCAGAGGGCCACCTGCAGCCAGTCCGCCACCTGAGAAGGGGTTAAGGCATGCCGCAGCTGGTACTGCTGAAGGTAACTGAGAAAGGGGGCGTACTGACCTTGGCGCGCTTGCAAGATTTGCTGGTCATAGAGCGAATCCGCTCCCTGAACCAGCGCCGGGAAGAGCAAAAGCAAGCCGATTGATAGCGAGAGTTTCGTGTTGCGATTAAACAATAACGTATTTGAATAAGGTGATCTTTCCATTTCTATTTGCCATATGTTCATCAAGAATCCATTGCACAACACGACCGTCCTTTGACGGTGAGTTAAAGGATGAGGATGGTCCCTTTAGCTGACTGGCACTGCAGGTGAATGACCTATTGCAAACTAATAAACATATCTCCTGTTGATAAATGAATGGGTAATTTATACCCGATACGGCAACCGATAAATATGGATAAATTATGGTCTGCGTTTTAAGATAATTCTGTAAAATCGACTTCATTCGAACGGAAGTGTTCAAGTTGATTTCTTTAACCTACTGATATAAATAAAAAAGAAAGTCAGGTGGAATTTTGTTTCAAAATGGCGGTGTGACTTATATTTAGTTGGGGTTAGAGTTTTTTAGGCAATATTTAAGATGATTTCTGACAAAAATTCTCAATAGCAAAAAAAGCATCTTTTCTGTGGATTTTTTTTATTTATAATCAATCTGTTTATTTCCTGTCAGAACGCAAGGAGGGTTTTCACAGCCAGATTCAGATGCCGCGCTAATGATAAATCACAGGTCTCGTTATTTTCACCGCCATGCGAAGCGTTCCATAGGGGGAGGGAAAACGTCTGGTTGACGAGAATTTGTTGATTAAATGTTAAAGGGACGATTTGTGGCAACTTTAATGATATTGGTTACCCAAGATTACTATCTTTTTCAAGGTGTTAAGAATTTTTTTCCTGATATCATTCAGTTAGATTCTAGCGGAAAAGCGATTTTAGATAATGAGGTTGATGAAGTCTCTCTGCTGGTTGATAGCCGCTCGCCGCTTTGCCATTACGATTATCTCGTGCTGGCAGCGGCGAAATCCAGAAAGCGAATATGTTGTATCGTCCTCGATATGCGCCATCGGGAAGAGCATTTACTGAGCCTGAAATCGTTTTTAAACATGTCATTATCACCCGCGGATATGGCGACATTATTTGGCCTTTTTCTGGAGATGAATAGCAAGCGTCTGACCAAAGAGTGGTTTGACGATCTGCGCTTAAGTTTGTCTGAACAGTTAATGTTACGTTTACTCATGGCGGGGATGACCATGGAGGAGGTGGCCGTCAATCTCAATACGTCACTAAAAAGCCTTTACCGCAAGCGTACTGCGCTTTATGAGCGTTTGGGGTTAGATAATTTTAATGAAGCTTGCTTATTTATCTTTCGAAATAAGCTGCTGGAGCAGACCGAACGTTCGTTATGAAGCTTCGCTGTACAGAGAATGGATGTTATCGCAAGGTATTTGTTGACGAAAATCTAATAAATTAAATAGATATTGATAGGTACAACCGTCGATACCCGGCGGTATCGATGATGGCATTCGGCATATAATTCCGGAGCTCTTTGGAAGTATTTACCGCCAATGCGGTTTGCTATGCACAGCGATTATTATAATGAATATATTCCTTGCGCCGCACAGGAATAGTTTTGTCATAAATTAACACTACCATGGTATTCCGACTCACGCGTCGGAATACCATGAGATATCGTGAAAGCATCAGAGGAGCGAGGTGGATGAGAATAAGGGACAGTATTGCTGAGCGGTTAGAGGCATGCGGGCTCTACCGTCGGGCGGCATCCAGATGGATTGAGGTGATGCAGCGTTGTCTGGACGATGAGGACCGAGAGTGGATCCGTCACCATCGCAATCAGTGTCTGAAAAAGGCGCAACGTCCGCCGGCGCCGAAAGAGGAGTTTGCCGACCTCCACCAGGCGGCGAAAGAGACTCAATATCGTATGGGCATTGCGAAGCCCTATGGCGAAGCATTCAGACTGCCCGGCAAAGGGAAAACGGCCGCCGAGTAATGCCTTTCTTCACGACGTTTGCCTGACGGCTTCGCCTTATCCGGCCTACGAGTCCTCTGCTGGTTCAAACAGCGTAGGCCCGCGCAAGCGCAGCGCCGCCGGGCGATACACATCAGACGCCGTACCCGCGGTTGTGCCGGATGGCGGCATAAATGCCTTATCCGGCCTGCGGGTCCTCCACAGGTTCAAACAGCGTAGGCCCGCGCAAGCGCAGCGCCGCCGGGCGATACACATCAGACACCGTACCCGCGGTTGTGCCGGATGGCGGCATAAATTCCTTATCCGGCCTACGGGTCCTCTGCTGATTCAAACAGCGCCGGCCCGCGCAAGCGCAGCGCCGCCGGGCGATACACATCAGACACCGTACCCGCGGTTGTGGCGGATGGCGGCATAAATGCCTTATCCGGCCTACGGGTCCTCCAGAGGTTCAAACAGCGTAGGCCCGCGCAAGCGCAGCGCCGCCGGGCGATACACATCAGATACCGTACCCGCGGTTGTGCCGGATGGCGGCATAAATGCCTTATCCGGCCTACGAGTCCTCTGCTGATTCAAACAGCGCAGGCCCGTGCAAGCGCAGCGCCGCCGGGCGATACACATCAGACACCGTACCCGCGGTTGTGCCGGATGGCGGCATAAATGCCTTATCCGGCCTACGAGTCCTCTGCTGATTCAAACAGCGTAGGCCCGCGCAAGCGCAGCGCCGCCGGGCAGCGGGTGATAGAACGGAGTTCGATGAAGAGTCCGGATGCAGAAAAGCAAAAACCCGCCTTTTGGGCGGGTTCTTTAAATAGTGGTGCCCGGACTCGGACTAACGCCGCAGGCGTTGAACAGCGCGCTTGCCGCGCTGGCCCCGAAGGGGTGAGCCGCTGTGCGGCGAATAATCGAACGGAGTGCGATGAAGAGTCCGGATGAAGAAAAGCAAAAACCCGCCTTTTGGGCGGGTTCTTTAAATAGTGGTGCCCGGACTCGGAATCGAACCAAGGACACGGGGATTTTCAATCCCCTGCTCTACCGACTGAGCTATCCGGGCAACGGGGCGCATTAAACCGTAATCCGCCCACCCCGTCAACCAAATTTCTTAAATTACTTATCGATTGCTTATCTTTGCGGCAATTCTGCGTTCAAAGGCGCGTTTTGGCTTAACTTCACTGCATGCCGTTATCGCCCTCGCGGGTTTTCCAGCCGCTGGTAATGGCGATAACGTGGCGTAGTCCGGAGATGAGATAATCGCCAATGACCTCCTCGTCCTCACGCGGCGAGCTCAGGGTAATTTCCGCATCCACGCCGTGGCGATAGGCGCCATGATGGCTGAAAATGGTGCCGATATAACACTTCCCGTTCAGCCAGACCGGAATATAGGCCACCGTCTCATAGATATAGTTAACGGCGACGCCGCTGTAGTAGTTATCCGCCTCGTCAGCGGAGGTGCCCGGCGGGATGGGGCAGATCGGCGCGTCGTTGTCGCTGGCGGGTCTGTCTTTCAGCAGGCTGCCCTGCATTACCTCCAGCGAGCGCAGCAGGTCCGCTTTATCGCCGTCGCTCAGGCTGGGGGTCAGCGGCTGGTCTTTCTCCGGGGAGCGGATGCTGTTCAGCGTATAGCGATAGCGAACCGTCACCGCGGGCGTCTGGCTGGTGGTGCTGAACGGGCGTAGCAGGTAGAGGTTATCTTCGCCAAACTGGCCGTTGTACCACAGGGCATACACCTGGCCGTTGATTTTGACCCAGTGGTTCCACTGGTTAGCCCCGCGGCCATTAATGGAAAAGAGGGCGCCGGGCACCCCGGCATCGAAATCATCACCATTATCACTGTCGCTGCCGTTGACGGCGGCAAAATCATCATCACCTCGCTTGAGCACCCCGGTGTAGCTGAAGAGCCCGGTGCCGCCCACGTAGCTGTCGATGATCAGGTCGCGTTTGCCGTCGCCGTCGAGGTCGATAAGGGTAAAGCTGACTTTGCCGTTTTCTGAATCCGCGCTAATCGAGGAGCGCAGAAACGCCTGCCACTCATCATCGCTGATATCCGGGGACGGTTTACTGGTCGTGATCAGCGTATCGTCGGCGTAAGTGAGCGTGAAGTCGGTAATATGGCCGGTTAACGGAAACTGCTCGGCGATCTTATTCAGCGACAATTCTGGATCGCTTTTTTGCGCTTTCAACACTGTGTTATACAACGTGCGCAGAGCCAGGTTATCCGCCTCTTTCTGCTGCCTGGGGATCACCTGGCTGACAAAGGTCGGCAGCATCCAGGTGCCACCCGGGGTGATTTCCCGACACATACCGGTGCTGTACTTCAGGCTGGGGGTAAAGGTTTTACCATCCCAAACGCGCGTCTCGCCGGTGACGCAGTCGGCCATGCCCCGTTCTTTGTGCAAAAAGACGATAGCGCCGTCGGCGTAGCTGGAGGCCTCGGTAGTGAGCAGCCGCGGTTTGCTCAACTGGGCGTTATCGACCAGCCACAGAGCGTAACCGTCGTTATAGGGCGCTCGCCAGCAGAGCGCCTGCGCCAGAGAATGGGTTTTATCCAGCGCGGTCAGCGTGATCTGGCGATCTGCCGCCGGAATGGCCTGATTCTGCCAGTCGTCGCAGCGCTGGTTCAGCAGCGGCGTCAGGATGGGCAGCAGTTTCTGGCGCTGAAGCATACTCAACGGCACTGGCTGCGCGTTATGGAGAACCGGGGCGGCGATAATTTCCGGGGCGGGAGTGGCTGGCAAAATGGCATCGTCGCCGGCATCGCCTTTATCCAGCAGCGCATCGGCGGTGCCGGTGCGTCGCTGAAACGCATCCATTTTACCCAGCACCTCGCGGCTGCCGGCGCTGGAAAGCGGCAGGTGCTGGCCGTTAAGGGTGAATTCGATTTTGCGCTGATTCGTTAACGCCTGTAGCAGGGCGGTGGTCTGATCGCTGTCGAGGCGAAAGTGGCTGTCGTCGAGAGCGTCCAGCGCGCCAAAATCCCGGTCGTCGATCAGCAGGCTGGCGGTGGAGTCGGCGGGGATATCGTGCTCGATTTGCGCAAAGGTTACCGTGGCGGTGAGGTGCTGTTCGCTGCCCGCGTTGCGGGTCAACAGCACGCTGACCTCACCCATGCGGACGCCGTAACCCGCCGCCCGGCAGGCGCCGGTATTATCGCAGGCGAGCTCCCAGTCTTTTTGTGCAAAGGAAAAACCTTGCAGGGGAGCCGCCAGCAGGGGCGTAGAGCAGAGGCCCAGCCAGGCAGCCCAGAAGAACGCGCGCATATCAATCCCTGTCAGCAATCAGTGAGGGGGAAATTATAGGCGCGACGTGGCGGTTAGGATATCAGAATCAGGTCAAGGCGCCGCCCATACGGCACTGGGCGAAGCGTAGAATATCTTCAGCCAGCCGCCGGGCGGTATCCACATCCGTCTGGCTACGTTTGACCAGCAGACGGCTCAGACAGCCCTCGACAATCAGCTCCATCTGCTTGGCGACCATTTCCGGGTCATCCACCTCCAGCTGAGTCAGCAGCTCGTGAGTGTAGGCCAGCGAAGCCTGCTTCTGCTGTTCCGCCAGCTGGTGAATGGGGTGCTGAGGATCCGGGTAGAAGGTGCAGGCGGCGATAAACAGGCAGCCCGGGTACCGCTGGTTGCTTACGCAGGTGGTGAGTGCGGCATAGCGTGCCAGCAGCTTTTGCTCTGCGCTTAAGGTCTCGTCCAGCAGGAGCTGACGACGCCAGGCATCCACCTGCTGGCTCAGATAGCGAAGCGCGTCGTACAGCAGCGCTTCGCGGTCAGGCCAGAAGCGTTTCAGGTCGCTCGTCGGGCAGGACACGCGCTCAGCGACCATCTCCAGCGACGTGTTGGCGATACCTTCAATTTCAAGAATCTTAATGGCTTCTGCCAGGACGTCTTCACGTAGCACGGTGTTCTCCTCCATCTTTCCTCCTAAAGTGTCGCTCACGCTTGCCAATCGCGCAAATGGGCGCTGAATGCCGCGGCATCCATAAAGCCGGTGACTCGCCGCTCAGGCTGTTCCTGACCCTCAGCGTTGAAGAACAGGATCGTCGGCAGACCCAGCACCTGCAGGTGTTTCAGCAGCGCGACGTCTTGCGGGCTGTTCTTCGTCACATCAACCTGTAATAACACGGTGCCTTTCAGCGCCTGCTGCACGTCAGGTGAACTAAAGGTGTATTTTTCAAACTCTTTGCAGGCCACGCACCAGTCGGCGTAAAGATCGAGCATCACCGGTTGACCTTTCGCCTGCGCCAGCGCCTGGTCAAGCTCGGCCACCGAGCTGACGCGGGTGAAAGCCAGGTGCGCCTGCTGCTCGACCGCCGGGGCGCCAAACGCCCAGTCCTGCAGAGGCCGCGCGCTGACCAGCGCGGCGGCAAGCAGAATGATCTGTACCAGCCGCATCCACGGCCGGGTAGCGCCCAGCGAGGTGATAAACGCCCAGCTGAAGAAGGCGACACCGAGCATTGACCACAGCCGTAACCCCCACTGGTCGCCGAATATGCGTTCCAGCAGGAAGACGGGCAGGGCAAGGATCACAAACCCGAAGGCGGTTTTCACATGGCTCATCCACGGGCCGCTTTTCGGCAGCAGGCGATTGCCAAACACGGTCACAAGGATCAACGGTAGACCCATGCCCAGCGCGTAAAGGTACAGCGTGCCGCCGCCCAGCCACAGATTACCGCTCTGGGCGATATACAACAGAATGGCGCTTAGCGGCGCGGTGGTGCAGGGGGAGCAGATCAGCCCGGCAATAGCGCCCATCGCAAAGACCCCGCCGGGCGAGCCGCCCTGGCGCTTATTGCTGAGCAGCGTCAGCCGGGTCTGCAGCGACGACGGCAGCTGCAGCGTGAACAGGCCGAACATGGAGAGCGCCAGCAGTATAAACACCGCCGACAGGCCGACCAGGACATATGGGTGCTGCAGGGCTGCCTGGAACTGCAGCCCGGCGGCGGCTACCACCAACCCCAGCGCGGTATAGGTCAGGGCCATCCCCTGGACGTAAATAAAGGCCAGCAGCAGGGCGCGCACGGTGGAAAGCCGCTGTTTTCCGCCCAGCACGATGCCCGAAATCAGCGGGTACATCGGCAGCACGCAGGGGGTGAAGGCGATACCAATGCCAATCAGCAGCGCCCACAGGGCGGTGAAGGGCAGACGAGCGGGGACGTCTGCTGGCGGCGCCATGGCAGGCGCCTGCGGCACGGCGTTCTCCTCCATCGGGCGCGGTTCAACTGGCAGCGGCGGATTGAAGGCCGGGCGATGGTTCAGCGACGACACGGGCGCGGCGGCGGTTGGCTGAGCGTCGTTTGAGGCCGCCCGCACGGCGCTCAGCGGGATCACTTTAGTCTCCGGCGGATAACAGAATCCGGCATCGGCGCAGCCCTGCCAGGTGACGGTGAGAGTAGCCTCTTTGTCCGCCTCCTTCACCGTCACCGGCACGGTCAGGCGTTGGCGAAAGATCTCGCTTTTGCCGTAAAACTCATCTTCATGCCACTCTCCCGCCGGCAGCGCCGGTTCGTCGATCGTCGCCCCGGCGGCGCTGAAGGTAAACTGTTGACGATAAAGATAATAACCATCCTTGATTTGCCAGCTCAGGTTGACGTCATGCTGTTGCTGCTGAAAGTCAAAGGCGAAAGCTTGATCAGCAGGCACGAAGTTCGAGCGCCCCGGCGCGTCGAATAACCCGGCGGTGGCTGATGTGCTGCACAGCAGCAGGATCAGCGTAATGATGCGGTAAGCCATGAGAGGTAATCGTTGTCTCCATGCGTGACGGGTAGAACCAGCAGTTCTGGGGTTTGATACGGGTGGTGTGACTTCAGGCAATCCAGCAGCGCCTGCTGATGGGCAAGGTCAGTTTTGAGTAGCATCTGCACTTCATACTCCTGCTCGAGTTTCCCTTCCCAGTAATACAGAGAGGTGGCTCCCGGCAGCAGCGTAGCGCAGGCTGCCACCTTTTCCGCCAGCGCTTTTGCCGCCAGATCCTGGGCGGTCGCTTCGTCCGGCGCGGTACAGAGCACAACAACAGCATCAGGCGTAGTCATCATGAACCTCGTATCAGCGAAAAGAGGCACTATAACACGCAAGATGCGGGGATATTAGCGTAACGAGCGGGGAAAGTGAGGGCAACGGAAGGCGGGCCCGTAGTGGGCCCGCCGCCAGCGGTATTTACAGCATAATCCCGCCAAAGATAAAGCCAAGGATCACGCACAGCGTGATAGCGATAACGCCGGGGATCAGGAAGGCGTGGTTAAAGACATATTTACCAATGCGGGTTGAGCCGGTGTCGTCCATCTCTACCGCCGCCAGCAGGGTTGGGTAGGTCGGTAGAACGAACAGCGCCGAGACCGCGGCAAACGAGGCGATAGCCGTCAGCGGGCTAACGCCCAGCAGCAGCGCGGCAGGCATCAACGCCTTGGTGGTGGCTGCCTGCGAGTAGAGCAGCGTGGCGGCGAAAAACAGTACCACCGCCAGCAGCCATGGGTAATTATGCAGCAGATCGCCGGCCACGGCCTGGATGTCGCTGATATGCGCTTTAACGAAGGTATCTCCCAGCCAGGCGACGCCTAGGACGCAGACGCAGGCGCTCATCCCGGACTTAAAGGTGCTGGCGTTGAGCACTTCGCCGGTGTCGATTTTACAGGTGATGCTAATCAGGGTGGCGATGGTCAGCATAAATACCACGATCGCCTCGTTACGCGGCAGCACCGGGTTCTTAATCAGGCCGACGGTATCGCTGATGGCCGTGGCGTAGAACATTACCGCCACGATGCCGATCAAAAACAGCAGAACGGAACGTTTGGCGTGCGGCTGCAGCTCAAATACCTGGCTGCCGCGCAGTCTGACTTCCCCCTTGGCCAGCCGCTCCTGGTAAACCGGATCGTCTTTCAGTTCGCAGCCGAGGAAGTTGCAGACGATAGCGGTGAGCATCACCGCCAGCAGCGTGACCGGAATACAGATGGCCAGCAGCGTCAAATAGCTAACGCCCAGCGGTTCAAGGATACCAGCGAAAAAGACCACTGCGGCGGAAATGGGCGAGGCGGTGATCGCTATCTGGGAGGCCACCACCGCAATCGACAGTGGACGAGACGGACGAATGCCTTGCTCCTTGGCAACTTCGGTGATCACCGGCAGCGTGGAGAAGGCGGTATGGCCGGTGCCAGCGAGCACGGTCATAAACCAGGTCACCAGCGGGGCAAGGAAGGTAATGTACTTCGGGTGGCGGCGCAGCATCCGTTCGGCGAGGCTGACCAGGTAATCCATCCCGCCGGCGACCTGCATGGCGGCGATAGCGGCAATCACCGCCATAATGATTTCAATAACGTCGAAGGGGATCGCACCCGGTTTAATTTGAAAAATAAGCGTCAGGACAAGGACGCCAAGGCCACCGGCAAAGCCGATACCGATGCCGCCAAGCCGGGCGCCGAGATAAATCGCCAGCAGGACAATAACCAGTTCTGCACCAAACATATATGCCTTCCTTGTTTTTTAACAAGTTGATATTGAATTGTTGTATTTTAGTAAAACCAAAAAGCAAAAAAGGCATGTCATCGCTGACATGCCTTTGAATGACTAACCTGAAAGATTACTGTTCGCTTTCATCGGTATAACGCTTTGCTTTATAAGCGGGATGCATCAGGTTTTGCGCAGAGAAAATATCATCCAACTCCGCCGCCGTCAGCAGTCCGCGCTCCAGCACCACTTCCCGTACGCTCTTGCCGGTTTCGGCACAGATCTTGCCGACGATATCGCCATTGTGGTGGCCGATAAACGGGTTGAGGTAGGTGACGATGCCGATGGAGTTGTAGACGTAGCCTTCACATACCGCTTTATTGGCGGTGATGCCGTTAACGCATTTCTCCAGCAGGTTGTAGCAGGCGTTGGTCAGGATATGAATCGACTCGAACATCGCCTGGCCGATTACCGGCTCCATCACGTTCAACTGCAGCTGACCGGCTTCGGAGGCCATGGTCACAGTGGTATCGTTGCCGATAACTTTGAAGCAGACCTGGTTGACCACCTCCGGCACCACCGGGTTAACCTTCGCCGGCATGATTGAAGAGCCAGCCTGCAGCTCAGGCAGGTTGATTTCGTTGAGGCCCGCGCGCGGACCGGAAGAGAGCAGGCGCAGGTCGTTACAGATCTTGGACAGTTTCACCGCCAGGCGTTTCAGCGAGCTGTGAACCATAACGTACGCTCCGCAGTCCGAGGTGGCTTCAATCAGATCTTCCGCCGGGACGACAGGTAAGTTGCTTACTTCAGCCAGCTTCTGCACCGCCAGCTGTTGATAGCCGTCCGGGGTGTTGAGGCGAGTACCAATGGCGGTGGCGCCGAGGTTCACCTCCAGCAGCAGCTCCGCAGTGCGCAGAATGCTTTTGGTCTCTTCATTAAGCAGCACATTGAAGGCATGGAACTCCTGGCCGAGGGTCATCGGCACCGCGTCCTGCAGCTGGGTGCGGCCCATTTTGAGGATGTCCTGGAACTCCACGGCTTTCGCCTGGAAGCCTTCGCCCAGCTGTTTAATCGCATCGATTAACTTAAGGATGGAGGCATACACCGCAATGCGGAACCCGGTGGGGTAAGCATCGTTGGTGGACTGGCATTTGTTGACATGATCGTTTGGGTTCAGGTACTGGTATTCGCCTTTCTGGTGGCCCATCAGCTCAAGGCCAATGTTCGCCAGGACTTCGTTGGTGTTCATGTTTACGGAGGTACCGGCCCCGCCCTGGAAGACATCGACCGGGAACTGGTCCATGCATTTGCCGTTATTCAGGACTTCGTCACAGGCGGCGATAATCGCATTTGCCGCGCTTTTGGGAATGGTCTGCAGCTCCTTGTTCGCCAGCGCGGCGGCTTTCTTAACCATGACCATGCCGCGCACGAATTCTGGTATGTCGCTGATTTTGCTGTTGCTAATGTAGAAGTTTTCAATCGCTCGCAGAGTATGAACGCCGTAGTAAGCGTCCGCGGGAACTTCCCTGGTGCCCAACAGATCTTCTTCGATACGAATGTTGTTTAACATGTGAACCTTCTTTTCAAGCTGCCAATGAATTCACCAAACACACAGAATATCCAGTATTCAGTATATTTTCTGGCCGACGATTATTTCCTTAACCGGCCCGGTGCCCAAGATCATATGCTGATGATAGCGAATATCAGTAAGCTTGATCACTTATTACATTGCGGGTATGAGAAGATTTATTAATCTGTGAAATGGGTCACCGCTTTCTTATTCCTGAGAAAAATAAGCCTTTCCGCTGATTGAAAAGCCGCTCAGCATCCCCATGTTAGTGGGATGCGATCAGCAAATTGATGATTACGGGCGCTGAACGCAGCGCCCGTTGATGAAGGAGACGCCGGTGCGTTGGATTCCGTTTATTGCTTTTTTTCTTTACGTTTACATTGAGATATCGATCTTTATCCAGGTTGCGCACGTGCTGGGCGTCTTTATGACCCTGATCCTGGTGATCTTTAGCTCGGTGGTAGGGATGTCGCTGGTGCGTAACCAGGGCTTCAAAAACTTCCTGCTGATGCAGCAGAAGATGGCCGCGGGCGAGAGCCCGGCGGCGGAGATGATCAAGAGCGTATCGCTGATTATCGCTGGTCTGCTGCTGTTGCTCCCGGGGTTCTTTACCGACTTCCTCGGCCTGCTGCTATTGCTGCCGCCGGTGCAAAAGCATTTGACGATGAAGCTGATGCCGCACCTGCGCTTCAGCCGGATGCCGGGCGGCGGCTTTAGCGCCGGAACTGGCGGCGGAGAGACCTTCGAAGGGGAATTCCAGCGCAAAGATGAGCAGCGCGACCGTCTGGACCATAAGGACGATCGCCGCGATTAACATTCCCCCGGCCCGGTCAGCAGATGCGACCGGGCCGCTTTCTTTGCAGGCCTACACGCTTCCCGTCGCCAGCTTGCGCCTGGGTAAAAACAGCCACAGCCCCGCCAGCATCACCAGCGCGTACAGGCTTTTCCAGCCGACCATCGCCAGCAGCAGCAGACAGAGAATGCTGCCCACCACCGCCAATAGCCGATAGCGACCGCGAAGCAAACGACAACCCGCCAGCATGCACAGCAGATAGATCATGATGAAAATGCCATTGGCGTAAACGATCAGCGCGTCCAGATTGATATCGAGCAGATAGATGCCAAGGGTGCTAACTACGCAGGATCCCAGCACGGCGTTGAGGGCGTTGCGCGGGATCTGCCGTGGCGACAGCCTTGCGAGGTAGCTGTGTGGCTTATGCTGCGCTTGCGACCAGACCAGGCGGGCAAAGCTTTGAATATAGATGTTGAGGCTGGCGAAACAGGCGAGATAGCCGATGACGCAGGCTACCCACAGCGCTTCGACGCCGAACAGACGGACCACGATATTCGGTAATGACGCCGCCGCCGCCATCTCCTCGCCAAAGGCGTGGAAGTGCAGCACCAGTACGGTGCAGGCCCAGTAGACCGAGCCGGCAAGCAGCAGGCCTATCATCAGCGCCCTGGGGAAATCACGCTCGGGATGTTTAAACTCCGAGGCGAGATGCGCGAAGGCTTCCAGACCGACAAAGCACCAGAACATCACCGACAGCGCCGAAAAGAGCTGCCCGCGGTCAATCTCCGCCGGGGCCGGGAAGGGGATCTGCGCCGGGCTTATCCCGCCGCGCCACCAGACTACGACGATCAGCGCCACAATCAGTACGGCAACCAACGTCTGCAGGTTGGCGCTGGAGCTGGCGCCACGCGAACCGACCCACCAGACGATGGCCAGGGTGCCCAGCTCCGCCAGCAGCAGCTGCGCATCATGCCAGCCGAACAGCGCCTGGCCAAAACCGGTGGCGATGTGCAGGGCGGCGGGGAGTCCGACCGGGATAACCGATAAAAACAGCCAGCCGGTGACGCTGGCCAGACGTGGCCCAAAGGCCATATCGACAAAGTGGGCCACGCCGCCCGCGCTGGGAAAATGGCGGCCGAGCAGGGCGAAGACGATGGCAATCGGGAAAACAAGGAGAATGAGCAGCGGCCATGCCCACAGGCTGTTATCGCCAGCGACCAGCGCCGCCAGCGCCGGGACGGCGAAGACGCCGGTACCCAGCAATGAGGTGGAAAGCAACCCAACTCCCTGTCCCAGCCCTAACTCCTGTTTTAAACCACTCATGATTCAATCCTGCGCCAGTGAAAAAAAAGAGAGTATCACAATCGCTTTTCCTTATGACCGATTGCCTGACATGGCCGCTTTTTGTGCGCCAGCGCAAAGGTAAAAATTTTTTTTAATTTTGCCCTTGAAGCCGTAAATGGCCATCCCCATCTCTCTCTGCACTAGCCGGTAAACCGCGTTCGGCCCGGCGTCACCCATAACTGATAATGACTTTCTCGAAGGAGAGCTATCAATGAGTATTCGTCCGTTACATGATCGTGTGATCGTCAAACGTAAAGAAGTTGAAACCAAATCTGCGGGCGGCATCGTTCTGACCGGTTCTGCAGCAGCTAAGTCAACTCGTGGCGAAATCATCGCTGTCGGTAAAGGCCGCATCCTGGAAAACGGGACCGTGCAGCCGCTGGACGTTAAAGTTGGTGACATCGTGATTTTCAACGATGGCTACGGCGTGAAGACTGAAAAGATCGACAACGAAGAAGTACTGATCATGTCCGAAAGCGACATCCTGGCAATTGTTGAAGCTTAATTCGCACGACCCTGAACGAATTTGAGGAATAAAAGAAATGGCAGCAAAAGACGTAAAATTCGGTAACGACGCTCGTGTAAAAATGCTGCGCGGCGTAAACGTACTGGCAGATGCAGTTAAAGTGACCCTGGGCCCGAAAGGCCGTAACGTGGTTCTGGACAAATCCTTCGGCGCGCCGACCATCACCAAAGATGGTGTTTCCGTTGCACGTGAAATCGAACTGGAAGACAAGTTCGAAAACATGGGCGCGCAGATGGTGAAAGAAGTTGCCTCTAAAGCGAACGACGCGGCAGGCGACGGTACCACCACCGCAACCGTACTCGCTCAGGCTATCGTGAACGAAGGCCTGAAAGCTGTTGCAGCAGGCATGAACCCGATGGATCTGAAACGCGGTATCGACAAAGCGGTACTGGCTGCAGTAGAAGAGCTGAAAGCGCTGTCCGTTCCGTGCTCTGACTCCAAAGCTATCGCTCAGGTAGGTACCATCTCCGCTAACTCCGACGAAACCGTCGGTAAACTGATCGCGGAAGCGATGGATAAAGTTGGTAAAGAAGGCGTGATCACCGTTGAAGACGGTACCGGTCTGGAAGACGAACTGGACGTAGTTGAAGGTATGCAGTTCGACCGCGGCTACCTGTCTCCGTACTTCATCAACAAGCCGGACACCGGTGCCGTTGAGCTGGAAAGCCCGTTCATCCTGCTGGCTGACAAAAAAATCTCCAACATCCGCGAAATGCTGCCGGTTCTGGAAGCCGTAGCGAAAGCTGGCAAACCGCTGGTCATCATCGCTGAAGACGTTGAAGGCGAAGCGCTGGCGACCCTGGTGGTTAACACCATGCGCGGCATCGTTAAAGTGGCTGCGGTGAAAGCACCGGGCTTCGGCGACCGTCGTAAAGCTATGCTGCAGGACATCGCTACTCTGACTGGCGGTACCGTTATCTCTGAAGAGATCGGTATGGAGCTGGAAAAAGCGACTCTGGAAGACCTGGGCCAGGCGAAACGCGTGGTTATCAACAAAGACACCACCACCATCATCGATGGCGTTGGCGAAGAATCCGCAATCCAGGGCCGCGTAGCTCAGATCCGTAAGCAGATCGAAGAAGCGACCTCCGACTACGATCGTGAAAAACTGCAGGAACGTGTCGCTAAACTGGCTGGCGGCGTGGCAGTAATCAAAGTCGGTGCGGCTACCGAAGTTGAAATGAAAGAGAAAAAAGCACGCGTCGACGACGCCCTGCACGCAACCCGTGCTGCGGTTGAAGAAGGCGTGGTGGCTGGCGGCGGCGTAGCGCTGGTTCGCGTTGCGGCGAAACTCGCTGGCCTGACCGGTCAGAACGAAGATCAGAACGTCGGTATCAAAGTTGCGCTGCGCGCAATGGAAGCGCCGCTGCGTCAGATCGTTTCCAACGCCGGTGAAGAGCCGTCTGTTGTGGCAAACAACGTGAAAGCAGGCGACGGTAACTACGGTTACAACGCAGCAACTGAAGAATACGGCAACATGATCGACTTCGGTATCCTGGACCCAACCAAAGTCACCCGTTCTGCACTGCAGTACGCGGCTTCCGTGGCTGGCCTGATGATTACCACCGAGTGCATGGTGACCGACCTGCCGAAAGGCGACGCGCCTGACTTAGGTGCTGCTGGCGGCATGGGCGGCATGGGCGGTATGGGCGGCATGATGTAATCGTGCGCTCTACGGCATAAAAAAGCAGAAACCCCTGGCCAGCAATGGCTGGGGGTTTTTCTTTTGGCGCGCTTTTTAGTATAAGGCTTATACATAAAAATCATTTAAGCTGCATCAGAGCGGCAAGCACCTCCGTTTCGGTAGCGACCTGGTAAGCGCAGCCGGGGAGGGAATGAACGCGGCTCATGCCGACGCAGTTTGAAGGATGACAGATTTACATCCGGGCCAGTGCGTCCAGCTCATCGATCATGGGGAATAACATGCAGGTAAAATATTTAGCAGGGATTGTCGGCGCAGCCTTACTGTTGGCAGGTTGCAGTTCCAGCAATGAATTAACCTCTGCCGGCCAGAATGTGCGTTTCGTGCAGGAGAAGCCGGGCGCAGAATGTCAGCTGTTAGGGACCGCGACGGGTAAACAGAGCAACTGGCTCTCCGGCCAGAATGGCGATGAGGGCGGTTCCATGCGCGGTGCGGCGAACGCCTTGCGTAACCAGGCAGCAGCAATGGGTGGCAACGTGATTTACGGCGTCAGCAGCCCGACACAAAACCTGTTGTCGAGCTTTGTACCTACCGACAGCGAAATGAACGGCCAGGTTTATAAGTGCCCGAACTGATGCGTGACGCCTCTCTCTGCGAGCGCAGAGAGAGGCGTGGTCGTTAGATGAGGATCAGGCGTTAAGCTCCGCTTTCTTCTCCAGATAGAAGGCGTGCAGAGGACGCAGGCACTCTTCCAGACTGAGCATTCTTCCCGGCTGGGAAGGGATGACAGTACTGAAGATCTGGCATGGCGCCAGCTCCGCGTGCATCGCCTTGAGCTTGGGGCTTTTCTCGATAATCCGCGTCACAACGTTATTTTCCAGTTCTGATAAATGCGGCGCGCTGGTTTTGACCACCGCTCCGGAGACAATTTTCTTGCCTTCGTCTGTCTCGCAGCAGTACAGCACGCCCAGATAATGGGAAAACAGGTTTAGCTTCCAGTCTTCGTGTGAGTATTGCTGGTAATCGATATTGGGCTGAGTGGTTAAGTCGACGGTATAGCACATTAAAAAATCCATATTTGAACTTAAATACTGAACCAGTTCCTGGTCGCCGACTGTTTTTAATGCTTGTTGAATACCGATAATTAATGCTTCGATTTGCAGATCGTCAATACATAAAGTACTAATTTGTTCATCCTGAAATACAAGAATTAACGTTGACTGTGTTTCGCCAGGTTTGAGCGTAATGGACATGATTCGCCGCTCAGGGGATGGTTGCTGTATTTCAGCCGTCTCAACCTGAGGAATATTGGCAACAAGTGCCTCATTATACGTGATAAGCTCATCTTTATAGGCCTCTCCCTGGTTTTCAAGCCGCTGGAAAATCACAGCCATTCTGCTCTGCAGTATCAGGAGCAGATCAGCTAGCACCGGTGCCTGAAGATAGTAAATCTCGCAAAAGCCATTTTCCTTCTTAACTTTCAGCAGCAACGCTAAAAATCGCTCTTCAAAGGTAATTCCTGCGGTATTAAAACCTATAAACGTTCCTTGCATATTCTTCTCCTTTATTAAGCAGTAGTCACCGACTTCGATTGTGAGAGATCGATAACACGATCGGCGGATGCAATGGTCGATGGTCGATGCGCGACGATAATGCGGGTGATACTTAGCGCTGAAATAGACTGATTGATAACCGACTCATTTCTGAGGTCAAGATGGCTGGTAGCCTCATCCATGAATAAAATACTCGGTTTGCGATACAGTGCGCGGGCGATCAGGATACGCTGCTTTTGCCCACCTGAAATACCCAGCCCAAGTTCGCCGACAATGGTTTCGTATCCCATAGCCATCTTCATAATTTCATCATGAATGTTGCACCGTCTGGCACACTCCATCACAAAATCAAGATCGGCGCTATCATCGAAGCCACTTATATTATCAATAAGGGAGCCGGAAAAGAGACGGTCTTCCTGGAGTACGCAGGCGATACCAAGACGATAGTTATTCAAACCAATCTTTTTAATCTCCAGATTATCCGCCAGTATTTCGCCGGAATCCGGCGAGAGCAGTCCGCACATAACTTTTAATAGTGTGGTTTTCCCTACGCCAGATGGGCCAATTAACGCAACTGATTCTCCAGGAGCAACGGTTATGTTCAAATTTGTAAAGATGGGTTGTGAAAAAGGATCGTATTGATAACTAAGATTTCTCACTTCAAGTTTTACGCCAGTGTTTTCCGTAAAAACACGCCGCGATGGAAGTTCTTTTTCTGGTTCACTAAATGCTATTTCTGATAGACGTTCGTTGTGCAGTGAGAGCATACGAAGTTGCATCACCAAATCAATGAGATTCGATGCACGTTGAGAAAACTGACCCCGATAGGCGTTAAATGCCATAAACATACCGAGCGTCATCTCATTATCAATTACCATAATGGCACCCAACCACAGTACCACTACCTGATCGATTGAGGTGATAAAGGTATTAATGCCACCAAACATCATATCGAATCGAGTTTGCTTTATACCTGCATTGCTGGCGTCAACGTTAAGATTCAGCCAATGCTGTGAGCGACGTTCTTTTAAATTCAGTGCTTTGATCGTAGAAATGCCATAAAGTGACTCCATAAAGTGGGAGTTAGCACGTGCGCCTTTGACGACCTGTTCTTCCGTTACGCGACGATAAAAGCTATAGGTAGCAAAGCGCATAATCGCATAGCAAATGGTAAAGCCGATGACGACCCAGACTAACCAACCACCATATAAGGTCAGCATCACCAATAAACCGATTGTCATTATCGAGTCGATGATGCCGGTAACGATACTATTGGTAAATATTGAGCGAATCGTATCCAAAGACGAGAAGCGAGACTGAATATCACCTAAATGCCTTTTCTCAAAAAAGGATAATGGCAAACTTGTCAGATGATCGAATAACGTCGTTTTCCACTGAATATTTGTCAGGGTATTTAACGTTAACGACGTCCATGCACGTAGCATGCTAATAAACGTGCGGAATAGGGTAAAAAATATCAACCCGATACAGATAACAGACAGTAAGCTTTGGTCGTGAGCCATAATCACATGGTCAGTGACTAGCTGTGTACCAATCGGTAACAGGAGTCCGATAGCTTCTACCACTACAGAGTAAGCAAAGATCTTAATCAGTGCTGATTTTAAACCAACAATTTTATGCATTAAATCCAGCAATCGTAATCGGGATTTTGCTTCTTCTTGCTGGAAGTTATGATCGGGCCAAAGTTCAAGCGCTACACCGGTAAAATTGTTTGACATCTCATTGATGCCAATGATTCTTTTACCCAACGCCGGATCGTGAATAACAAATCCGTTTTTCCTTACCTTTGTAAGAACAACGTAGTGGTTCATCCCCCAGTGGATGATGCAGGGGAGTTTAAGCTGCTTTATTTCATCAAGGTCAAGAGCTAACGCCCGGCTTTTTAAGCCGGCATGCTTTGCAGTTTTGCTTAGAGACATTAGTGAGGAGCCCTGGGAGGGGCTACCAAACCGCTGACGGAAATTAAACAGATCGATATTCAACCCATAAAAACCACAGACCATTGCCAGACAGGCAATTCCACATTCTGATGATTCTGACTGAAGAATAACGGGCGTTTTGTTAACAAGAGAAAAATTTAACTTTGCAACAACAGTTTTGAAAAGTTCGTTAGTCATGGATCGGCCCAGTAATGCTTTGAGTTATCTTATACACAGGGGTAAACATCCACATATAGAGCGGACGCTCTTCCAGGAATACAACAGCTTGAGCCTTGAGGCCATTTGAAAGCGAAAGCGTTTTACCATTATATTCAAAGGTTTTGTTTTCAATTTTCACAATGGTCTTATAGAGCGCCAGTTCCTGCTGGTTTGTGCCGTTCGTAACATTGGTATACTCAGACATTTCTTGTCGAGATGTGGGAACAGAAGATATTGAAAGTATTTTTCCCGGGAATTGACCAAATTTATCTGATGGGAATGCAGCATAACGAATGTTAATTTCATCCCCAGGTTTTACATAAGGTATACTATTGTTAGGTAACCATAAAATAAGATAATACTCTATATCACCGGTAGGTTTTATCTGTGCTAGACTGCTGCCTTTATCAACCATTTGGCCTTTAGTGACGGTCAATGATTCAATACGGCCTTCAGTCGTTGCTTTAATAATAATGTTACCGTTTGCGTTTGATTCAACCAGTTGATTTTTATAATCATTAATCTGGTTTTCTTGTGACGAGATTTGATTGTCAAAATCAGCTATTTTTGTAATTTTATCACTATTGAGCTGAGTGACCTGCGATTCCAGTTGCATTTTCTGACTCACCAGAGACTGGTAAGTGCTTTGTTGTTGAAAATACAAAGAGTGTTGATAGTTATATTGGTCTTTGGTAATCAGTCCGTCACTTAAATACTTATCATAGCTGGATAGATTATCATGCATTTTCTTTAATCCAGCCTGGGCGTTAGCCAACATGCGATTAGTTTCTTTTAACGAATCATTGATTGTTTTTAACTGCTTCTCTAAAGAAATGGTTGTTTCTTCTTTATTATGATTCAGTTTTGAAATGATATCTTCAGCATTTGCGATCTTTTCATTAATGACCTCTATTTGTACCGCACTAACATTACCCGTTGTGGTGTTCCGGGAAATGTCGATCTCATATAACGGCTGGCCTTTGGTCACAATATCGCCGACTTTTACATATTGGGAGATAACAAAGCCTTGCTGCGGGGCATAAACGTTGACAGAGTGAGGTAGAGTAATGACCTCTCCCTGAACGTCGATTCTCTGGGTAAAGGAGCAAAATACTGTGGTGGCTATCAGGATCGCAAGAAAAGCAAAAGAGAGTAATGCAACAAGCCATGCTGGAAGCCCTGCGAGCAGCAGTGCCTTTCCTTTCCAGTGATGCTTTTTATACTCAATCGCTTCCTTGCGATAGATTTTTTTTAACATAGTTATCGCTTAAATTATAAAATGAAAAGGCCCGATACGTCAGGCCTTAATTACTAATGAATGCTTGTCAACAAACTGTTGAGCTAATCATTGGCGCGTAAACTTAGTTGCTCCAGAAGTTCAGGGTGCCGTCATAAATAGCATCCATTACGCCCTGAGCATAATCCAGAGTCATATCCCAGCCAACGATACCCGCTGCAATACCAAAGCAAACGCCACCGAGAATAACCCCGGCGATCATCCCTACACCCTGGCCGATTGAGCCGATACCGAAGATACCGCCACTTACGCCACCCCAACGTCCGGCGTACGCTGTACCAAAAATAGCGCCCAGAGAGGCGCCCAGTGCGATAGCGCCAACTTCTTTTGCGGCCCAGGTGACGATATCGGTAAGAGTATCGGTCAGCGCACCGCCAGAAATTTCTTCCATTTCAAGGTGATGCTACCAACTTGCTGATTTAGTGTATAATGGTGTTTTTAAGGTGCTCCCGTGGCTTCAGTCTCCGTCTGCTGTCCCTCCTGTTCCGCTACTGAAGGCGTGATGCGTAATGGCAAAAGTACTGCCGGGCATCAACGTTATCTCTGCTCTCACTGCCGTAAAACATGGCAGCTCACCTTCACTTATGCCGCTTCTCAGCCCGGTACACACCAGAAAATCATTGATATGGCTATGAACGGCGTCGGTTGCCGTGCCACCGCACGACTAATGGGCGTGGGCCTCAACACCATTTTGCGCCATTTAAAAAACTCAGGCCGCAGTCAGTAACCTCCCGGATACAGCCGGGCAGTGATGTCATTGTCTGTGCGGAGATGGACGAGCAATGGGGCTACGTCGGTGCAAAATCACGTCAGCGCTGGCTGTTTTACGCGTATGACAGGATACGCAGGGCGGTGGTAGCCCACGTTTTCGGTGAACGCACTATGGCCACACTGGAGCGTCTTCTGAGCCTGCTGTCAGTTTTTGACGTGGTGGTATGGATGACGGACGGCTGGCCGATGTATGAGTCACGTCTGAAGGGAAAACTGCACGTCATCAGTAAGCGTTACACGCAGCGAATTGAGCGACACAACCTGAATCTGAGACAGCATCTGGCAAGGCTGGGCAGGAAGTCCCTGTCGTTCTCAAAATCGGTGGAGCTGCATGACAAAGTCATCGGGCACTATCTGAACATAAAACACTATCAGTAAATTGGAGTCATTACCC
>NZ_JAGRQZ010000051.1:0-46105 GCF_018223915.1 Klebsiella sp. 64
ACCCATCCCCCTGACAACCCCCCTACAGACAGGATAACCGCCAGCATCGCAGCCATATAAAGCGTATGATGTCCGGTCAGAAAGATGTACTTTAATGGCGTTAGACGCGCCAGGGCGATATTGATCAGCATGCCCAATACCATAATGGTGGCGGTTTCCGTGCCGTAATTCTTCTGCGCCAGAGCGGCCATGGCATCAGTGTTGGGCACCACGCCCTGAATATGGAAAGAATGTTCAAATAACTGGCTAAAGATGGTTAACGTATAGGCTATAATACCGGCGCCGGCGGTCAATATGACAAAACCCATGATGGTTTTCAGCGTGCCTGAAATAACGTCTGAAATTCCTTTTTTTTGCAACAGCAGACCGATCAGTGAAAATAAACCAACCAGTATCGCCGGTGTTCCTAGCACATCATAAATAAGAAAATGAAGCATGTTAAACTCCACGAATCAGATAGCCGTTGCTTAAATGTTTTCTGCTAAAATTTCTTTAATTTTATTGTTATCAAGTAAATTACTTAATCCAACGACCTTTGCAGAGTGACTGCTAAGATGTTCTGCAATGTCTTTGGCGCTGAGAATAAGATCGGCAGTTTCGCTTTTTGCCGACGTCAGATCGGTATGTGCGACTTCAGCTTCTTTATTCATTTCGGCAAGGATCTTTTTGACATTCATTTCAACGATGAAGCTGCTGCCTAAACCATTACCGCACACGATAAGCACTTTTTTCATTCTGTTTTCCTTCAGTCAATAACGGCCTGAATCGCCTTGCTATCATCGGCATTTAACAATCGGTGTAACTTTTGCTGATCGCTAAAGATTTCAGCCAGTTCACCGATCATCGTGATATGTTCATTCCCGGAACGAGCGCATAGCATGATTACCACGTATACCGGATCGTTCTCTTTCGAGCCGAACGACACCCCTTCTTTAATATGAAGAAGCGATAATCCATTTCTTAATACCCCCTGTTCAGGACGGGCATGAGGCATCGCCAAGCCGGGAGCTAATACGTAATAGGGCCCAAGTTCTTTATGGCTTTGCAAAATCGCCTCAATATACGACCCGGCTATATACCCTTGCATCAGCAAGGGTTCTGCTGCAAGTCGAACGGCATTTTCCCAGCTATCTATTGAGTTAATGACTTTAATTTTATCCGGGGTTAACCAGTCTCTGATCATATGCTCTCCCGAGGGGGTCTATGTGCTGCACTATAAACAGCTAAATAAAATGCAACTGTGATACACCTCCCAAAGTTAGCGCTAACAAAGAAAAATGTTAAAAAGTGCGTTACCGCTAACACTGGCTATAATGTGCTTTCCCCCTCGCTGTGGTAAGTTATAATGCGATTCGCAGATATACTTTCGTTATATTTTATTTTTCAAACGGTTGGTGATTTTGGTGAAGAGTTTAGACGCGGACGGTAGCCCGAAAGAAAAACGACGTAAAGGAACGGGTAAGATAACCCTGACCGAGGTGGCTGAGTTTGTCGGTGTGAGCGCCATGACCGTCTCGCGAGCGCTGAGAATGCCTGAAAAAGTGAATCCTGAGCTTCGCGATCGCATCGATGCGGCCGTCAGTCAACTCGGCTATGTCCCTAATCTGCAGGCACGTAATCTGGCGTCGGTCCATTCCGATCTTATTCTCGCCGTCGTCCCCACCTTCTCTTCACCGGGTTTTTTGCCGGTCTCTGAAGCGCTGCAAAAAGTGCTGACCGAACGCGGATATACCATGATGTTTATGGAATCCGGGCATGACGGTCAAAGTGAACAAAAGACGTTTGAAAAAATGCTCGCCTATAACCCGGCGGCCATTATTCAGTTCAATATCGATACCATTGAGAGCTGCACCCAGCTGCTGGCCAACGTGGATGTTCCTATTCTGGAAATTGGCGCGCTAAATACCCACCCTGTGGGTATGTGCATCGGCGTGGATTACGGTAAGGCCGTAAAACAGATCGTGACTCATCTGGCCGACGCCTCATTAAAAAACATCGCACTGCTCTGTACCCCAGCTAATAACACAATGTTTCGCCAGTTGCTGAGCGGATGGAATACGGCGATGCTCGCTCTGAACCGCTCCCCGCACCGGGTGGTAACCACGCATTTGCCATCCACCATCGCCACAGGCGTCAATATATTCAAGGATATGATGATTACCTGGGGCGATCTGGATGCGTTAATTTGCACGTCGGATGAAATGGCCTGTGGATGTATGATGGCCTGCCACAGTGCCGGCATTAAGGTGCCCAATACCGTAGCCATTGCGAGTTTAGGCGGAGGAGTGTTATCGACAGTCTGTTCCCCTGCCCTGACAACCGTTGAGTTTCCCTGGCATGACATTGGGGTGAAAGCCGGTAAAGCTCTTCTCGAACTGCTTAACGATAAGCCTGGTGAAAAGTTCATTGAAATTCCGTCAGTGCTCAAAGTCCGGGCCAGTACCGCGGCATGAGCTTAATATGGGGCGGTAAGGCTTCCCGTGTGTAGTAGCCAGGCTTTCTACCAGGAAGAATGTCTCTCTGCGAGAGTCCATACAATAAATGCCCAGCTCATAAAGCAAAAAATAGTCGGGACAGTAGCGTTTTTTCGCTACTAAGCGGGTAAAGCGCCAGCCTCATTTCCCGTTTATCTTGCCAGCCGCCCCAGGCGGTGATTTCGTAGCCTCGACCCGCCTGGGCGGCTTTGCACTGAAGTCCGTCTAGCGCCAGTCCAGGATATACGATGTCTCCTACGCCAGTTAGCAGGTAAAGCGCACCGCGATAATTCATTTGCACCGCCCTGGTGCCGCACATTCACCATGCCGCCCCCCGTCAGACATGCCCTCATTACATTAACCAGTTGAATATAAAAAATTATTTTATATGGCACGTTTAATGCTCTTCGCTTGTATACCGCAATGTGGACAAGAACGTATGCCATATGGCCACAACAGGTCGCCAGTCTGCGGTCGCAACCTTCCCCTTTCTGTGAGGCATCCAGGGTGGATGCGTTTCACGGAAGCCTGCTTACTGAAAACGGAGAACAACATGACGACACTCAGCGAACCGTTGGTTACCCCGAAATATGGCAAGTGGCGCCAGCTGGTGCTGGGCCTGATCTGTATGGCCGCCATCTCCAGTCCGCAATATGTCTGGACGCTGTTGACAAAACCCCTGGCCGCCAAACTTGGCGTCGGTCTGCCAGAATTGCAGGTCACCTTCTCGCTGCTGATCATCCTGCAGACCTTCTTTTCCCCTTTTCAGGGACGGTTAGTGGAAAAATTTGGCCCGCGGCGGCTGATCGCTATTGGCACGGTGATGGCGGGAATGAGCTGGGTGCTTTCCGCGCAGGTGAATGGCCTGGCAACGCTCTGGCTGGTTTATGGCTGCATGGGCGGCCTCGGGACCGGGATCGTCTACATCGGCGTTGTCGGCCTGATGGTCAAATGGTTCCCACAGCAGCGGGGATTTGCCGCCGGCGCGGTGGCGGCGGGCTACGGGATGGGGGCCATCATAACCACCTTCCCCATCTCCCTGTCGCTGACCAATAACGGCCTTGAACACACGATGACGACTTTCGGGATCCTTTTCGCCCTCGTCGGCTTCCTCGCCAGTCAGGGGCTGAAGCTGCCGCCGCCCGCTGTCTCCCAGCCCGTCAGTCAGACGGTGGTGCAGAGCAGCAGATCGTTTACTTCCCGGGAAATGCTGCGCCAGCCGCTGTTCTGGCTGATGTTCGTCATGATGGCGATGATGTCGACTTCCGGGCTGATGGTCACTTCGCAGATGGCGGTGTTCGCCGAGGATTTCGGCATTAGCCAGGCGGTGGTGTTTGGCATGGCGGCGCTGCCGCTGGCGTTAACGATAGACCGCTTTACCAACGGCTTAACCCGGCCGCTGTTTGGGTTTATTTCCGACCGCTTCGGCCGCGAGCAAACCATGTTTATCGCCTTTGCGCTGGAGGGGGTGGCGATGATGCTCTGGCTGGCGTGCCGGGAAGATCCGCTGCTGTTTGTCCTGCTCTCCGGGGTGGTGTTCTTTGGCTGGGGGGAGATCTTCTCGCTTTTCCCGTCGACGCTCACCGATACGTTCGGCAGCGAGCATGCCGCCAGCAACTATGGCTGGCTGTATATTTCGCAGGGCATCGGGTCAATCTTTGGCGGTCCGCTGGCGGCACTGCTCTATCAGCACACTCACGGCTGGCATGTGGTCTTCAGCTGCGCGATTGGCCTTGATTTTGTCACCGCCGCCCTCGCGCTGTGGGTGCTAAAACCGTGGCGCGCGCGCTTTATCCGCCAGCATAGCTAATCGTACGCCGGGCAGAAGTGACGGCTCGCCCGTCACTTCACTGATATTCGCTACGCAACAGCGCGTACAGGTACTCATCGCCCCACTCGCCTTTAAAAAAGATATTCTGCCGGTAATGCGCCTCGCGACGAAAGCCCAGCCCTTCCAGGAGTTTGATCGCGCCGGTATTGCGGGTATCAACCACCGCCATCAGCCGGTGATGGGCTAACTGTTCAAAGAGTAAGGCCATCACCGCCCGCATCGCTTCCCGGGCATACCCCTGATGCTGATACGTCGGGGAAAAGGTCATCCCCAGCTCGGCTTGTCTGCCGTGATCTAAGAAGTGGATCCCCACATCTCCCGCCAGCGCACCGTTGGCCTGAATCTCTACGGCAAGCTGGAACCAGCTCTCATCCTCAGCAAAGGCCTGCGAACGCTGTTGTTCATAGAAGGCTGTCGCCTCTGTCATGCCGTAGTGGGTCCAGCTCTGAAAGCGGGCCACCTCCGGCAGATTGCGATAATGGCTGAAAGACGGCAGATCTTCCGTTCTGAACCGGCGCAGCAGCAGCCGGGGCGTGGTCAGGGGTAACATTATCTTTACTCTTCTTCCTCAGAGGTCAATCACAGGGCCATCTTAACCTGCGCAGCCTCAACCCAGCCATCGCACTTCCTTGTCAATTTAATATAAAGTTAAATTTCGATATTAAAATTTCACAAACCGATAAAACATTACAATAACAAATACGAAAAACAGGGGAACAAGCCAGAGAGGCGTCTCTGGAAAAAAGAGCCCTTGCGCCACGGCGAAGAGGATGGTCAGTACAGCTGGGCCATAATATGAAATTAACGACCTGAATATTCTTCGCAGCAATCTTTTAATAAGATTCATCATAGTTATCGGATCATCCTGGTAATGATGTCTGTAATACCCTCATTCGATGCCTGTCCTGCTGTAACCGTCTCAGACTTCAGAAATAGTGCCTATCAGAAAGTACATCATTCACAGCTTATGTGTATAAAGGTCCGAATAATACGTCGGTTCAGAAACATAAGGACATGACTTGTGTATGTCTACGCAATCTTGTTTTTATTGAGGGAACCGACGCCGCATAAACCGCGGCTGATTTACTTTTTGCCCGTCTGGCGGCAAGATCCGGCATAATGCACCGCTGTCGCAGGACGGCCGTGTCACCGGCAGTCGTGACAGCGAACCATTCGACAGGAAAACGCATGAAGCCAAAACAAGCGGACATTCTCCGCCACGCCAGCACGCTGTTTAATCGCGAAGGATATCAGTCGCCCAGCATCGAGCGGATTGCTGAACATGCTGGCATCTCCAAAATGACCTTCTACCGCTATTACGCCGATAAAGAGTCGCTCATTCTGGCTATCCTCAAGCAGAAAGAGAGCGAATTTATGCAGGATTTGGCGCAGATCACCGCGGATAAAGCCAGCGCACGGGAAAAGCTGTTCGCCGTGTTCGACTACTACCATCGCTGGTTTACCTGCGAAACGTTCCACGGCTGCATGTTTACTCGCGCGCTGTTTGAATATGGCGCGTCATCGCCGGCGATCCGGGAGCAATGCTCCCGATTTAAGTCGCTCCTCTGGCAGTTCTTCCGCGATATCCTCCTGCAGGTGTTAAAACCGGAACCTGCCGAGCGGGTGGCCATGATGATGGTGATGCTCATCGATGGCGCCATCGCCGCCCAGCAGGCCGAGTCCGCCGAATGCCGGGAGATCCCGCCAGGGGTGACCGCCTGGAGCGCGGCCAAAGCGCTTATTTACTCAGAAGGCGGTACGCTGTGAGATGATAAACTGCCGCCCAGCGACTGCAGGGCCGCCAGCAGACAATCATAGTAATCGTTGCAGGTTTGCAGACGCAGCGCGGCGCCAAAGAAGACCTCCTCCATCGCCGCCGGATGTTTTTTGCCAATCGGCACAATCACATTGTTCAGCCAGCCATCCGCATGACCGATGTCGACCGTGATATGTTCGGCATAGTAATGCACGTCGCGCTCGGAAAGCCCAATCCGCCGACAGCCCGCCACCAGTTTTTCATACTGCGGCGGGTCGAGCAGCTCGGTCATCGCCATCACGCCCAGCGATTTGTAGTAATGCTGACGGTTTACGCCGCCCAGCATAAAGGCGTTATACCCGGCCAGCCCCTGCCACTCGTACAAATGGGCAAAATGATTGTCCGGTAAGGCGATATTTCGCCGCTTCAGTAAATCTTTATACAGATTAACGTGGGTGATCTCGGTGCTGCCCTGGCCTATCTCATCCCACAGATTTTGCGCAATCTCAGCGCGGGTTTCCGGCAGCGAGCCCACCAGCCCCATCGCCACCAGATCGAAGAAAAGCAGATTGAGGGCGCTGTCGCTTTTGAAGAAATAGTCGATTTGCGCCGCAGAGGCCTCGCTGGCAAGGAAATCGAACAGCGGATGATGAGACGCCGGGTGCTGCTGGCATAAGGCGCGCAGTTCGTCGACGATATTGCCGGCGTTAAGCATTGGTCTCTGGTGGTGGAAGCGTTTGCTTTCCGCCCGCAGCCACTCAGACTCGATGTAATTTCTGATCCCGGAAAGCAGCGGATGAAACTGATTGGCAGCCGCTGGCGAGAGCGGGTCGGCAAGCCAGGACTGATAGAGAATGAACAGCGCGTGGTGCGCACGCTTTTTGGCCTGTGGATCGTCAGCGGAGAAGGCGCGGATGCAGGTATTCTCAGTGAGATGCCAGGCTCTGTCGGCCACCAGCGGGTTGGCCGTCAGCTTCAGCGACAGCGCGTTGCTGTGCAGAAGCTGGTCAATTAACTCATCCAGCGCCAGCCTGGCCATCACCGCGGTCTGGTCGCTTCCAATCACCCCATTATCTGTGTTACGCATGATTTATCCCTGTGAAATACATGGCTACTATACGGTATAGTACCGTCCATAATGCGGCAACGCATATTTCACACGCATTATCAATTTACTGTTTATTAAAGAATTTAAATGAATACAATAAAAACCACTAAAATATTATTGATATTATAAAAACAATAACATTACCATTCAGTACAGTGACAAACGACACAAGGAATCATCATGCCTTATCTGTTACTGACGCTGGCGGCTCTGTTCTGGGGCGGGAATTATGTTGTCGGGCACGTGCTGGTGCAGGGCGTGGATCCGATCCTGATGACCGAAGCGCGCTGGGCGCTGACGGCGCTGCTGCTGGGCCTGCTCTACCGACGGCAAATCGCCGGCAGTCGCCACCTGCTGCGGGCAAACGCCCCGGCGGTGGTGGTGCTCACCCTCTGTGGCCAGGTCAGCTTCCCGCTTACGCTCTATATTGGCCTGCAAACCACCTCTGCCCTTAACGCCGCCATCTATATGTCCGCCACGCCGAGCATGGTACTGTTGATTAACCGACTATTTTTCCGCGATCCGGTATCAGGGCGTAACTGGCTCGGAGTGGCTTTTAGCACCCTCGGCGTGATGATCCTCTTATTTCAGGGAAATCCGCTGCACGCCGCCTCTCTGCACACCTTTGCCGTCGGCGACCTATGGGCGATGGGGTCGGCGCTGAGCTGGGCGCTCTACTGTTCGCTGTTACGTCTGAAGGACCGCCGAATCCCGGCGAATGGCTTTGTCGCCGTCAGCTCGCTGCTCGGCGCCCTGATCCTGGTGCCAATCGTCATCTTCTGGCTGATGCGCCACCCGGCGCAGGACTGGGCAGCCTGGCGCGAGCTGTTTTTCCTCAGCGGCCTGGCGTATCTGGTAATTTTCCCATCGTGGCTGGCCTATTTGTTCTGGAACAAAGGTATCGCCACCATTGGCGCCACGCGGGGCGAAATTTACACCCACATCATCCCCCTCTCCGGCGGGGTGTTGAGCATCCTCTTCCTGCATACCCAGCCGCATGCCTGGCATCTGTTTAGCGCGCTGTTCATCATGGTGGGGATTGGGATCTGCTCGCTGGAGAAACGCCAGGCGGCGTCTATTTGTCTGCGTGACTAATGTATGCGACCGGGCGCCTGGCCACGCCCGGTCACAAAAGTTAACGGCTGGTGGAGAGCGGCTGGTGATGTCCCGCTCCTGCGGATTGGATCACCCGGCCTTCGCGACCAAAAAAGGTCAGGACGGTAATGACAATCGCCACCGTCCCGGCCACCAGGGCCATTGCCAGGCCGTAGTTATGCCCATGATGCTGGGCGATTGATGCCTGCAGCGTGGCGTTCACCGAAGCCAGCAGATTGCCCAGCTGATAGACGAAGCCGGGCAGCACCGCCCGGGTGTTGGCCGGCACCAGTTCGTTGAGCCAGGTCGGGATCACCCCCCAGGCGCCTTGCACCATAAATTGCATCAGAAATGCCCCAGCCCCCAGCGCCAGCGAGCCGCTGGCGAAGGCCCACAGCGGGATAACCGGCAGCGCCAGCAGAGCGGCAATCATAATCGCTTTGCGCCGGCCAATTTTCTCCGACAGCGAACCGAAGAACACTCCACCAATGATCGAGGCGATGTTATAGCAGACCGCGATGATGCTGACCGTTTTAGGCTCGAAGCCGTGCTGAACTTTCAAAAAGACCGGGTAAAGATCCTGCGTCCCGTGGGAGAAGAAGTTGAAAGCCGCCATCAGCACCACCAGGTACAGGCACAGCTTCCAGTGGCTACGCAGTACCGGCAGCAGGGCCGTACTCTCTTTATTCTGCCTGGCCGCCTGCCAAACCGGAGACTCCTCGACGCAGAAATAGATAAACGGCAGCAGCAGCACCGGCGCGGCGCCAATGACAAACATCCCGCGCCAGCCGAGTTGTTCAAACAGCAGCCCATAGGCGACGGCCGCCAGCAAATAGCCGAAGGGGTATCCCGCCTGGAACAGGCCGGACATCAGGCCGCGCGAGCGGTCGGGGATCGTCTCCATCGCCAGCGAAGAGGCCACGCCCCAGATCCCGCCCATCGCCACGCCGTACAGCACCCGCAGCAGGAAAAACAGCATCAACGACGGCGCGGCGGCGGAGAGCAGCTCAAAAGCCGAGAAGAACACAATGTTGAGCATCAGGATTGGTTTGCGACCAAACTTCTCCGCCGCCCTGCCGAAAATTAGCGCGCCGACGGGCCGCACGGCCAGAGTCAGCAGAATCGCCAGGGTGACCTCCTCAAGGTCGACATGAAACGAGTGGGCGATATCGCTCAGTAAAAAAACTAACAGGAAAAAGTCGAAAGCATCGAGCGTCCAGCTTAAAAAACTGGCTATCGCCGCATTACGCTGTCGTGAGGTCCAGCCGTGCATCTTGTCATCCCTATCCCGACGGCATTGCCGGGAGTGTGCGCGGCGTCCAGCAGAGCGAGCTGGGGTCACCGCCTGTGTAAATTGTTTGTATAGAAAGTTGCTCTTTTGTTAATTACACCCCTTTTACGACAATCGGCAAGTTTATTAGCATGCTAATTTGTTTCAAATTGCGTGTTCCCCTCACCGGTTCGGTAATTTTCGACCAGAATTAAAACCAGGTTCGCTTAAGCGAAGCGTCATCAATGCCGCATCTGCCCACAGGAAGGGAGAGAATCATGAAGAGAATTGCCATCGTCGGCGTGGGGCCGACGGGGATTTACACCTTTTATGAACTGGTGAAGCGCGGTGAGCCGCTGGCCATCACTCTGTTTGAAAAAGAGGCGCAGGCCGGGGTGGGTATGCCCTACAGTGACGATAATACCGCGGCGCAAATGCTGGCCAATATTGCCAGCATTGAGATCCCCCCCATCGACCTGACCTACCTGCAATGGCTGCAGCAGCAAAGCGATGACTGGCTGGCGGCGCGCGGGCTTGAACGGCACGCCCTGCATGAGCGCCAGTTTCTGCCGCGGGTGATCCTCGGCGAATACTATCGCGACCGTTTTCTGTACCTCGTTGAGCGGGCCCGGGACGTCGGCTTTGTGATTAGCGTTTGTGAATCCTGTGAAGTCACGGATATTGCGGTTCAGCCCACCGGGATCGCCATCCACACCGATAGTGCAGCAGACCCGGTAATTGTCGACCTGGTGGCGATTGCCACCGGCCATCTGTGGCCTGAAGAAGAGCGCGCCAGCCGACAGTACTTCCCCAGCCCGTGGACCGGCCTGATGGAGGCCCGCATTGCCCCCTGTCGGGTGGGGATCCTTGGGACTTCATTAAGCGCGATTGATGCCGCCGTGGCGGTAGTGGCCCGCCACGGCGTTTTCCATACCGAGGACGACAAAACGACCCATTTTTCCCTCCATCCAGGCAGCGAAGCGCTGGAGATCACCCTGATGTCACGCCACGGCGTGCTGCCGGAGGCCGATTTTTACTGCCCGATCCCGTGGGAGCCGCTGGAGATTGCCACTCCCGCCGCCCTCGAAGCGGCCATTGCGGAGGGTAGCGACGCTCTGTTAGATCGGATTTTTGAGCTGATCGTTAAAGAGCTGGAATATGCTGCCCCCGGCTGGAGCGAGGCGATCGGGCTTCGTCAGCTGACGCCTGACAGTATCGCCGACGCCTGGTTTGCCGACCGCCTCACCCATGACCCCTTTCAGTGGGCGCAGCGCAATCTGCAGGAGGTGGAGCGCAATAAGCGCGAACACCACACGGTGCCCTGGCGCTATGCCATTCTGCGCCTGCATGAGGCGATTGAAACCGTGGTGCCGCAGTTCAACGACGCGGACAGCCGTCGCTTCCGCCAGGGCCTCGCTCGGGTATTTATCGATAACTACGCCGCCATTCCGCCGGAGTCCATACGTCGGCTGCTGGCCTTGCACCGGGCTGGCATTCTGCGGATCCTGACGCTGGGCGAAGATTATGAGCTGCAGCGGGAGCCTGACCGGACGCTGATTGTTCATCATCGTCAGCGCTGCGAATTCGATGTCTTTATCGATGCCCGCGGACAAAAAGCGCTGAAAACCCGGGATCTGCCCTTCCCTTCACTGCGCCAGCAGCTGCTGGCCTGCGGCGACGACATTCCGGACGTCGGTGATGACTACACGCTGCAGGCGCCGGAGACAGTGCGCGGCCGGGTCGCCTTCGGCGCCCTTCCCTGGCTGATGCACGATCGCCCCTTTGTGCAGGGGCTGACGGCCAGCGCCGAGATTGGCAGCGCAATGGCCCGCGCCGTGTCGCAGCAGGCCGCCGGCCGACGGCGCCGTCTCTGGTATATCGAATAGCGGAGCGCTTAAGCGCAATATCTGAATACTGGGGGGGTGAACAGGCGTGCTATAAACAGCAACTGTCCGTCCCCTGCACGACCACGTTTAACATTTACGAGGTATTCATGAGTCATCTTTTTAGCGCGACGCGAATTGGTCAACTCACCCTTGATAACCGTATCGTTATCGCCCCGATGTGTCAGTACTCCGCCGACGAGGGTAAGGCGACCTCCTGGCACCGGATCCATCTTGGCCAACTGGCTTTCTCCGGCGCCGGCCTGTTAATTCTGGAAGCCACGGCGGTAGAGCCTGCGGGGCGTATCTCCCCGGGGGATCTGGGGCTGTGGGATGATGAAACCGAAAACGCCCTGCGCGGCGTAGTCGAAGATATTCGGGCCTGGTCGCCGATCCGTCTGGGGATCCAGCTGGGTCATGCCGGACGCAAGGCATCCTGCGCCGCCCCGTGGCAGGGAGGCCATCAGCTGGCGCTCAACGATGGTGGCTGGCAGACCGTCGCCCCTTCCGCCGTGGCGTTTCACGATGGCGATCGCGCCCCCGCTGAACTGAGCCATGCCGATCTGGCGCGCATCAAAGCGGCCTTCGTCGCCAGCGCGCTGCGCGCCCAGCGGCTGGGCTTTGAGCTGATTGAACTGCACGCCGCCCACGGCTATCTGCTGCACCAGTTTCTCTCGCCGCTCAGCAACCAGCGCCGCGACGAGTACGGCGGTTCGCTGGAGAACCGAATGCGCTATCCGCTGGAAGTCTTTAAGGCGATCCGCGAGGCAGTGGGCAACACCATGGCGGTTGGCGTCAGGCTGTCGGCTACCGACTGGGTCGAAGGCGGCTGGGACTGCGAGCAGTCCATTAAGTTTAGCCAGCAGCTGGAAACGCTGGGCAGTGACTATATTCACGTCTCCAGCGGCGGTTTGTCGCCGCAGCAGGCGATCGCCGTTGGGCCGGGATACCAGTTGCCTTTCGCCCGCGATATTCGCCAGCAGGTAGCCATCCCGGTGATTGGCGTGGGGCTGATCACCGACCCGCAGCAGGCGGAAGCGGCGCTGGAGAATGGCGATGCCGACCTGATCGCCCTCGCCCGCGCGGTACTCTACGATCCGCACTGGCCGTGGCACGCAGCGGCCAGCCTTGGCGCCCAGGTCCGTGTCCCGTCGCAGTATTTGCGCTCTGAGCCGCACGGCCTGAAAGGCACCCTGCTGCCAAACCGTTGAACCCACGGCGGGCATAAAAAAGGGGTATCGTAAGATACCCCTGAGCAGGATGTTATTGCCGTCCATGTGCCGGGCGGCGACGACGCCTTGCCCGGCCTACAAAAGGGTGATACCCGGTCATTGCGCAGCCAACCCGCCCCCTGCGTAGGCCGCGCAAGCGCAGCGCCGCCGGGCAATCTATCAGGCTCCGCTCCCTATATTTCCGGGCGGAGGGTCAGACAAACACCGCGAGTTACTGCTGTGCGGCAGGCGGTGCGGCGTTCTGTTTATCCTTCGCGATACTGTCCTGGATGGCTTTGGTTTTGCTCGCCGCTTCAGCCGAGAGCTGATTGGCGTCACCGATGGCGTTGTCTTTGATCTGACCCGCCTCTTTGACTATACGGTCACTTTCCTGCTTTGCGTTCTGCTTCACCGCATCGGCCTGGGCTTTCGCCTGCTGGGCGATGGCGTCCGCCTTCTTGTCCGCCTCGGCCTTGATGGCGCTGGCCTGATCCTTCAGGCGATCGGCCTCGGCGTCAGCCTGGCTTTTCAGCGTATCGATTTGCTTATCCGCATCCTGTTTAATTGCCTGCGCTTTATCCGCCGCGGCATCCTTCATCTGCTCCGCATTATCTTTAGCCTTATCCAGTTTGTTATCAACTTTCGACGCATCGTCGCAGCCAAACAGGGTCAGGCACAGGGCGGAAGCGAGTAGTGTTTTATTCCAGAGTTTCATCAGCATTCCCTTACAGGTTAAGTCGTTATCCAGCTTTGTGATTCGTTGCATTAATAGCATTCACATTTTATATATAAACGCTCAGCCGATAGAGTCAAGGCGACAGCGCCGATTGTCAGTCCAGGGTCGCCACCAGCCCCTGCAGCCAGTCGGCAAAGACCCGAACCTTATGCGAGAGATGCCGGTGCGGATAGAGCAGCGACAACGGTCGACGCGGCGCCGGAAAGTCCGGCAAAACTTCCACCAGTTGCCCGCTGTCGATATAAGGTTGCAAAAAGAAACGCATCCCCTGCAGCATTCCCAGCCCCGCCAGCCCGGCAGCAGTAAAGACTTCAGAGTTGTCCAGCACCAGTTTACCGGGAATGGCGATCTGCCTGATGCCCTCCGGGGTCTGGAATCGCCAGGGCATAATCTGCCGGCTGCTGCTGTTCACCCAGTTCACCGCCAGATGCGACTGCAGGTCCTCCAGCGTCGCGGGCGCCCCATAGCGCGCCAGATAGCCCGGACTGGCGCAGGTGGTTAACGCCACCTCCCCCAGTGAACGCGCCACATAGTCGCCATCCTCAAGATCCCCCACCCGCAGCAGGCAATCCAGACCATCGCGTAGCATATCCCGGCGTACGTCGGAGCTGCTGAGGACAATCTCCACCTCCGGATGGGCCTGATAAAAATCCGGCAGATGCGGGATCACCAGCAGCCGGGCAAAGGCGATCGGCATATCAACGCGCAGCTGACCGCGGATCGGCCGGTCCGGCGCGAACGACTCCAGCAGATCGTCGGCCTGGGAGAGCAACGGTTTGCTGCGACGATAAAACTCTTCCCCCTCCGGCGTAAGATACAGACGCCGGGTGGTGCGCTGCAGCAGCCGGACCCCGCTCTCCTGCTCCAGCTGCTGCAGTGCTTTGGTCACCGCCGGTCGGTGGATCTGCAAATTTTCCGCCGCCTGGGCAAAGCTGCCGGCATCGACGATTTCAATAAAAATTTTAATATTTTCAAACAGATTCATTTGCATGATGGCCCGCCTACCACCTCTTCATCAGTTCACATTATTACTAATTTAATAATAGCGATGAAAGTTTTTGCTCATTTTTTAAAACAATAAAGACGCCTACACTGCCCTCATTGCCGCATCGCTGGGGCGAACAAATTTATAACTTATTAACATACAAGGAAAAATAGCATGCAACCTAACCGCGTCGCCCGCATTCTGGGTATTGAAAAACCGGTGGTCCAGGGGCCCCTCTCCTGGCTAACCGATGCTCGTCTGGTGGCGGCCGTCGGCAACGCCGGTGGGCTTGGCGTGCTGGGCCCGAACGCCGGACTGACGGCGGCAACCGCCGTCTCCACCCCGGAGGCCACCGCCGAGAAAATGCGCGAAGAGATCCGCAAAACCAAACAGCTGACGGAGAAACCCTTTGGCGTCAACCTGATCCCGACGGCGGTAAATGACATCTGGACGCCGGCGATCCTCCCGGTGATCAAAGAGGAAGGGGTTAAGGTGGTGGTCTACACCGGCTACGGCGACGGTTCGTTAAAACCGGCGCTGTTCGACGAACTGAAAGCCGCCGGGATCACCATTATCTATCGTGACATCAACCCGACGCCGGAGAACAGCCGCCGCGCGGAGCAGGCCGGAGCGGATATTATTGTCGCCACCGGCTTTGACGAAGGCGGCACGCTGCCGGGTACCGCCCTCGGGACCTTCACCATCGTCCCGCTGATCGTTGACGCGGTACAGCGGGTTCCGGTGATGGCCGCCGGAGGGATCACCGACGCCCGGGGCGCGCGCGCCGTTCATGCCCTGGGGGCGGAGGGCGTCTTCGCCGGTTCGGTATTTATCAGCACCATCGAAAGCCGGGTTCCCGACTCGGTGAAAGCGAAAATTGTGGCCGCCAACGGTCTGGATCTGCGCCTGTTCCGTACCCTGCCGGACTACTACCGCGCGCTGCCCGGCAAACTGAGCGACACACTGGTGGCCATGGACCGGGCCGGCGCCTCAAAAGCCGAGCTGGCCCAGGCGATGGGCGGTCTGCGCGGGATGCGGCTGGGCATGCTGGAGGGGAATACTGATGAGGGGTATATCTCGGTGGGCGCGGGGATCGGCAACATCCATGCCATCACCTCCGTCGCCGAGGTAGTCAACCAGCTGGCGGTGTAAAGCCGCCAGCCGGGGCACGGTGACCGGCGCGATCAGGCGTCGGCCACCTTCTCTACTGCCCGGGAGAAAGCGTCGATAGCCAGCCCGACGTCGGCGGCGGTCACCGACTCCGCCGGGTGATGGCTGACGCCCCCCAGGCAACGCACAAACAGCATCGCCGATGGCCAGCGCTCGGCGATGGCGATAGCATCATGCCCTGCGCCGCTCGGCAGCGTCAGGGAACGCCCCTGCACCGCCGCCACCGCCTCGCTCAGCACCGCCTGCAGGTGACTGTCGCAGGCGGTGGCGGCGATGCGATAATACTCCTCGGCGGCGAAACGCAGCTGGCGACGCCCGGCAATGGCCTGCGCCTCGCCCAGCAGCTCATCCAGCAGCGCCGTCAGCGGCGCATCCTGCGGGCCGCGAATATCCAGCGTCAGCTGCACCTCGCCCGGTATCACGTTTACCGCGCCCGGCGCACAGCGCAGGGTGCCGACCGTCGCCACCAGGTTACCGCCGCGCTGCCGGGTCAGGTTTTCCACCTGCATCATCCATTCCGCCGCCGCGGCGAGGGCGTCCTTGCGATGGAGCATCGGCACCGTGCCGGCATGGCCAGCTTCGCCGGTAAAACGGCAGTTCAGCCGTCTGGCGCCGTTAATCGCCTCCACCACGCCGAGCGCCAGCCCCGCCTGCTCCAGGCACGGCCCCTGCTCGATATGCAGTTCCAGATAGGCGGCGATATCCCGCGGGTGACGGGCCGCGTGGGCGATCCGCGCCGGATCGAGTCCGGCATTCACCAGCGCCTGGGCGACGCTCACCCCGTCGGTATCGCACTGTGACAGCCAGCTTTCAGGCCAGGTGCCGGTGACGCCGCGACTGCCGAGCAGGGTGATGCCAAAGCGGGTGCCCTCTTCATCGCCAAAGCCGACGATCTCGATTGCCTTCGCCAGCCGTCGCCCCTGCTGGTGCAGACGCTGGACCACCTCAATCGCCGCCAGCACGCCGAGCATGCCGTCGTAGCGTCCGGCGTTGCGCACGGTGTCAAGATGAGAGCCCAGCAGCACCGCCGGCGCGCCCTCCTGCACGCCTTCATAGCGACCGCAGATATTACCGACGCTGTCCTGCCATACCATCATGCCGGCGGCCTGCATCCACTGGCCCACCAGCTGGTTGGCCTGCAGATGCTCGGGCGACAGATAGACCCGGGTCAGGGCGTCGGCGGTTTCGCTGAAGGCGGCCAACTGGTCGGCGCGCGCCATCACCCGGCTGGCCGCCGCCTCTCTCTCCGCCTGCTGGCGGACGGTGTCACTCATAGGGTGGCCTCGGTGCGGTAGTGATCCCAGGCCGCCTGCATCGCCGCGCCCTGAGTGGTGGTGAACCTGAGGTAGTTCAGGACCGCTTCCAGCGCGCTGAGCGTCTGCATCACGCAGTCTTTACGCGCGTTATAGCCCATGGTGCCAATGCGCCAGACTTTACCGTGCAGCGGACCAAACGAGGTGCCAATTTCAATGCCGAAATCTTCCAGCATCAGTTTGCGTACCTGATCGCCGTTGACCCCGTTGGGGATCACCACCCCCAGCACGTTATTCATTTTGTGCCGCAGGTCGCCAAAGGTCTCGAGCCCCATCGCCTGGATGCCCTTCAGCAGCGCATCGCCGTGCAGTTTGTGGCGGGCGATGCCGTTGTCGAGTCCCTCCTGGAGGATCAGGCGCGCGCACTCCCGGGCGGCGAACAGCGCCGAGGTCGCTTCGGTATGGTGGTTAAGGCGCTCCGGCCCCCAGTAATCCATCACCATGCCGAGATCGAAATAGTTGGAGTAGATCATCTCGTCGACGCCATCGTGATGGGCATCGGTGCGGATCCCCTGCTCAATGCAGCGGCGGCGGCGGATGACCTCTTCCATCCGCGGGCTGAGGGTGATGGGCGAGGTGCCGGAAGGACCGCCCAGGCACTTCTGCATCCCGGCGGACACGGCGTCCAGCTGCCAGGCGTCGGTTTCCAGCGGGTTACCGCCGAGCGACGCGGTGGCGTCGGTATAGAACAGCACATCGTGACGACGGCAAATCTCTCCCAGCTCCGCCAGCGGCTGCAGCATGGTGGTGGAGGTATCGCCCTGCACGGTGAGCAGCAGGCGCGGCCGCACGCGCTTGATCGCATCCTCAACCTGATCCGGCGTAAAGACCTCACCCCACGGCACCTCGATGGTGTGCACCTCTGCCCGGCAGCGACGCGCGATCTCGCACAGCAGATGACCAAACCGGCCGAACACCGGCACCAGCACCTTGTCACCGGGACGGATCGCCGACAGCAGAATCGCTTCGATCCCGGCGCGCGAGGTGCCGTCGACCAACATCGTCCAGCGATTTTCGGTGCGAAACACGCCGCGGTAGAGCGCCATGACTTCATTCATGTAGTGGGTCATCGCCGGATCGTACTGGCCAACCAGCTGGCTCGACATGGCGCGCAGCACGCGCGGGTCGGCATTGATCGGCCCCGGCCCCATCAGCAGGCGCTGCGGCGGGTTAATTTGCGAAAACTGAGTGATATCCATCTGCCATTCCTTACGTTAGTTAAGACCGCGCACCGAGGAGATAAACTGTTTCAGTTCGCTGGTCTGCGGGCTGGCGAACAGCGTTTTGCTGTCGCCCTGCTCCCAGACGCGTCCCTGATGCATAAACACCACGCGGTCGCCCACTTCGCGGGCAAAATTCATTTCATGGGTGACGAGGATCAGCGTCATACCTTCCGCCGCCAGTTGCTCCAGCACCTTCAGCACTTCACCCACCAGTTCCGGGTCGAGCGCCGAGGTGATTTCGTCACAGAGTAAAACTTTCGGCGACATGGCCAGCGCCCGGGCAATGGCCACGCGCTGCTGTTGGCCGCCGGAGAGGTTGGCCGGGTAGTAATCCAGACGGTCGCCGAGCCCGACCTTCTCCAGCATCCGCTGCGCCAGCTCCCGGCATTCGGCCTGGGACTTCTTCAGTACCCGCCGCGGAGCCAGCATGACGTTCTCCAGCGCCGTCATGTGCGGGAACAGGTTAAAGTTCTGGAACACCATGCCGATGGAGCGGCTGATCTCCCGGGCCTGTGAATCGCGGTTGGTGATGGTCATGCCCCCGAGCTTGATGCTTCCCTCCTGGTAGCCCTCCAGACCATTGATACAGCGCAGCAGGGTGCTTTTACCCGAGCCGCTGCGGCCGATGATCGAGATCACTTCCCCCATGTCGATATCCAGATCGACGCCCTTCAGCACATGGTTGTCGCCGTAGTACTTCTGCATCTGATTAATGGTGATGAGAGGCATTGAATTTGTTCTCCAGATAGCGGCTGTAGCGGGACAGCGGATAGCACAGAATGAAATAGCCCAGCGCCACAAGGGCAAACACTTTAAACGGCTGATAAGTGACGTTGGTCAGCATCGTCCCTGCCTTGGTCAGCTCCACAAAGCCGATAATCGATGCCAGCGCCGTGCCTTTGATCACCTGTACTGCGAACCCGACGGTCGGCGCGATGGCAATGCGCAGCGCTTGCGGCGCCACCACCCGGTACAGGGTCTGGCCGAAGCTCAGCCCGAGACAGCGCGAGGCTTCCCACTGGCCTTTCGGCAGCGCGCGAATGCTGCCGAACCAGATATCCAGCAGAAAGGCGCTGGTGTAGAGCGTCAGGGCGACCGAGGCGGCGGTCCACGCCGAGACGTCGACGCCGAACAGCGCCACGCCAAAGAATGCCAGAAACAGCTGCATCAGCAGCGGCGTGCCCTGGAACAGCTCAATATACCCGCGGATCAGCCGTTTCACCTGGCGTCCGCCGGTGAGGCGCAGCAGCAGTAACGGTAAGGTCACCAGCGCCCCGCCGGTGAACGCGACCAGCGACAGCAGCACCGTCCAGCGACCGGCCAGCAGCAGGTTGCGGATAATGTCCCAGTCAGTAAAAGTGGTCATCAGGCCTGTACCCCCAGCCATTTACGCCCCGCCGCCATCAGCAGCTGGCGCATCGCTATCGATAACGCTAAGTAGATCCCGGTGGTCACCAGATAGACCTCAAAGCTCAAAAATGTCCGCGACTGGATCAGGTTGGCGGCGAAGGTCAGCTCCTCATAGGAGACCTGCGACACCACTGACGAGCCGAGCATCACAATGATGCACTGGCTGACCAGCGCCGGGTAAATCCGCTGCAGCGCCGGGGGCAATACGACGCGAACGAAGGTTTGCGTCCGGCTAAGCCCGAGCACGCGACCGGCTTCCCACTGGCCCTTCGGCGTCACCTGAATACCGGCGCGGACGATCTCGGTGCTATAGGCGCCGAGGTTAACCACCATCGCCAGCAGCGCCGCTTCACCGGCGGTCATCTTCAGTCCGAGGTTCGGTAAACCAAAGACGATAAAAAAGAGCTGCACCACAAACGGCGTATTACGGATGATTTCCACATATCCGCCCCATACCCGGCTGAGCATTCCCGGGCGACCGCTGCGGATCGCCGCCCCAAGGATGCCGATCGCCAGTCCGCCGATCGTCGCCAGCACCGTCAACTGCACCGTCACCCACAGGCCGGCCAGCAGCTCCGGCCAGTGCGGCCAGAGCTCAGAGAAATGAAGTTGCTCCGTCATCCCCAGACCTTACGCGCCGAGGCTGGCAGGCAGTGGCGCTTTCAGCCACTTCTCAGACAGACCGTTGAGGGTGCCGTCCTTAATGCCCTGCTCGATGAGGGTATCCACTTTTGCCTTCAGCGCCGGTTCGTTCTTTTTCAGACCGATAAAGCACGGCGAGTCCTTCAGCATAAAGCTCGGGACCGGCGCTTTGTCGGCGTTCTGCCGGGAGATAGCCGCCACCACCAGGTTTCCGGTGGCGACATACTGCACCTGACCGGACAGGTAAGCCGACAGCGTAGTGTTATTGTCCTCGTAGCGCTTAATCTGCGCCGCCTGCGGCGCCACGCTGGTCAGCACCATATCTTCCACCGCCCCACGGGTCACGCCGATGCTTTTGCCGCTCAGCGCGGCCGCGTCCTTCAGCTCCGCCCCTTTCGGGCCAAACACCCCGAGGAAGAACGGGGCGTAGGCGCGGCTGAAGTCGATCACCTTCTCGCGCTCGGCGTTCTTGCCGAGGCTGGAGATCACCAGGTCCACCTTATCGGTCTGCAGATACGGCACGCGGTTGGCGCTGGTCACCGGGACCAGCTGCAGCTTGAGCTTCATCGATTTCGCCAGATAGCGCGCCATATCGATGTCATACCCCTGCGGCTGCAGGTCGGTGCCCACCGAGCCGAACGGTGGAAAGTCCTGGGGTACGGCAATGCGGATGACGCCGCGTTTTTCAATATCCTGGAGCTGGTCAGCCTGCGCGGCAGAAACAGACGATAGGAGACAAGCGGCCCCGGCCAGCGCGATCAACAGTTTCTTCATGATGTTTACCCGTTACGTTAGCATGAAACAAAAGATTCTTTGAATCTGTTTTTGCAACTAATGTGCCAGATACAGACGAGGCGAGGGTTGGCGAGAAATTAAAACAAAAAGTGAGAAAGGACAAGCGTTAACGGAAAAGTGCTCAGAGAGCGGCGGCGCCATGACGTGGTTTTTATTGCACCATAATAATGCACAGCACCACGCTGGCGCCCCATCAGCGTTGTTCCAGCTCGTCCAGCTGCTGGTAAAGCGTGGCGATATCGTGGATGCGCGGACGACCGCTGTCGAGCGTTTCATGGAGAAAGGCATTGGCCAGCAGATTAATCAGGCTGTTGACCGAGGCATAGCTATCGTAGGCGGAGACGCTGTCCAGCGGCGCGCAGAGCTGCCAGCGGGAGAGCGGAAACAGGCTGTGGGCCTGCGGCTCGCACATTAACAGGACCGGCACCCCGTCGCGCTGCAGCTGCTGCAGCAGCGGGCGTACTATTCGCGGCCGGCGGCGAAACGCCATCATTACCACCAGATCATCGGCGGTCAGATCGACCAGCTCTTCGCTGAGACTCTGACCCGGCTGGGGCAGCACCAGCACCTGGCCGCGGGCCTGCAGCAGCTGCTGGCGCAGATGCAGCGCCGCCGGATAGGCGTTGCGCATGCCAATCACCACAATGCGGCGGGCGGCCACCATCGCCGTCAGCGCCTCAGCGAACTGGCGGGCGTCGAGGGCGTTGACCCACTGGGTGAGGTTTGCCATCTCCTGCTTATAATGGCGCGCCAGCAGCGTGTTACCCTGCACCGCGTCGCGCTGGTCGGTGAGCGGCATCCCGCTCTGACGCAGAGTGCGCAGTTCATCGCGCATATCCTTATATTTGTCGTAACCGAGGCGCTTAAACAGCCGGCTGACGGTGGCTTTCGACACGCCGCTCAGCTGCGCCAGCTCGGCGCTGTTGTAGCTTATCAGGTCGTCAAAGTGGTCAAAGATGAAATCCGCCACCCGCTGCTCCTGCGGCGACAGCGAGGCGTATTGCCCTTTCAGTCGTTCATCGAGTTGTTGCATAGCGCCCCTGTAACTTTCGTTTCATCATCCATTCCTCATCATACTGTATCTGCTATGCCTTACACATAGCGTGCCAGTGGGAAAATTCTGGTCATCGTTTTTATCAATGAAACAAAACGTTCAGAGATGGAACAGCTTTTGCAGTGTTCTGCGGGTGATTCGTTCAGAAAGGATAATTTATGCACAGTAGCAACGTTTCGACCCACGGCATGGCGGTGGCCCCCCACCACCTCGCCAGTCAGAGCGCGCTGGCGATCCTGCGCGAGGGCGGCAGCGCCATTGAAGCGATGGTGGCTGCCGCGGCGGCCATCGCCGTCGTCTATCCCCATATGAATGGCCTCGGCGGCGATGGCTTCTGGCTGATCGTGCCGCCTGAGGGAGACCCAATCGCCATTGACGCCAGCGGGGCCGCCGGATCGCTGGCGACCCTCGAGGCCTACGCCGGACAGCGGCATATTCCCCACCGGGGACCGCAGGCCGCGCTGACCGTCGCCGGCACCGTCAGCGGCTGGGACGAGGCGCTGCGTATTTCACGGGACTTAACCGGCCGCGCGCTGCCGGTGGCCCGCCTGCTGGCCGATGCGATCGGCTATGCCGAAGACGGCATTCCGGTCACTGCCTCGCAGGCCCACGCCACCGCCAGCAAACTGGAAGAGCTGCGCCATCAGCCGGGCTTCAGCGAAACCTGGCTGGTCGCGGGCGAGGCCCCGCGGCCCGGCAGCCGCTTCCGCCAGCCCGCCCTCGCCGGTACCCTGCGCATGCTGGCCAGCGACGGTCTCGACAGCTTTTATCGCGGGCCGCTGGCCGAGCGTCTGGCGCAGGGTATGGCCACGCTGGGGATGCCTGTCACCCTCGGCGACCTGCAGGCCCACCGCGCCAGGCGTCCGGGGCCGCTGACGCTCCAGCACCAGCAGGGAACGCTGTGGAATCTTGCCCCTCCCACGCAGGGACTGGTGTCGCTGGCGATCCTTGGCATCACCGACCGCCTGAACATGGCCGATGCCGACGACGCGCAAACGGTGCACCGTATCGTCGAAGCCACCAAGCGGGCGTTTGCCCTGCGCGATGCGCATATCACCGATCCGCGCCATCTGGATGTGGATGTACAGCAGTTGCTCACCCCGGAAGCCCTGCAGCCGCTGGCCGACAGCATCGACGACGCCAGCGCTTCCCCCTGGGGCGGCGGCAAAGGCCCGGGCGATACCGTCTGGATGGGCATCGTGGATAACAGCGGACTGGCAGTGTCGTTTATTCAGAGTATCTATCACGAGTTCGGCAGCGGCGTGGTACTCCCGGACACCGGGATCGTCTGGCAAAACCGCGGGGCGGCCTTCAGCCTCGATCCGCAGCATCTCCTGGCGCTGGCCCCTGGCAAACAGCCATTCCACACCCTCAACCCTGCCGCCGCCCGCCTGAACGATGGCCGGGTGATGGTCTATGGCTCGATGGGCGGCGACGGTCAGCCGCAAACGCAGGCGGCGCTGTTTACTCGCTATATCCTGCAGGGGGTGCCGTTGCAGGAGAGCATCTCCCGTCCGCGCTGGCTTCTGGGCCGCACCTGGGGCCAGTCCTCCGATTCACTGAAGCTGGAGGGACGCTTTGCCCCCGCCTGTATCGCGCGCCTGCGCGAGCTGGGGCACGACGTAGAAGTGCTGGCTGATTTCAGCGAAGCGATGGGCCACGCCGGCGCCATTGTACGCCATCCCAACGGCCTGCTTGAAGGGGCGACCGATCCACGCAGCAACGGCGCCGCCGCCGGATACTAAGGAGCAGACTATGACCACACAGCCAGACTGGAGCGAGTATCTGACGCAGATGACTCACCTGTTGGATATGGAGCTGGATGCGCCGCGCCGTGAGGAGCTGGAGCGCCAGTTTGCCCGCATCGCCGCCATGGCGCAGCCGCTGATGGACTATCCCCTCGGGCCGCGCGAGGAGATTGCGGGGGTGTATAAAGCATGACACTTCAACATTTCACCATCGCCGAGATCCAGCGTGCGCTGCACGAAGGCGAACTGAGCGCCCGGGAGATCGCCCGCCAGACGCTGGACGATATCGCCCGCGTGAATCCGCAGATCAACGCCTGGACCGAGGTCACCGCCCAGCGCATGCTGGCGGAGGCCGACAGCATCGACGCCCTGCGCCGGGAAAAGCGCCCCCTGCCGCCGCTGGCAGGCATTCCTTACGCGGTGAAAAATCTGTTTGATGTCGCCGGGCATACCACCCTCGCCGGCGCCGAACTGCTGAGCGATCGGCCGCCGGCAGCCAGCGACAGCTGGGCGGTGCGCCAGCTGCACAGCGCCGGCGCCCTGCTCAGCGGGATGCTCAATATGGACGCCTACGCCTACGGCTTTACCACCGAAAACAGCTACTATGGCGCGACGCGCAACCCGCACGATCTGTCGCGGATCGCCGGCGGTTCTTCCGGCGGTTCGGCCGCGGCGGTGGCGGCCGGGCTGGTTCATTTCAGCCTCGGCAGCGACACCAACGGCTCGATCCGTGTCCCCGCGTCGCTGTGCGGGATCTTTGGCCTGAAACCCACTTTCGGGCGCCTGTCGCGCTCTGGCAGCCATCCGTTTGTCGCCAGTCTGGATCATATTGGTCCTTTTGCCCGCCGGGTGGCCGACCTCGCCGCGGTGTATGACGCCCTGCAGGGGCGCGACCCGGCCGATGACTTTCAGGCTGATAAAGCCAGCGAGCGCACCGGCAATCTGCTGGAACGCGGACTGGAGGGGCTGCGCTGCGCGCGGCTGGGCGGCTATTTCACCACCTGGTGCGATGACGACGCCCGGGCGGCCGTGGATCGGGTCGCCCACGCGCTGGGCGCCGACAGCGAGCTGCAGTTCGCGGATGCCGCGCTGGCCCGCTCGGCGGCCTTTATCATCAGCGCCAGCGAAGGCGGCAATCAGTACCTGACGGATCTTCGCCACTCGCCCGAGCGCTTTGAACCTCACTCCCGCGAGCGGCTGCTGGCCGGCGCGATGATCCCCTCCGCGTGGTATCTGCAGGCTCAGCGTTTTCGCCGTCATGCCCGTCAGGCAATGAAATCCCTGTTCAGCCAGGCCGACGTGCTGATCGCCCCGGCCACCCCATGCAGCGCCACGCCAATAGGCGCGGAGGAGATGGTGATTAACGGCCAGCCGCTGCCGGTGCGCGCCAGCATGGGAATGCTGACGCAGCCGATCTCCTTCCTCGGGCTGCCGGTGGTGACCGTGCCCCTGCGTACCGCCAGCGGTAAGCCGATTGGCCTGCAGCTGATTGCCGCGCCGTTTAACGAACAAGCCTGTCTTCGCGCCGCGCGGGCGCTGGAAGCGATGGGCATTACCGATGCCCGAGTGGCGGAGAGTGCAGCATGATCAATCTGGATAATGTAGACCGCCCGGCGATCCTCGCCGAGGTGACGGCGGCGTTTTATCAGTATGAAGAGGCGCTGGTCAGCAATAACATCGAGGCGCTGGATGCGCTGTTCTGGCACGACCCGCGCACCGTACGGCTGGGAGCCGGCGAAAATCTGTATGGCATCGAGGCGATCCGCGCCTTTCGCGCCGCCCGCCCCGCCGCCGGTCTGGCCCGCGATCTGCGCCATACCACCATTACCACCTTTGGTGCGGATATGGCGGTGTGCAGCACCGAGTTCACCCGCGAGGGCAGCGCCCGCCTGGGCCGCCAGCAGCAGACCTGGGTACGCTTCCCCTACGGCTGGCGGATTGTCGCCGCCCAGGTCAGTCTGATGGACTGAGTGGCGTATACGGGAGCGGACCGGAGACTAAGGTATCCACCGGCCCGCTTCCGGTCCGGTAACACGCTATTTGGAGTCGAATATCATGGTGTTCATCAGAGCTGCGGAAGCAAAAGATATCCCCTCGCTGCAAACGCTATTTCTGCAGCTGGGCTATCAGACGGAGACGGCGATCTTAGCGCAACGCATCACTGCCCCGCAGAGCATGATGAGTGCGCTGGTGGCGGAAACAGAAAACGCCGTGTGTGGCGTAATCGTTATCAATTTTATTTTACCGGTACATGAGAACCGTTTATGGGCATTAATTTCCGCGCTGGTCATCGAGGAATCGTCACGTGGATCAGGGATAGGCCAGCAGCTTCTCCAGGCCGCAGAGCGCCTCGCCCGTGATAAACAATGCGCTCAGATCGAGCTTTCAAGTAGTGAAAAAAGAATCAGAGCGCATCAATTTTATGAAAATAACGGCTACAAGGAGGTTCGCAAACGCTTCGTTAAACATTTGTCTTAACCGCCTGCGCGCGAGGGCTTTCCCCGGATGACCGTAACTATATTTTGCCCAGCAGGATATTTAACATGCGGCGCAGGGGTTCCGCCGCCCCCCACAATAGCTGATCGCCAACCGTTAACACCGAGTAGACTGGGTCATTATTTAGCGATATTTTCTTGTAGCGGCCAATACCTACCTGCAGCGAACCACTAATAGCAGCCGGGGTCAATTTACTGACACTCTCTTGCTTATTATTGCGGACATAGTTTACCCACGGATGGGAATGGGTGACTAACTCAGCAAATTCTGCTTCGCTGACCTCACGTTTAAGTTTCAGCGTAATCGCCGCGCTGTGACAGCGGATCACCCCGACCCGAATGCATAAACCATTGACCGGGATGGTACCCGGCGCAAGGCCAAGAATTTTATTAGTTTCCGCCTCGCCCTTCCATTCTTCGCGGCTGTTTCCATCGCCCAGATCGCTGTCGATCCACGGAATGATGCTGCCCATGAGGGGGACGCCAAAATTCTCCACCGGCATGCCCGCGCTGTTAATCAACTCACTCACTTTATTTACCAATGGCAGCACGGAACCTGATGATGTCAGTTCATCAGCGGATAAATGCTGACTGATATAAGCGCTTTGCGCGATTAATTCCCGCACCTGTTTGGCGCCCGCCCCGGAGGCAGACTGATAGGTCATCACGCTCATCCATTCGATAAGATCCGCTTTTATCAGCCCGGCCAACCCCATCAGGCTCAGCGTAATGGAGCAGTTGCCGCCGACAAACAGTTTCACTCCCGCTTTCACTGCGCGATCGATATTATCGCGGTTGACCGGGTCGAGAATAATGCAGGCTTTTTCATCCATCCGCAGCGCCGAAGCGGCGTCAATCCAGTAACCTTGCCAGCCATGGTTAATTAACGCCGGATAGATGGCTTTGGTATAATCCCCGCCCTGACAGGTGATGATGATATCCATTTCGGCGAGGGCGCTAAGGGAATTCGCATCTTTCAGTTTGTCGCTTTTACCATTAATAACCGGGCCCACGCCGCCCGCACTGGAGGTGCTAAAAAAATGCGCTGAAATACCGTCAAAATCATTTTCTTCGATCATGCGTTGCAACAATACTGAGCCCACCATCCCTCGCCAACCAACAATACCCACCTGCTTCATTTATTTAACCTTTATAAGTTATGAGAATGTTAATTTGAGTGTCGCCATACCTTATATCGTATCCCCCAATAAAGGTCATTACCCAGCACATCGATTTTTATCATTATTAAAATGTTTCATCTGCCATCAGCGATATTTATCTCTTATTACGGTCAAGCAGATATAAGGCGGCGGCGACTGTCCAGTTTTCGGCATTCAAAGGTGAAACGGCGTAGCGAAACGGCAGCAGCTTCTTCTCTGGGTACCATGAAGAGTAACTTGCATTTTGATAGTGACTATGTCAATTTGCTGGCAAAAGCCACCTGCTACCTGGACCGCCCATGAAAAATGAACCGCTTTGCCGCGCTCCCTGCCCCATCGCCCGCAGCCTTGGCCGCATCGGCGACAGCTGGAGCATCATGATCCTGCGCGATGCCTTCGCGGGCTTTACCCGCTTTGACGAGTTCCAGAAAAGCAGCAACGTCGCGCCCAATATTCTGTCGCGCCGCCTGAAGGAACTGGTCGATGACGGACTGCTGGAGAAGGTGTGCTACAGCAGCACCCCGCCGCGCTACGAATACCACCTCACGCCGCGCGGCCGCGATTTCCGCATGGTGCTGCTGGCGCTGGCGGAATGGGGTAATCGCCACTTCGCCCCCGAAGGGCGTCAGATGCAGCTGGTGGAAATGGCAACCCAGCGCCACGTGGAGCCAGTCATGGTGGATAAAGCGACTGGGGAAGAGATTATCCCGGGTAAATACGCCATGGTGCCGGGCCCCGCCGCCTCGCCGCTGATGAAATATCGTCATGAATATCTGCTGCGCAAACGCGAAGGCGATAGCGGACAAAAATTCCAACCGAAACCTTACAGAGATGCCAGCAATGAATCCGGCCAGTAAGAAAAGCGTCCTCGTTCTGGCGGCCATCTGAATAACGCCAGGATTTTGTTCAGCGCAGCGCGGCAAACTTCGCCACGCGGGGATCTCACCGGATGCCGCGCTGGCGCTGCGGGAGGCGCGAACCCAGGCCTTTTCCGATGCGTTCTACCTCATCATGATGGGTTTTTTACTTGCCGCGCTGCTGGTTCCCTTGATGAAAAAGCCGCCGGCACACTGATACTACAGGAGAGTTAACTATGGGCGTTTCCGTTAAACGCATTGTCGTCACCGGGATGGGGATTGTCAGCCCGCTGGGCTGCGGCGTACAGCACGTCTGGCAGTCGCTGCTGGCAGGAAAGTCAGGGATCACCCGACTCAGCGAGCAGTTGGTCGCGGATATTCCCTCCAAAGTGGCCGGCCAGGTGCCGTCCATTGACAGCGATCCGCTGCACGGCTTCGACCCGCTGGCGACCATCCCGGCGAAAGAGCGCAAAAAGATGGATCGCTTTATTGAGTTTGCGCTGGTCGCCGCCCGCGAAGCGCTGGCCCAGGCCGGTTGGTCGCCAGCATCCGAGGCCGAACAGGAACGCACTGCCACAGTGATCGCCACCGGGATTGGCGGGTTCAGCGAGATCGCCAATGCGGTACATACCACCGATGAACGTGGGCCGCGTCGTCTCTCGCCGTTCACTATCCCCTCTTTTCTGGCCAACCTGGCCGCCGGGCATGTGTCTATCGCCCACGGCTTCCGGGGCCCCATCGGCGCGCCGGTCACCGCCTGCGCAGCGGGTGCCCAGGCCATCGGCGATGCAGCGCGGATGATCCGCAGCGGCGAGGCGGATATTGCCCTCTGCGGCGGCGCGGAAGCGGCAATTCATCGCGTTAGCCTGGCCGGGTTTGCCGCGGCAAGGGCGCTGTCCAGCGCCTACAGCGACCAGCCGGAAAGCGCTTCCCGCCCCTTTGACCGTGACCGCGATGGTTTTGTGATGGGAGAAGGCGCCGGGCTTATCGTGATCGAGTCGCTGGAGCACGCGCTGGCGCGCGGCGCCACGCCGCTGGCCGAGCTGGTCGGCTACGGCACCAGCGCAGATGCTTATCACCTGACCGCGGGCCCGGAAGACGGGAACGGCGCACGTCGGGCCATGGAGACCGCAATTCGCCAGGCCGGGGTGACCGTCGACGAGATTGACCATATCAATGCCCACGCCACCTCGACGCAGGTCGGTGATAAAGGTGAGCTGGCGGCGATTAAAACGCTGTTTGGCGCGCATCCGGTCGCCATTACCTCGACGAAATCCGCCACCGGCCATCTGTTAGGCGCGGCCGGCGGGATCGAGGCCATCTTCACCATTCAGGCCCTGCGTGACCAGGTGGTGCCGCCGACGCTGAACCTGCATCACCCCGATGAAGACGCGGCAGGCATGAACCTGGTGGCGCTGCAGGCCCGCCCGCAGAAGATGCGTTATGCGCTGTCGAACGGTTTTGGCTTTGGCGGCGTTAACGCCAGCCTGCTGCTGAAACGCTGGCAATAATCGTCAGCTCCCCTGCGGTACTGGCCGACGGGGGATTTCCACCGTTGCGGCTTTTGCCCTGCTGCTGGAGTAAATCAAGTACAGCGCGATACCCAGGGAGACAATGGCGCCGATTCGGCTCATCGAGAATGGAATCGACGCATTGTCCAGCCAGCCGAAGTTATCGATCAAGGTCAGTTTTGAGCGAAGAACGGACCACACTATCTAAAGAATGATATCGCCTATTATGTTGGGACCGCTCATGTTAAAAAAGGGATAGCTTTTCTTTTCATTGACGATAACGAAGGAATTTTCATGGTTGAGGTTGAGGAAATAAAAAAGAAATATCCCGGCGCAGATGCCTGGCAAATGGGTGACAGTCCGCAACTGGCTAACGAGCTGGCTGACCTGATCAAAAAAGGGATCAAAACGGCCTCTTGCGGATCTTTTGCCTCTTACCAGCAGGAAGAATCCGCCCCGAGAATCGGGAGTTATAACATTATTCTTGATGGTCAGAATGTTCCAGTTTGCGTGATCAGACTGATTTCGATGCAGCTGGTTCGTTTTTGTGATGTCACTGAAGCGTTCGCCCGCAAAGAAGGTGAAGGCGATTTAAGCCTTGAATACTGGAAGAAAGAGCATCAGAGATTTTTCAGCTCTGAAGGTCATTTTTCTGAAGATATGGAGTTGATCGCAGAAGAATTTGAAGTGGTTGAGGTGCTGTAAGGCAAGGTCAACGGGCTGACGTTTTATCACTAGCCACTCATAACACTGTTCGCTTCTGGCGCGGAGCGGACAAGCTGTCGAGCTAAAGGTCCGCATTGAGCAAGGTGCTGACGTGCCAGCTATAATTGGTAATAAAGTGAGAGTAGAACTATTCTTATTTGTTTAAAAAAACATTTTTACATCCAAGGGCAAAATATTTTTTATGCTATCTTACATGCTATCTCAATATGCCAGGCTACCTGTGCCTGAAGTTACTCTACGTTCATGGTTAAAACAATGGTTGTCAGAGCAGGAATCGAGGTGTACAGATAGAAGTTTCTCGGCGCGATTTCCCTGGAGAGAAACTGGATTATGTCAGGCATATTTTTTACAACGAAAACTCAAAATTGATGGAAAGCAATTTCTTACTGGCCCCCGTTATCAGGGCGGAAATATTAACAAACCTTTTATTGATATTGTAGGTATGGATTCTGACCTAAATCATACTGCATTAGAACTCATTAGTAAGGAATGGTCACAACTCAGAGCTCAGTATGTCCGCATTCTTGTACCCGGCCAGTCCTTCCTGCAGGGTATTCCGGACCAGTATATATATGCCGCGTCTTTTTCTGAACCCCCTGAATTCAATGATAAATCTCTTACTTTGCAAGTGGCGACATACGAAGATTTTGACTGGTGTTGTCAGGCCCTGGGTGATGCCTATAAGCATACATGGCAGACAGTTCGCGAACTGTCTGCAAGCAATTTGGTAGCAGTTGATGACGAAGAGTTGTGTGACCATATTTCAGAGAGAGAAGTATATATTATCTATGAAAACGATGTTCGCGCCGGGTTGCTAATATGCCAGAAAGGAAACATCGCTTTTCTGAGAGGATATCGTATTACTGACAAAGTAATACTTCCTGCTTTTCGTGGTCGATCATTGTCGGCCCGAGCGCAACGCCTGCTGTACCGATTATTAACTCATTCCGATTCGGAACTATCTTTGTATATGGGCACAATTATTCCGCAGAATATCCCCTCGATGAAAACTGCAGAAAGAGCGGGACGAACTTGCATCCTAAGTTATCAATTTCTACCCATCTGCAGAACCCACGACTAACAGCAATGCTAATTTATCTTCAGCCTACTTCCGCTTTTGGCACACAGGGGATGTCCAGGGCCCGGGAGTACTCCCCTGGACGCATTAATGGGCAGGATGTGATTGTTGCGCAGGCGATCATATGGCCTGAGGTACAGCAGAATCAGGCTTCGTAGCAATGAGTCGGCTCACAGCGTCCGGAATCCACCACCCGGTGCCGTAAATCACCGCAAGGTCTGTCATAAGGTAATTTCATCACACATCGCGACACCTTTTTTCTTCATGCAGGCCTTCTCTTTCACGGTTTGTCAGAACTGTGGACCGCAGTAATCTCCACTCCGTGCTTTAATCAATGAGAGTGTGTCGGGTGCAAATTAAACTACCTTTCTCAACAGCAAAGGCGGGATACCCCTGCCCTCGCAGGGTTTCTGCGTCTGGTAATATGCCCATGACAGTCTCAAAGACCGCTTTGAGGGTTTCCCGGTTTATGGCACATAATCGCGTGGCGTTGCCCCCAAAATGCAGCGAAAAGCAGCGGTAAAGGCCGCCGGGCATGAGAAACCAAGCTGGTAAGCGACCTGTTTGATTGGAATACCGTTCGCGAGAAGATCCAACGAAGCGCAAATTCTGGCTCTCTGCTTCCATGTTCTAAAACTAAAGCCTGTATCCTTCATAAACAATCGGGAAAAGGTCCGTTCCGACATGGCCGACATAAAAGCCAGCTCGCTCAGCGATGCTTCCCAGCGCTGATTGACCAGTAGCGATCTGGCCGCGCTGAATAATCGCTCATCATTCGGCATGGGAAGCGCCATCGTTAAAGGTGGAGCCTCGCTGAGAATTTCCAGAAGCAACAACGCTATCTTCCGTTGACTCGGTCTGGCGTAGTCCTCACTGAACAGCCCAGCGATAAGCTCTTTGACTAACGGCGTAGCCGTGATCACATGTACCTGCTGACTCTTCGTAAAGCTCGTACATTCTGCGATAAGGCTACTGCTGAAATAGATCGCCTTGAGATCGGTTTGTGAAAGCAGATGATAACTATGGATATGCAGAGGCGGTAGCCATAATGCCCGCTGAGGAGGGATCACCCAACGGTCGCTCTCTGTTTGCACCAGCATAACCCCTCTGGTGGCGAAGAGTAGCTGCCCCTCAACATGATGATGGGGAGGATCTGCCTCGCCGCGTTGATAGCTTATCGCAGTACTGGACCAGCCTGTGGCTTCATCATGTCTTGGCGCTTTATCTATACTACCTGGCATTTCAGATTTAGCCCCTGCCATTATCATATCGAAACTGGAACCACCCGGAGTAGAGCCTTAGGCAATGGGTGCGTGACTTATCATACTGATCATCAAAGATATTACAGGAGCTTAACCTCATGCGTGTACACTTTATCGTACATGAAAGTTTTGAAGCCCCGGGCGCATATGAAACCTGGGCAATAAACCAGGGTCATGATGTAACTTACTCACGCGTCTATGCAGGCGATCGGCTACCTGATGACGCCGTAGGCATCGATTTTCTTATCGTTATGGGCGGTCCGCAAGATCCGGACACCACGCTTGAAGCGTGCCCGCACTTTAATGCTAAAGCGGAACAGGCGCTGATTGCTTTCGCGGTTAAAACCGGTAAGGCGGTGATCGGTATCTGCCTGGGTTCACAGCTCATTGGTGAAGCGCTGGGCGCGCCGTTCTCTCATAGCCCGGAAAAAGAGATTGGTAAATTCCCGATCACATTGACCGAAGACGGCAGGAAGGATGAGATGTTCTCTCACTTTGGGAAAACACTTGAAGTGGGTCACTGGCATAACGATATGCCAGGTTTGACGCCAGAGGCTAAAATTATCGCTTACAGCGAAGGCTGTCCCCGGCAGATCGTTGCCTATTCAGACCGAGTCTTTGGTTTCCAGTGCCACATGGAGCTCACATTGGACGTTGTAGAACGGCTGATCGCTCATTCTGAGAAAGACCTGAGCCGTGCAGCAGAATATCGTTTCGTTGACACGCCTGAAGCGCTCCGGGCGCACGATTACAGTGAAATGAACCAAGTGCTTTTTGACTTTCTGCATAAGCTGGAAGCACGTTACAAAGCAGCGCAAACATAATGTTATGCTCGGTGAGCTTGCCATCGGTTTTGATTTTAATGTCCGCTCCTGGCACAGAGCGGACAAGCTATCTGAGTTGAAGGTCTGATATGAGCGATCAGCGGACGTTGGCTACACTGTTAAACGTCGCAGACTCAGCTTCTGACTGCCATTTTTTCGCGAGTTGGGCCTTCAAAGTAGATGCTCCTGATATGGCAATTACGGGGTTGAGTCAGCACAAAGCGAATTGTTTCCCAGACTGAACGCCCATTCATCAGACGTTCCCCCATTTTGGGCTGGCTATCGACAAACGCCTCTAACCCTGTCAGCTCGAAATCCGGGGGATACAACCCAGTCACACGTATATTTTCTTTAGACAACTGGTACGAAAGTTTAGTTGTAAACCCGCTAAGCCCGTGTTTACTGGCAAAAAAAGCGGGGTGCGCAATTGAATCTGTAAAATTAGGAATCCCACATGAAGATATAATTGAGACGATATCCGCACTTTCTGAACGTCTTAACCCGGGTAGCAATGCCTGAGTCAGCAGAATAGAACCTGTCAGGCCTGAACTGATAGTATTTATGATTTCTGTGTCTGATTGATCGTCTAACGTTCCTGAAAGCCACTGAGCAGCATTGAGGATTAAAATGTCTATGGGCTTGTCTAAAGTTAACAACTGTGAAGAAAACTGAGAAAGGGATTCAGGTAGGGTTAAATCACAGAGATGCCCTTTCGCCATTCCGCCTTCAGCCGTAATGATACTGCAAGTTTTTTGAATGTCATCAGCGCGCCTCGCGCAAAAATCCACCTCGACGCCTTCTCGCGCTAACCATACGCTCAGCGCCTGACCAAATCCCGTGCCACCACCGGTAATTACAGCTCTTTTACCTCTCAGCATCTTCATCCATCCTTTATTAATGAATAGGGGGGGATGTAGATATATATGAGGAAGCAGATTGACATCTTTCAGTTAGTGCCATTTTTTGACGATAGGGATAAGTTGTACTGCTACATTTCCATCGCGCTCCTGTGGGCATGCAACATCCGCTCCTGGCACTAGTCTGCCGTAAAGGGCAGCTTTAAGGGAGGAGCGGACGAGCTAACGCAGGTGAAGATCCGCTGTGAGCGAAAAGCGGATTTTTGTCGTTCTGTCATCAAAACTGGCGACTTATATTAGGATATCGCAATACCCCTCGCCCTCAGGCTACGTCTGCTTGAATTGATTGCCTCAAGAAGGCGGAGGCGGCTTTCCGCTGATTGCCGCTACGCACAGCAGGCGTACCGGTCATTTATGTCAGCGTCGGATTCCGCAAGGGGTATCCAGAGGTCAGCAAAAACAACACTATCTTCGCTTCGATTAAGGAGAATGGAGTTTTTATGGCTGATAACGAGAGCACGGCTATTCATCCTGATGTTGCTCCAGCAGAAAATGAAGTCGTCATCGTCAAACGCAGAGTCGGAGCTTTCTCGTTTACTGAACTTGAGATGATCCTTCGTGCTCAAGGCATCGAAAACCTGATTCTTACGGGTGTAACTACCAGTCGTGTGGTGCTTTCCACAGTCGGACAAGCTTTTGATCTGGATTACCACCTTATCGTTGTGAATGATTATTGCGCAGATCCAGATCCTGACACCAATATGTTTTTACTTAAAAAAGTTCTACCTCAACATGCTTTTGTTACCAGTTCCTCTGAAATATCAAAACCTGGGCATAAAACTATGAATTTCTGACGTCAAAAAACGGGAGGATATAACCGGGGATCCCCAGTCATCTGAACGTCCGCTCCTGGTGGCGATAGTCAGCATCATGTCTGGCCCAGGAGAAATCTCCAGAAGCGTCAGTGCGAGAAGGAAAGTCATAAACGTTTCGATGGAAGGCATCCTGGTAGAGTCCGAAAACATATTTCCGCTACGTTACCTCCGTTCGATGCGGGCAAGAAGCGGACGTTGTACTTCAATCATCATCGATTTGAATGACAGCAAGGTAACGGCTAATCCAGGTGACGTAAATGTGTCGCGATCCCCCAGCTTAGAACGGTACAGCTTCCATTAATCAGCTCGAAAACGGCGTAACTCGCATTGGGTTGTGCATAGCGGTGAAAATCATCCACAGATCCACTTTTTAATGTCGCAAGCACGCCCTGAATGACCTGCCCGTGAGACACAATACATATTGTTCGATGATGATGTTTTTTTTCCAGACTGGATAAAAAATGTATCATTCGCTGCGAAGCATCTGAGAGAGACTCACCCCCTGGCGGACAATACTCTGCATCCAGGGTGATTAATGCTTCTGCGGCGTCCGGATTATTTTGCAGCAGCGCTACGGTTGTCATGCCTTCAAACTGACCAAAAGCCTGTTCTTTCAGAGCCGGTTCAGCTATCAGTGAACAATAAAAACGCTCAGCCAGGCGCTGTCCCATTTGCCAGGCCCGGCCAAGTGGAGACGCGTAAACACATTCTACCCGGTAATCACTCTCTGCAAACGCTGCCAATAAAGCTGATGTTTGACGCTCCCCACGAAGCGTCAATGCGCTATCACTGTGTCCCTGAATAATATTTTTTACATTCCATTCGGTTTCCGCGTGTCGAACCAGTATCACTTGCATCATTGCAGGGTCACATAAGCCGTTATTTGAAATGTTATCATCTAAAAACCCTCCTTTGATATGCAGGCAAGTTCTCAGCTCTCGACGAAAAACAGGAACAAGTGTAGCTGATAATGGTTATGTTCAGCTTCAGAAGTGACGTAGTTATCGACGTTAACGTCTGCTCTGGCACAGAGCGAACGCTTCCCCTTGTCGACGCGAAAAGCAACTCTGCCCATGCCTCTATCTCAGTAATACCTGTATCAGTTGAACGAGGATATACACTCCCGCTACCACCTGTATGATCCGAAACCCCCATCTCAGATAGCGCCATTGATGGCGTTCGCTGGCATCAGCGGCTTCAATCGCGGGATCATAACGTTTTCTTTTCCTGGTTCTAAATGTATCGAATCCCCACAGGACGAGAAGAAAGATGATGATTATTTTTTCAACGATAAGATGGTTCACAAAGAGAGACTCCGGTCTTCTCACGGTTACAGGCAGAATAGATAAACCGCCTGGATGTAGCCACCACTAAATGTAGGGGTACCTGAATACGAAGCCAGGCCTTCCCGGATTATCTGTCTTATGACCGCGTAAACGCATAGCAACGCCATAAAAGCGACATTCATTTCCGACACATGCTGCCGGAGTCCCCTTCTCCGACGCATCAGGCTGGGTGATAAAACGACGGCGGCTGCCCGGTCACGCGGCGGAACATGGTGGCGAAAGAGGACGCATTGTCGTATCCAAGGGATAATGCCACTTCGTTCACCGGTTTGCCTGCTATCAACCATGCCAGGGCGCTCACCACGCAGGCTCGCTGTCGCCAGGCGGAAAATGACAGGCCCAGCTGCTTCAGGAAATGGCGGCGAAAGGTACTAGGACTCATAAACAGCGCCCTGGCCCAGCGCGCCGCAGGATCATGGATAGAGGGGTTAAGCAAAAAAGCCTGACAAAGCGCCAGCAGCGCCGGATGCTGCGGCAACGGAATGTCAAATTCGCGGACCGGCATGGCGGCCAGTTCCAGCAACATCAACTGTATCAGCGTGCGATCGCGTGGGCTGTCGTACAACGGTGGTAAATCCACAGCCTCAAGCAGTAGCTGGCGCAACAGCGGCGAGACGCTGATCACTTCGCAACGACGGTGTTTAATGAAAGCGGCCACACAATCTGGCTCAATATACAAGCTACGCGTGGTCACCCCTGCAAATCTGACGGCATGCACGGTTTCAGGGGGGATCCAGACAGCGTGTTGCGGAGGAACCACCCATTCTCCGTCCTGCGTAGTGACATACATCAGTCCGGTCGCGCCATACAGTAGCTGTGCGCGACGATGCTGGTGCGGGGGCAGGATAAATCCCTGCGCATAGTCATTACCTAACGCCACCACATCACGATCGAGTCGATCGACCTCGTCAATTTTTACGTTGCGCACACCTGCCTCCCTCTGACCGATTTACAAAGGTAATTGAGCGCTACGCAAATGGGAAGCAGTACGCGACCGGTATAAGCTGCTCGCTCATTTTCAGGTCGGGGATACTCTCTTGAATGAGATCGTTATTATTGCGCTGGCAGGCTTTACTACCGGCATTACCACGGTGCTGTTCGGCTTCGGCGGCGGCTTTGTGGTGGTGCCCTTTGTCTATCAACTGATGCTCCGGCAGCCGGCGATCGCGGGCAACGCCATGCATGTCGCGGTGGCTACCTCAACGGCGGTGATGATATTTAACGCCGGCTGGGTCAGCTATCGAAACTGGCGGGCGGGCAGGCTTGCCGCGCAGACGCTGTTTCCGTTGTTATGGTTTATTGCCATTGGGGCGGTGGTGGGCTCCTGTCTGGCGGGGATATTGAGCGAGAATATTGTTCGCGCGCTGTTTATTCTCTATATGCTGGCAACCATCAGCGATTGTTTGTTGCGCAAGGGTTTTTTCACGGGCAGCGCTCGGCGTCGCCTGTCCCTGCCAGTGGTCACCGGCGGCGGTGTGATTATCGGTACGATCGCCGCATTGCTGGGCGTGGGCGGCAGCGTCATGACGGTGCCCCTGCTACGGCGACACGGGTATGCAATGCAGGAGTGCGTCAGCGCATCCAACCCGCTTTCTTTGCCCGTGGCGCTATGCGGGGCTGTGACCTATGCCGTTATTGGCTGGCACAGCATTCCGCTGAGCGGATTTCTGGGGTTTATCAGCCTGAAAATTTTAGGCCTGCTCGTCCTGACCGGCTGGGCCGGGATAGTGTTTAGCCGCCGGGCAATCCCTGCGGTACCTGATGTATGGTATGCGCGCATCTATGTGCTGCTGCTGTGCCTGGTACTCCTCGCCATGCTTATTCAATAATCAAATTACATTCTGGTGAACCGGTGTAACAGACGCGGCCGGGCGGAGCCCTCTCCCTGGAGAGAGGGCCAGGTTCAGGGGCAACAAGCTACCCGCGATACGGATGGGTTTCGCGCCAGTGGTCGGCAATCTGCTGCCGGGTGCAGACCCACACCTTGTCGTGCTGCTGGATATAGTCAAGGAAACGCTGCAGCGCGCGGAAACGGCCCGGACGCCCAAGCAGCCGGCAGTGCATTCCCACGGACATCATCTTCGGCGCGGTTTCACCCTCGGCATACAGCACGTCAAAGCTGTCTTTCAGATAGGTATAAAACTGCTCCGCGGTGTTGAATCCCTGGGCGGTAGCGAAGCGCATGTCGTTGGCGTCGAGGGTATAAGGCACGATCAGGTGCGGCCGCTGGCTGCCGTCGCTGCAGGCCACTTCGCTCCAGAAAGGTAAATCATCGCCGTAATAATCGCTGTCGTAGTCAAAGCCGCCGTGCTCCACCACCAGCTGGCGGGTGTTAGGGCTGTCGCGGCCGGTATACCAGCCGGTGGGCGGTTTGCCGAACAGGTCGGTCAGTACCTGCACCGCTTTTTGCAGATGCGCGCGCTCCTCGGCGATATCCATGTGCTGATAGTGGATCCAGCGCCAGCCGTGGCTGACCACATCGTAATCCGCAGCCTTGATCGCCGCCACAATCTCCGGATGCCGCGCCAGCGCCATCGCCACGCCGAAGACCGTCAACGGCAGCCCGCGCTGGCTGAACTCGCGATGGATGCGCCAGAACCCTGCCCGGCTGCCGTACTCATAGAGTGAATCCATCGACATATGGCGCGCCGGGTAGCTGGCGGCGCCGATAATATCGGACAGGAACTGTTCCGAACCCGCATCGCCATGCAGGACGTGATTCTCCGCGCCTTCCTCATAGTTGAGGACAAACTGCACCGCGATCCGCGCCCCACCCGGCCAGCGCGCGTGCGGCGGCTCCCCTGCGTAACCTCGCAGATCGCGAGGATAGTGTTCCTGGTTCTCTCCCATCTCCTGCCCCTTTTAAAATGGATTTAACGACTGAAACTGTCCGCTTAACGCTTTTTTCTCCGGGAACGCTAAGTCCCCATGCTTGCTGGTCGCCAGGCCCAGCGCGACCAGCGACTCCACCATCTTCACCGCCGCGCTGACGCCATCGATCACCGGCACCCGCAGCTCGCGGGTCAGCTCCTGCGCCAGGGTCGCCATCCCGCCGCAGCCAAGAACAATCGCCCCGCTACCATCCTCTTTCAGCGCGCGAATGCAGCGCTCACGCACTTTCTCCTGCGCCAGGCCACTGCCGTCTTCCAACGCCAGCACCGGCAAGTCAATGGCGTGCAGCGCCGCGCAGTGTTGATGAAATCCGTACTGGTGCAGCAAATGACGGGCGATGATCAGCGTGCGCGGCAGCGTGGTCACAATAGAGAAACGGGTGGCGACCATCGTCGCCATATGCATTGCCGCCTCCGCGATACCGATCACCGGCCCCTGGGCCAGCTCCCGCGCCGCCAGCAGCCCCGGGTCGCCGAAGCAGGCGATCACATGCCCATCCACTCCCTGCTCGCGTCCGGCCCTGATCTGCTCCAGCACGCCGACCGCCGCGATGGCTTCGTCAAAGTGGCCCTCAATTGACGGCACCCCGGCGCGGGGACAGACCGCAAGGATCTCGGTGCCCGGCGCAGCGACCGCACGCGCAGCGGCGCCTATCGTTTCAGTCATCGCCAGGCTGGTGTTGGGGTTAATCACTTGTATACGAACGGAAGACATCACGACTCCTTGTGGCCGGCGAACAGCCGGGAAAAATCGGGCAGGCTGACGCCATCGCGCTCGAAGCACAGGCTGGCGACAATATGATCAAAATGGTGCATCAGCGCCTCGCTGAGCGGCTGCAGGGCTTTATCCCGCAGCAAACCGACCAGCTGCTGGTGATCGTCGCAACGGCAGCCCTGTCGCCAGGGGGCGCCCCAGGCGGCAATCACTAAAGAGGAGCGCTGGCTGAGGCGGGTCACCATCTCGGTGAGCACCGGGTTGCCGGAGATAGCCTGCAGCTGAATATGAAAGTCAGCGGAGTGGCGGATCGCCGCCGGGCCGTCGTGCGCCGCATGGGCCTGCTGTTCACGCTGAATAATGTTCTCCAGCGCCGCCAGATGCGGCGGCTGACAGCGCGCGATCACATCGGGGAGATTGGCGACCTCGAGCAGCGCCCGGGTGCGAAAGATCGCCTGGGACTCTTCCACGCTCGGGCTGGTGACGTGTGCACCACGTTTGGGCGTCAACGTGACCAGTTGCACAGCGGCGAGTCGTTGCAGCACCTTTCTGATGCCGGTGCGGCTCACGGCGAACACCTCCGCTAGCGCCTCTTCCGGCAGTTTGCTGCCCGGCGGCAGCTGATGTTCGACGATAGCCGTCATCAGCGCCTGGTAAATGCTTTCGTCCTTGTCCTGCAGCGCTGGCGCGGCCTGGAGACGATGTTCATTATTCATTAACCCACTCCGGTTTCACTTATCGATAGCAGATCGTATACATAAAATTTAATTTTTGTATACAAGATTCATCATTCTGGCCTGGATCCTGCAATAGCCTCAGCAATCCATATCAAAGGGTTTTCATTCAGAGGAGCAGGTTTCATGCCACATTCATCCCACACGCAGCAGACGAAGACTCACAAGGCGGCCGCCGGCTACAGTCCGCGGCTATGTAATGACGATCTGGCGCCGACCCGCGACCAGAACTGGAGCTGGTACAATATCTTTTCATTCTGGATGTCGGACGTGCACAGCATGGGCGGCTACGTAGTGGCGGCGAGCTTCTTTACGCTTGGGCTGGCCAGCTGGCAGGTTCTGCTCTGCCTGCTGGTGGGCATCTGTATTGTCCAGCTGTGCGCCAACCTGGTGGCGAAGCCGAGCCAGATGGCCGGGGTGCCTTACGCGGTGATTTGTCGTCAGGCGTTTGGCGTTTTCGGCGCCAATATCCCGGCGGTGATCCGCGGGCTGATCGCCTTTGCCTGGTACGGCATTCAGACCTATCTGGCGGCGAATGCCCTGATGCTGGTCCTGCTCAAGTTCTGGCCCTCCCTTGCCTCGCTGACCAGCAGCAGCTTTCTCGGGCTGTCGCCCCTCGGCTGGCTGTGCTTCGCCACTATGTGGCTGCTGCAGGCGATGGTGTTCTGGCATGGCATGAACGCCATCAAACGCTTTATCGATATCGCCGGTCCGGCGGTTTATGTGGTGATGCTGGCGCTGGCCGGCTGGATTGTATACAAGACCGGTCTGGATGGGATCTCCTTTACCCTCGCCAGCAAATCCCTGAGCGCCGGCGAGCAGACCTGGCAGATGATCACCGCCACGGCGCTGGTGGTCTCCTACTTCTCCGGGCCGCTGCTTAACTTCGGTGACTTTTCCCGCTACGGCAAAAGCATGGGCGAGATCCGCCGCGGTAACCGCTGGGGTCTGCCGTTTAACTTTCTGCTGTTCTCGGTGGTGACCGTGGTGATTGTCTCCGGCACCCAGTCGCTGTTCGGCAAAATGATCACTGACCCGATCGAAACCGTCAGCCGCGTGGGTAACGATCTGGCGGTGGCCATCGGCCTGCTGACCATGATTACCGCCACCATCGGCATTAATATCGTGGCTAACTTCGTCTCGCCGGCCTTCGATTTTTCCAACTGCGCCCCGCAGAAAATCAGCTTCCGTACCGGCGGGATGATTGCCGCGGTGGGCTCGATACTCCTGACGCCGTGGAATCTGTTTAACTCGCCGGAGCTGATCCACTATACCCTCGACGTACTGGGCGCCTTTATTGGCCCGCTGTTTGGCATCCTGATCGCCGACTTCTACCTGATCAAACGCGGCCGGGTGTCAGTGGACGATCTGTTTGACGATACGCCGCAGGGTAAATATTGGTACCGCAACGGCTTTAACCCGAAAGCGATTGCCGCCCTGCTGCCGTCGGTGGGCCTGGGGCTGATTATCAGCTTTATTCCGGCCCTGCATGAAGTGGCGAACTTCAGCTGGTTTATCGGCGTCTTCCTCGGCGCCACCACCTACCGCTGGCTGGCTCGCGACGAGCGCGAAGTGCAGGCGAAAGCTGCCTTCCGCTCCGGCGCGGTGGCGCAAAAAGAGTAACCTTCCCCTTCTGCCGCGGCGTCTGGCCGCGGCAGGCTGCAAACTGGCACCAATCTTGCTGTTTATCACTATTCCCAGAGCGTTAAGAGAAGGCAGGTTCGATGATGGATTACCAGACCGCGGTGCGCGGTGCATTTTTTGATATCGCCGGCGTGGCGGAGACCCCGGATGAGGTGGCCGCCCAGGCTCGCTATCTCGATGATGGCCTGTTGTTTCTGCAGGAGGGGAAAATTATCGCCCTGCTGCCATGGCTGGAGGGTGAAGCCTTTCTGCATCCGCTGAAGGGCTATGTCGACCTGCGGGGCAAGCTGCTGTTGCCGGGTTTTGTCGATACCCACATTCACTATCCGCAGACCGAGATGATCGGCGCCTTTGGCGAACAGCTGCTGGAGTGGCTCACCACCTACACCTTCCCGGTGGAGAGCCAGTTTGCCGATGCGGAGTATGCCCAGGAGATAGCGCAGTTTTTTGTAAATCAGCTGATAAGCCATGGCACCACCACCGCGCTGGTGTTTTGTACCCTGCATCCGGCATCGGTGGAGGCGTTATTCAGCGAAGCGCTGCGCCTCAATATGCGCCTGATCGCCGGGAAAGTGATGATGGATCGCCATGTGCCCGACTACCTGTGCGAAACCGCCGGGGAGAGCTACGAGCAGACCCGGGCGTTGATCCGCCGCTGGCATCAGCGCGGCAGGCTGGGCTATGCCATCACCCCGCGCTTTGCCCCCACCTCGACCCCGGGGTTGCTGGAGGCGGTGCAGCGCCTGCGGGCCGAGTTTCCCGACACCTGGCTGCAGACGCATCTCAGTGAAAACCGGGAGGAGATCGCCTGGGTTAAACAGCTGTGGCCTGAGCATGCGCGCTATCTGGATGTCTATCATCACTATCAGCTCACTGGCGAACGCAGCGTCTTCGCTCACGGGATCCATCTCGATGATGCCGAGTGGCAGTGCCTGCATGACACCGGGTCCGCAGTCGCCTTCTGCCCGACGTCGAATCTGTTTCTCGGCAGCGGGCTGTTCCGCCTGCCCACCTGCTGGCAGCACCAGGTGCGGATGGGCATCGGCAGCGACGTCGGAGCCGGGACCACCTTCAGCATGCTGCGGACGCTGGGCGAGGCCTACAAGGTAGGACAACTGCAGAGCTATCGCCTGCGCGCCAGCGAGGCCTTCTATCACGCCACCCTTGGCGGGGCGCGCGCCCTGCGGCTGGAGGAGAAAATTGGCAATTTCCAGCCGGGCAAAGAGGCGGATTTTGTGGTGATTGACCCGGCGGTCACCCCGCTGCAGCGCTTGCGCATAGGCCGCTGCCATGACATTTATGAGCAGCTGTTCGTGCTGATGACCCTGGGTGATGAACGCAATATCAGCGAGACGTGGGTGAACGGCGAGCGGGTGTGGTGTCAGGACTGACCCCTCAGCCAGTCCCACTTCCTGAAAAGAACGAGAAAACGCACCATACCTTGTTTGCCACCTTAACGCAGGCTAACCCACTACAGGCGGGGGCTTATTCAGGCGGCGCCATCTCTACTGCGCCGTCGCTCAGAGCTGTCAAAAGGCATGCGCGTCACCCGATTACGCCCGTCATTTTTTGCCGCATACAGCGCTTTATCGACGCGGGAAAACAGTTGATCAACCGTTTCGCCGTCATGATGTTCAGCCACGCCGATGCTGACGGTCACCGACAGCGTCTGGTATTCGCTAACCGCCTGGCGGATCCCCTCCGCCAGTATCAGCGCGCGGCCGATCGGCGAATGGGGCAAAAAAAGCAGAAACTCTTCTCCACCCCAGCGATAAATTTTATCTTCGCGGTCGACCGACGTTTCCAGAATACGAGAGAGCACCAGCAGGACCTCATCGCCTTTTTGATGGCCGTGAATATCATTAATGCTCTTGAAATGATCGATATCGATTAACAGCAGACAATAACCCCGGGGGATAAAAGTTGGCGCCTCAACCAGACGGTGAAACTCCCGGCGATTAAGCAAGCCGGTTAACGGATCGTGGGCGGCGGAAAATTCCAGCTCTTTTTTCAGATGCACTTCTTCGGTGATATCGTGAATGATGCATAGCATCAGTCGAATATTATACAGCACCACCGGCCCGGCATAAGTTTGGACATGGCGTAGCGAGCCGTCAGCCAGAATATGCGTAAAATTAAGCGGTTTATGGCCGCCAGGCAGACTGGCAATATTATTCATAATGGGGATAACGTCCCGGCCCAGGGTATTTATTTGCCAGGTATGTTTGGTGCGCATTTCCTCATCGGAATAATGATAAAAACGTAGCGCGGCAATATTGGCATCGACAATCCGGCCATCTTTATGAGGGTCGATCAACAGCATCGGCGCGGTATTGGTCATAAAAAAGCGAGCGAAAAAGCCATTGTTACGCCGCTGGTAGCGGCGGGAGCCGGTATGAATCGACTGATTTTGCGCCAGCAGCTTCACGGCTTCAAACAGCAGCAAGCAACCACAGTCTTCGGTATCAATCAGGGTGGTTTTGCAATACACCGACTGCAACCCATTGGCGGTGGGTAACGTCCAGACTTCGAATATCTCGCTCATGGTGTCGAGATAGCGAAGGTAGTGCTGCAGTTGCGTTTCCGGACAGGTGGAATAAATACCGTTACGCATCTCATTGAGCGACATCTCGCCGCTCAATGTCCGGGAAGCCTGATTGGCATAGACCACCCTTTCGTTAAAAGGATGAACTACCCATATCGGGGTGCTTAAGACCTCAAAAACAGCCAGCTCTTTTAATAACATACAGGCCCCAAAACGACCCACTGCCGGCGCGGAACGGCACTTAACGCTGTGCAGCCCCAACGCTGGTTTAAAGTGAAAGCAAAATAGACACCGAGAAACCGCAATTACGCGCGAGCGCGCCAAGTATAGTCGGTTATGCGCCCAGTAAAGCCCTCTGAGGGTGACTTTGCGCGCAGTTTAACCAACAGAAGCGATGCTGCCTTTAATAATAATTTTATTTCAACAGCATAGCAGCAATGCCAGAACGGGTAGTCGCTTTTGATCACAGAGTGTGCATCGCCAACAGGGGTTACCCGGCAGGCGCAGCGGCATAGGCCAGGGCGGGCAGAGAGTCGCTTTTCTGCCCAGGCTAACCGTGATAGTTTCTATCATTACGCTCATTCATAGCGACAATTACCTTGAAAAAAATCGCCACTAAAATCACCCTTGCCGACATTGCGCGTGAAGCGCGCGTCGGCGTAGCCACCGTCGATCGGGTGCTCAATAAGCGCGCGGCGGTGAAAGAGTCCACGGCGCGGCGCGTGCTGGAGGCCGCCCGCCGGCTGGGTTTTACCCTCGAGCATCCCCCACTATCGCCTGGCTGCCGGCAAAGCGCCTGTCACGATCAGAATGGGCTTTATCCTGCTGCAGGAGAGCCACTCCTTCTACCTGCCGTTGGCCCGGGCGCTGGCGCGCGAGGC
>NZ_JAGRQZ010000052.1:0-1862 GCF_018223915.1 Klebsiella sp. 64
AGCGGTGCCGACTTTTCTGACCTTCAGGGAAGGGGGCGGCTCACTCTGCTTCAGTGGTGGTAGCTAATCACCACAAACTGTTAGATACAAGGGAAGGGGGGGTGAGGCATAACCTGTCAAAACGGCAGCCGGCTGCGCCACTCACTTTCCGTTCACCATTGAACATCGGCTGGCGCCTTTCATGTCGTATGCCGGTATCATAACTTATGTCATTAATCTTTAGCTCTCGCAGAGATGGTTGTTCTGGACGGTGTTTATGCTATCTTTTCTGTATGTCTCTCTATCAACATGCAATAGGACAAAAAATGAATGTAATTGAATCTAAAATTGCTGGATTAGGGTTCCTGCAGGCAATTATTGCCAGAATGGCTAATAATTCCTTTTATATTAAAGGGTGGGACCTAACATTATTTGTTGCATTAGTTGCATTAAAAAAAGATGTATCACAATATTCGAGCTATTTACTACTTGCGTTAATAGTGAGTACCATAGCGTTCTGTTTATTAGATGCTTATTATCTACAACAAGAGAGGATTTTTAGGAAAATATATAACTATTTGGCCGAATCAACTTCAGAATCCATTAATTATTTCAGCATTAACCCTGCGCTATATAAAGATAAACTAAATGGTGAAATTCTTTCATATAAAAGCTCATTAACTTCCACATCTATTCTTCTTTTTCATATACCAATGTTTGTTGCTGTTTTTATCTTTTTTGTATTGTTTTAAATAAGGAGTGTTAATCATGCTACATGCCTTAAACTTCTCAATACCTGATGATTCTTTTCTGTTGAGTGGTATTAATTCAACTACATTAATAGGTGATTTAAAACTTCAAAATCCGATAAAAAAAATCAGGGAATCAATAACAAAATCAAATGGACACACTGATTCTATTAATGAGTCCATTAATTATGAAGAATTCAAAAAAATCTGGTTCCCTGATGTAAATGCACATGTTTTTATTTCCCATAGTCATGTAGATAAAGCTAAGGCAATAGCCTTGGCTAACTTTTTATATTCTAAGTTTGGCATCCGTTCATTTGTTGATTCAGAAGTGTGGGGGTATATGGATGATGCACTCCGTGAGCTAAACAACAATCACAATAAATTTCCTGGGCAAGAGAATACATATATTTATGAACGATGTAATAAACTTGCAAGCAATTTGAATATGATACTTTCATCTGCATTAATAAAAATGATACATGAATCTGAATGCCTGATATTTATTAATACAATCGACTCATGTATTCGTGATGGGAATGAGTTTAGAACCAAGTCTCCATGGATATTCACTGAATTATTAATGAGTTCAATGCTTGAAAAGCGCGCACATAAAGATCGTCCATTGGAATTGCGCAAATCACTTGATGAGTCTCGTGCAGTAGCTGCGAATGAATCATTTGACCAAGCTTTATTTTCATATCCATTATACTTAAAACACATGCATAATGTAACCAATGACAAAATAAATAGAATCAATGAGATAAAACCTTACGGTTTATATTCCACAACGACTGTTCACAGAGATACGGTATACCACTTTAAAGTCGATGATGTATTCAAAAATTTAGACTCGATCTATAAGCTGGTCATTTATAGATAATCTTTTCGATTCTATCTTTCAGGCCATTTTCATGAATGGCCTTTTAGATACCCGCCCAGTCTCTGCCATAGAACATTTCGTTTTTGATACGCCCGAAGAAGCCTTCACACGCAGCATTATCCGACGAGCATCCTTTGCGCGACATGGACCTTATAAGTCCGGAGGTGTTGATACGCTCGAGCCAGCCCGGCCACCGGTAATGGCCACCACGATCGCTGTGTATCACTGGTTTATCATGTTCGTTGAGCGTA
>NZ_JAGRQZ010000053.1:0-6940 GCF_018223915.1 Klebsiella sp. 64
GCGTTACGCATGAACCATTCAGTTCTGGCCTTGTCGTAGCCCACGCGTTTGCCCAGTACTGGCAAACATGAACGCATTTTGTGGATCTGCCAGTAGTAGCCACGCTTACCCGCGACACACAACTGTTTATGCTCAATACAGCCAAACCACTTACCAAGGAGCTTGCCAATCACCTGATGATCTGGACAAAATTTCCAACTATTACCATCTAATTCGATCAATCCACGCCATTCGGGACTACCAACCATTTCAGCTACAGAACCGCCATAGATAGCTTTAAGCACGAAGTTGACCCCTTCAGTGGCAAGCCTATCGCGGCTTTCACGGGATAGCCATAACCCGTCATATTTCGTGCCGGGTAGTACCAAGTAACTAGGCAGAATTTTATTCAGATATTCACGAACCAGAGATCCATCTACATTGAAATCATAGTCAGATTCGACCACTTCCAATATCTTTTCATTACTCTTGTACGCCTCCAGTACTTCAGGCACTGTATCAGCACTAACCATACCGGATTTGCTGTTACTGATTTGCTCCATTCGTCCGTACAGGAGCTTGATCCACGGGTCAGTAATCTCAGTGACCGGAGTCTTATTCTTCCAATACTGAATGGTTTGATCAATTTTCGCAGTGCGTAACTCACGGTGTACCTTTTCTATATCCGCCAACACCTTGTAAAAATCGCCAAACGGTTTCATCTCGGTCTTTTCAAACCCCAGTTCAAAACCGTGGAGCATAAGATTTGAGTAATACGTATTACTATCTAACTGCTCATATCGTGCCATTTCTTCAAAACGGTTGTAACTGATCCCTACCTCATTCAATACGAAAGCATCAGGAGACAGGTCTTTGTCGTACTTAATCAGTGCTGAATTATTATCTATTGCATATTTTGCAATGTATGCCGGGCATTCACCATTAATACGGCGATTAGCGATAGATAACTGGGCGTTAGCTTCGTCTACTATATTTCCCAGTAATTCATCTAATGTTTTAGTTGTCGATTTTTCTGGCTTCTTTCGGTAGTGGTAGACATTAACGCTGGAACATTTTCGCCACCGATGTGTGAATTGCTGAATGCGTGCGGTACTGAAATCTCCGATCATATGACACTCCCCAAATTCACATACTTCGTTACAGTTCCATCCCTCGAATATTGAGGCAGTACCAATGACTCCGTCATACTCACCCAGCAACCCAGTAGAGAATAACGCCTTTATTTCGGTTTCTTCTTTCCGATCAGCATTAACGACCAGATATTTCTTGCCTGTTGCTTTCTCCAACGCAATGGACATAGCGGCACATTTTTTCTTGTCATTTATCAGGATCAACTTTTTGGCATCGGTATTATTGCGGGCAATGAAATCAAAGCAGTTAGTAGTATTGAATTCTGGATACTTCGTTTTCTTATTACTCAGATTATGTGAATAGATCACATTTATAGTCTTCTTCATTGTGCTGGTGCGTTCAATAAATGAAACACTGTCAAAGCTGATGCCGTAGAAGTCAGTTGGTAATATTGTCCCTGACAGAAAGCGTACCTGTCTGAAATACCCAGCACTCAACACCTTGAAAATAGCATCTATGGTCTTACGTTTATACGAGTAATCACAAAATAGACCGTGACACTCATCTATATCTAATATTCTGCGATCACCCAATATGATGGACAATTGTTCATGTGTTTTACCAACTAACTTCTCTAACTGGTTCCATGTGCAAATATTACTGCCCAACGTATTTTCATCAGGCGTTCCTATATATTCAGGTGCTGTATACTGGGAAACAATTGAAGTATTAGGGACGATTGTCAAAGAGTCGGAGTTATTCGCGGATTCATAGGTTTTACCAACTGCACAACCACAGACAACTAAATGCTTTCCTAGTTGGTTATGAGGCATCTCTGTAGTTATATCACTGAGTGTCTGTTCACTTATCAATTTTTTCTTATAGTCCCAGTGATATGCAGTACTGAGTGTCACAGGACCTACCTGCGGAATAGCGATTGCCGTCGTATTAGGCAGTATATCTTCTGGGATCCTGAATCCTTTTGATACAAACTTGTACAGGCCATATAGATTGCTGAAGACGCCACAACCATCAATGATATCCGTATTAGACTGAGTGAACCCAGGGCGTGAACAGTGAGTCAGAACTCGTTCAATCTCGTAATATTCAACACCCAGTAATACCAGTAATGATGCCAACGTCCGTCGGTCACAATAAGCCAGTGAGCCAGCATTGTGATTGCAGACCTCTTGCAACAGTGCAGTCAAGGAACTCGTACTTGTATTTGTGGGGTTATAGGTAGTTGTCAGTCTTGGTATTTGTGACGGAGAAATATGTTTGATATCAACTAGCGGATTGATGAACCGTCCTTTGTTGTAATATGCATATGGCGGCTTAGACGCAGTAACGTCATATGCTGGTTCATTCTGTCCCTGACTCAGTACCATACAACTTGCATCAATTGTAATTCCTATGTCATTGAAATATTGTACAAATGATTTTTTTCGAACCTGCCATTCGTCAGCAGATATCTCGCACTCAAAAGGCAAGTAGATGCGGCAACGATCACCTGGTTTTATACCGTATGACGGACTTGAAAACAGGAAATACTCGTACTCACTAATTACCTTCTGAATATCACTAAAGGACTTATTACCTTCTCCGTCATAATCAAGAATGAAACCGGAACGTGCCACAATATTTGTGTTATTGCGTGTACACCATTGATCAATGTCGGAGGTTATAGTTCTGCCGAAAATTATCATGAGCAGGTCACTCTTGGTGGATTCGGTATCGCCGCCAATTTTTTGCCATTTTTCAGAATCAGAAAAATTTTTAACGATATCATCCCAGTTCATATTCGCACATATCATCTTTGAATGTTCACCTTTTTTAGGGTTCAATCCAAAAATGTTATATTCTTTATTTGTTAGACTGCGGCTAGGCGTAGTGTAAATAGCACTCAATGTTTTCATTTTCATTTTATCCTTAGTTTGTGAAGGCCCCAGTGCTTTCCAGTGCTGGTTTTTTATTGGGGGTACAGATATTAATTAACAGTCATCGACGGATTACTTTATCCAGAAAAATTAGTTAATTTTGCTAAATTTAATACTGAAGCTTGCTTGGATCATCCCCAAGTACTGTAATTGTTGCTCAGTAAGGTACAGATCTTGTTGTAACTTACATCTTTGCATGGGAATATTATTATTCGTCTAATGAAGGAGTTAACAATGTCGTTGTGAGCTAAGCATCGTGGTATTGTTTAGTAAGTCTGCCAATTGATTGACAGACTTACGCACCTTAATTACCCAGGATTATATGCTGGCTTATCAGATACTGAATTGCACCTGATATTGATTGAGCCTTCCCATTATTAATGAGAACATGCAATGCATCATACTGCTGTTCATTTATGCGAACAGCCACAACTTTTGTCTTTTTAAACTTATTCATCTTGTACTCTCTTATACGTTTACATTTAATGAAAAAGAACGGACAAGAAATATCCCACAAGTGTGGGTTAACCTATTCGCCTTCATATATATGTATTTATCGTACAAGCGAGCAATCTCTTAGGTACAGCAGTAGCACTGCAAGGTACTTATAATAGTACCACCTAAGTGGAAATAATTTCATGTATTTTGAAAAAAATGCGTGGGTATGTTTGATAGGAAGTTGGATGAAATTCAACCGATCCTTATGGAGCCAAGGCGTCAAATCTTGAGGGGATATACTTTCTGCTATATGTCGGGAAAACATCCCCTAATGGTACGTGCCTGAATTCACTGGCGGGAAAGCACATTTGGATATTTTATGTATAAGTTCTGTATCGAACTCACAAACGAGTACACCATACAGTAATATGTCGTCTTCATCTTGATAGTACTTTTCAACAAAACGCCAGAACTCCTTTCGCTCTTCACGACAGGTAATTAAATCTTTATCACTGGGCATAGTTCCAGTACCTCTTTACGGTAGCGATAGAGACACCAAGTTCTTTTGCCTTCGCCAGACTTTCCTAAGTTCTTTCACGTATGCAGCCTTTTCAGGTGCCAGTATTGATATCATCTTGCTGAACTGGTCAGGTCTATGTTGTTACGCTATATAATTCAATAGATTAACAACAATCCCTTTGGCACGAACCGTAAAATCAATTCTGTCCTGCCACCATTACCTGAGATCTCAGGCGATATATACTTGCTTTACTCAGCCCGGTAATTTCTGCAATTTCTCGCCAGGTCTTTCCAGCATTAAAGAGCCCTGTTACTGTTGCACTGTCGCTTTTGGCTGGACGACCACAATGTTTACCAGCCGCCTGTGCTCGCTTGATACCTGCTGCTCTACGTTCTGCCAAGGTCGCTAATTCCAGTTTTGCCAGTGCTGCCATAATCGTTAGCATGGCTTCACCTGCTGGTGTACTTAAATCAAAACCTTCACGGTTGCTGATTAATTTAACGCCTTTGGTTTTCAGTGCTTCGACTGTAGACAATACGTCTATGGTATTACGTCCAATACGATCAATTGCCACACAAACCACAGTATCCCCTTCGCGGACATAGTTCATCAATGTACCGAACCCGTCACGCTTTAGTGCTTCCTTTGTTCCACTGATACCTTCATCAATAAACCAGCGTTCCACATTATAGACTGCAAGTTGCTGCCGCTGATTTTCTACAGTCTGTTCATCCGTACTTACACGAGCATATCCGATCACAGCCATAATAGTCCCCAGTCTCTAAAGGTAGTTGTTTTATTATAAGACTGGTCTTGTTTTATATCAAACTTTTGAGACTGAAATTATGCACATAAAATGAACATTTTTGTCGGTCATAAAACGACATCCTTTTAAGACTGAATGTACTACATACCGGTACTACCATGAGAGGTGTGATAATGCGTCGGTTTCACTTCGCTAGCCGTAATGGTTTTAGTTCCAAGGGAAGTAAAAACTGAACTGTTGTCCGAAATGAGAACGCTGGGCTAAAAATATGAAGCATTTTTTATCTGGGTAAGTAATTGCTTAACATTCTGCTGACACAAATAAAATTACTGTAATTATTATATTGCCTCACTAAAAACGAGTAACCTTAGCCGCGTTCGTGTTCAGGAGTGCATTAAAGGCCAACAGGGAGCAGTGGAATGGTGTTCACGTGGTTGAGTGATGCCATAACGATTGTGTGTGCCAGTACTGGCAGTATCACGAACGGATACAACTATGTTTCGCTGGAGAGCAAAAAACGCTGAATCATTGTAATACGGGGCTATATCCATTACTGACATTACTATCCTGATGCTGGGGGAGCATGACAGTACTGAAACCCTGCTGAGGTCAACACAAGGCGGGTAATCTCTTGTTCACCAGGTCCCTGAGCGTTATCCTCGTGATTAATTTTTTGAATCCCTGGTACACACCTGATGACAACCAATATCTCTTCTCTGGCAAGCCTGATCTGGTCCGTTGCTGACCTACTGCGTGGTGATTTCAAACAATCCCAGTACGGACGCATTATCCTGCCCTTCACTGTACTGCGTCGTCTTGAGTGCGTACTTGCTCCCACTAAAGCTCAGGTACCCAAGAATAGTGGACACGGGACTAAGTGAGTAAACTCTCATCCAGAGGTGACTAATGACAAAACCAGTATCAAGTCTCAGTGGCATCAGAAACGGTGTGGTTTTGAGGAGAGTATATGACCTTTGTTCAGGTGGCCAAATTCAGTAAACCACTACAACAATAGCGGAGCTATGTTCATTGTTAGTGAACGTACCGGACAATACTGTAAAAGTTAAAGGAAAATTTTAGCACTCAATAGTTGACAAATATAGCTAAGTGATAGAATTATCATTCATGACAGAATTTTTATAATTATCAAACATGAACCACTGCTCATCGGGAAGGATGAATGAAAATATCTCACATAGCACTAATCGTATCATTTATATGTTTTGGAAAAACAGCTACTGCCACTTCATTTGATTGCAATAAAGCAAGCGGGTATGTTGAGCTAACAATTTGCACTACGCCAGCATTATCTTCTTTAGATGATCAGTTAAATGTATTATATAAAAAAGTAAATCAATCCAAGCCCGAGAGTGCTCAGCTAATTAAAAAATCTCAATTGAGCTGGTTAAAGGATGTGCGGAATAAAGCAACAACGGCCCAAGGGATTACAAATGCATACACAGCACGAATTAATGACTTGAATATGATGTTAGGCGAAGGACATACAGTGCAAGTTCAACAATCAACTCCCGCACAAGCACCTATACAGCAAACATATCCTAAACAGCCACAGCCACAGCCACAGCCACAGCCACAGCCACAGCCACAAGATAATGTACCCCCTCCCCAACATAATGCTGATGATGTAGAGCAGAAAGAAAATAACATACCGAAAATCGCTTGGGAAAATAGTGATATGCAGGGCGGGGTTGAGCAAATATATAAACTCATTGAAAGGGATTTTAAAGAGAACCCAAACTTGACACTGAGCATACTTAAAAAAATTGACGCTAATAAAGATGATTTCGCTTCATTCATCGTATCCAAAAAAAGTTACATCGACTATGGTGTCAGTTTCGAAACAATGACGTCGGCCCTCAACAATTCAAACTGTAGACAGGAACATAAAGCACGAGAATCTTTGATTACAGCGTGGTACAAATCTAATGATTGGCGGCCCTTCAATGAGTTTCCTGAAAATATGAGAGCACAAGAACAAAATCGAAGAAATGAAATTAATGCAGAAGTTGGCAGAAGGCAGACTGAGTCAATTAATCTTTTTAACCAATGCACATATAATTCATTATCCTCGAACCCCAATCGACTTTCGAGGCCTAAACCTCCTGTTGAGAAACCTTACGGGGGCTGAATAAAATGTAATCATTCACTCAGCGGGATGCTGCAAACTGAATGGTTCATGCGTAACGC
>NZ_JAGRQZ010000054.1:0-13124 GCF_018223915.1 Klebsiella sp. 64
GGCGCTGTTCTGGCGGGCGAAGCGCGATTCGCTGCTGCGAACCCAGATTAAAGGGGCGATTATTCCGGGCTTCCTCGGGATTGGCGAGCCGCTGATCTACGGCGTCACCCTGCCGCGGATGAAGCCGTTTGTCACCGCCTGCCTCGGCGGCGCCTGCGGCGGGTTCTTCGTCGGACTGATCGCCTGGCTGGGGCTGCCGGTCGGCCTGAACACGGTGTTCGGTCCGTCCGGTCTGGTGGCGCTGCCGCTGATGACCTCCGGCAGCGGAATTTACGCCGGGATGGCGGTCTACGCCGGCGGGCTGGCGGTCTCCTACCTGTGCGGCTTTGTCCTCACCTGGCTGTTCGGCAGTAAAAATGTCGATTTAAGCTAGAACGCGACTATCGGTTAATGCCCGGCGGCGGCTTCGCCTTACCGGGCCTGCAAAATAGTTACGCCGCCGCGCCCGACTACCATTTCCTGCCCCGCCGCCCGGGCGCGCGCATGCTATGATTCCCCTTTGTCATATTTCGCTTGAGGAAAAGATGGGCTCCAGCAAAAAAGGGATGCTGAACGTACTGATTGCCGCCGTGCTGTGGGGCAGTTCCGGGGTGTGTGCGCAATTTATTATGCAGGAAAGCCAGATGTCGTCGCCGTTTCTGACCATGACGCGTCTGCTGTTCGCCGGGCTGATCCTGCTGATGCTCGGCTTTGTTCACGGCGACCGCATTTTCCGCGTGCTGCAAAACCGCCGCGACGCCCTAAGCCTGCTGTTTTTCTCGCTGTTTGGCGCGCTAACCGTGCAGTTCACCTTTCTGATGACCATTGAAAAATCCAATGCCGCCACGGCCACGGTGCTGCAGTTTCTGTCGCCGACGATCATCGTCGCCTGGTTCGCCCTCGCCCGCAAAGCGCGTCCCACACCGCTGGTGCTGGGGGCTATCTGCACCTCGCTGGCGGGCACCTTTCTGCTGGTGACCCACGGCAACCCAACGACGCTGTCGATTTCGCCGGCGGCGCTGTTCTGGGGGATCGCCTCGGCGTTTGCCGCCGCCTTTTATACCACCTATCCTTCAACGCTGATTGCCCGCTACGGGACGCTGCCCATCGTCGGCTGGAGCATGCTGTTCGGCGGCGCGATGCTATTGCCGTTTTACGGCGGCCAGGGCACCGATTTTGTGGTTAACGGCAGCCTGCTGTTAGCTTTTTTCTACCTGGTGGTGATCGGTACTTCGCTGACCTTCAGCCTCTATCTCAACGGCGCGCAGAAGATTGGCGGCGCAAAGGCCGGGATCCTCAGCTGCGCCGAACCGCTGAGCAGCGCCCTGCTGTCGCTCCTGCTGCTGGGGATCACCTTCACGCTGCCGGACTGGCTGGGCACTCTGCTGATCCTCGCGTCGGTGGTGCTGATCGCCATCGACTCGCGGCGGCGGGTGAGAGCCGCCTGAGCAGGCGATAAAAATTGCATTTTCAATAAGTTAAACTGACCACTATTTGCGTGTTTTCGCGCCTGCGCATATAGTTGACGGAAGCGATTACGGAAGGAGAAGCCTGATGAAAGCATGTTGGATGGTATGCCTGGTCACCGCCCTGAGCGCCACGTCGGCGTGGGCCGAATCACCGCTGCAAAGCCTGCAGTTCGAGCAGCAAAAACAGCAGGTGCTCAAAGCGGTGAAGGAAAAATGCGCGCCAGCAAGCCACCTCAGCGACAACGATTTTGCCAATAAAGTGCTGGCGACCGACGGTAACAAGAACGCGGTCCGCGAAGCAACGCTGGCGAAGGAGCGCAATAACCAGAAAAGCTACCAGGCCGCAATCGACAAAATCGTCTGTCCGGCCAAATAGCGGTTATTTCAGCCTCGCGACCAGCGTTTTCCAGTCAAACGGCGTAAGCTGCCTGTAGCTCAGGCTACGGGCGGCCATCTGCTCCGGCAGCTGGCGCTGGCTTTTCGCGATCGCCTCGCTCATTATCCCGGCGCTCCCCACGTCACGCAGGGTTTTCACCACCTCTTCCATCTCTTCGCTGCGCCGAATGCCATGTTCCGCCACCCGGCTGATCAGATAGTCGGGGAACGCGCCTGTCCAGCCCAGAGAGGGAAAACTATGATGCAAGGAGCTAAGCACCTCCTCCTCAACGCCGTATTCACGAGCCGCGAACAGGCATTCTGTGGTAAGCGCTTCAAGACCTTTGATCATCACGCTACGGCACATTTTTATCGCCGACACCTGGCCCACCGTACTGGCGCCATAGCGGGCATTCAGCCCCAGCCTCTGCAGACGCGGCGCGATCGCCTCCGCCTGCGGCCCGCCGATCAATAACGGTGTCTGCAATCGGGCCGGCGGTACCGGCGCCATCACCGCGACATCAATGTAGGCGCCCGGCAGAAAATGTTCAGCCGCCTGCCGTTTCGTCTCCGGCGCCACGGAGTTGAGATCGAGGAAATATTGTCCCGGCTGCAGCAGCGCGGCCGCCTGCTGCGCCACCTTTAGCGCCTCACCGGCGGTCACAGTAGAAAAAACCAGCGTGGCCCCCTCCAGCGCCTGCGCCAGCGAATTTCCCACCTGAACGCGCGAATCACGGGCTTTTTTGCCCATCGCCTCTCGCTCCGGGCCATTGAGCTTGCCATCCCAAATGGTCACCGCATGCTCACGGGCCAGATCCGCCGCCAGAATGCCACCCGCCTCGCCAAAACCAATAAACGCGATTGTCATCATCACTCCTCACGCGGCCAGACGCGGGCCGGAATAAAAACCTCGCCAGCAAACAGCAGTCGCGCCGTGCGTAACAGGCCGCAGCCAGCCAGGGCGCCGTCAGCATCAAGCTGAAGCGTCACGCTAAATTCGCCTGTCGGATGCTCGACGCTGAGCAGCGGCGTATCGCCTGGCGCTACCTGCGCCAGGCCCTGCGCGACAGAGCCGGGGAGCAGACAAGCGCTGGCCACGCTCACCGCGCCAAATACGCCGATCGACGCGTGGCAGCGGTGGGGGATAAAGGTGCGGCTGCTGATGGCGCCGCCGTGTCGCGGCTCGGCGATCAGGGTCATCTTGGGCACCGTGCGCTGGCTGACGTCGCCAAGCTGCATCAGCGGCCCGGCCTGCAGGCGAATCGACTCCAGGCGACGTTTAAGCGCGTCGTCATTATCCAGCTGTTCGCGCGTCTCATAGCCGGTGCAACCGAGGTCGCACGCGCGCAGCAGGATCACCGGCATTCCGTTATCGATGCAGGTCACCTCGACGCCGTCAAAACGGTCACGAACCCGGCCGGTCGGCAGCAGCGCCCCGCAGCTGGAGCCGGCGACATCAAGAAAATGGAGCAGGATCGGGCTGGCGCTGCCCGGCACGCCATCGATACGGCTCTCGCCGACGTAGTTGACCCCGTCGGCATCGCAGGGGATCTCTGCCACCGCCAGTTGCCCCGTGTTCTCCATAAAAATACGCACCCGAGTGAGCGGCGCATCGTGGCGAACCAGACCGCGCTCGATGGCGAAAGGGCCAACGGCGGCGAGAATATTGCCGCAGTTTTGGCCGTAATCCACGGTAGCCGCCGCCACGTTCACCTGGGCAAACAGATAGTCCACATCGGCGTCAGGCCGTGCGGAGCGGCGGATAATCGCCACTTTGCTGGTCAGCGGATCGGCGCCGCCGATCCCGTCAATTTGCCGGGGATCAGGCGAGCCCATCACCGCCAGCAGCACCGCATCACGTCGCACTGGATCGGCAGGCAGATCGTCGGCCAGAAAACAGGCCGCTTTAGAGGTGCCGCCGCGCATCCATAGACAGGGGATTCCGCGTTGCGCCATTTATTCCTCCACCTCGTCTGCGCGGTCGTAATACCGCAGGCCCTTTTCCGCCAGACGCGGACGCATAGCGTAAATATCCAGCCCCAACTCGCCATGGCGCATCCGCTCACGTTTCGCAAGCTCATTGCTCATGCGGGCTTCCGCTTTATGGAGCACATCACGGACCCGGGCGTGAGGCAGCACCACGACGCCATCGTCGTCGGCCACTACGACATCGCCCGGCTGGACAAGCTGACCTGCGCATATCACCGGGACGTTAACCGAACCGAGGCTCTCTTTCACCGTCCCCTGGGCATAAACCTGACGGGACCAGACGGCGAATCCCATTTCCCGCAACGTTTGCGAATCACGAATGCCGATATCGCCCACCAGCCCGACCACGCCGCGCGATTGGAGAGACGTCGCCAGTAGATCGCCGAAGAAGCCATCGCCGCACGGCGAGGTCGGGGCCACCACCAGAATATCGCCGGCGCGGCACTGCTCGACCGCCACATGAAACATCCAGTTGTCGCCAGGCGTCACCAGCACGGTTACCGCGTTGCCCGCCCGGCTGACGCCCTGCTGAATCGGACGGATTGCCGGCCCCATCAGCCCCTGACGATCCCAGGCTTCATGGAGCGTCGCCACCCCGGCCGCCTCACAGCGGCGCAAAACCGCCTCGTCATGGCGCGGCAGGTGGCGGATCACAAGGCCTTTTTTATTTAACAGGTTCATGCCAGGTTCTCCGTTACGCGGGGGAAGATGCTCTGGAAGGCTTCGCCGTGAACGATATCGCGCGCGGCCGTGATGCCGATATTGCGCTTGGCCTGCACCCCGCGCTGCAGCGCCACGCGGGTGTAGTATTCCCACAGATGCTCCTGACCCTGCATGCACTGAATGGCCTGATACTTTTTCTCCCAGACGGCGGTGATGTCCAGTAACACATCGGGTTTCCAGTTGCACTGCTCCGGCTGGTGCGGTTCGAAACAGTAAACCGGGGGAGCAGCGACAATTTTCTCACCGGGGCGATAGCCCTCTGCCTGGGCGATAATCCGCGCTTCCTGCGCCAGATGGGAGGCCAGGGGGTGATCGTAGTTATAGGGATCCTGCAGGGAGTGCGTCAGGACAAAGTGGGGCTGGATACGGCGATACACATCCGCCAGACGAAATAGCGTCTCTTTATCGGCGCGCAGCGGATAATCGCCGATATCAAAGAATTCGACGCTGGCGCCCAGGATCGCGGCGGCGGCCTGCGCCTCTTCGCGACGCACCTGCTTCACCGCCTCCTCGGTCATGTTGCCTTTACGCCACAGTTTGGCGGACTCGCCGCGCTCGCCAAAGGATAAACAGACCACATGGACCTGATAGCCCTGCAGGGCATGCAGCGCTATCGCACCGCCCGCGCGCCAGACGAAATCGGCCGAGTGGGCGCTGACGACAAGGGCACTTTTTTCGCTAACCGGATGAGACATGATGGCTTCCTCTGTTGTTTTTTTCAGCTTGTCATGTCCCGTCGTGGGGAGGTAATTCGTTAACTTGCGAAGGCTATGATTTTTATTTATGTTGTCGTCTCACTCACTTTTTCAGGCCTGACGAACAATGCTAAAGAGAAAGCACGATAAAATTATAAATATCATGCAGCTGCGCTTTTTCTGTCAGGTCGCGCTGCGCGGTAGCGTCTCACGCGCGGCCGATGACTTATTCCGCACGCAGTCAGCGATAACCCGGGCTATTCGCGATCTTGAAGCCGCGTTGAACGTCACGCTGTTCGAACGCCATTACAGCGGCATGGTGCCCACCGAGTATGGCAAGTGCATCCTGCCGCGCGCCCGGCGGGCGATTGACGACCTGCAGGCCATCCCGGCGCTGCTGCAGAAGCACCATACCCGCAGCAGCGGCCCGCTGGCGGACGCCGGCTGGCTGTTCAATACCCGCCGCTTAGCCATTTTTATTCAGCTCTATCACGTCAACCATACCCAAACCGTCGCGCAACAGTTGGGGATCACTCAGCCGGCGGTCAGTGCCGCGCTGAAGGTCCTGGAAAAAGGAGCGGATTCGGCGCTATTTCGCCGGACGCCAGAGGGGGTGCGTCCCACGCCTGCCGCAGAGCTACTCTATCCCCCGGTGAGCAGAGCGCTCAACGAGCTGGAAAACATCTGGAGCGATCTCGCTGCCCGTCGCGGGGTGCTGGAGGGCACCGTGCGCATTGGCGCCCTGCCGCTGAGCCGGACCCGGCTACTGCCCTCCGCCATCGCCGCCTTTCTGGCCCAGCACCCGGGCATCACCCTCATGACCAATGAAAGCCCGTATGAGTCGCTGGTCGCCGATATGCGGGCAGGTAATATCGATTTTATTATCGGCGCCCTGCGCCAGGATGAAGATCTCCCGGACCTCTGTAGCGAAGCGTTATTCGAAGAGGATATGTTGATTTTACTGCGTAATAACCACCCGCTGCTGCGCCATCCGGACCCGCGCAGCCAGCTGGCGACAGCGCAATGGGTGCTGCCGCGCGCCAACGCGCCGGCGCGCAATTTGCTGGATAAGGCGTTTGTCACCCTGGGGCTGCCGCTGCCCCAGCCGACGGTGGAGACCGGGGATGCGGCGATGGTGCGAGGATTGCTGCAGGGCTCCGACATGCTGGCGGCGGTCTCCGCCAGCCAGATGCGTTTTGAAACTGACAATGGGCTGCTCAGCGTGTTGCCGGTTCCCCTGCCCGATACCACCCGGCGTATCGGGCTGACGTTTCGCGCCGGCAGCCTGCCCTCCCCGGCGACGCAGGCGCTGTTGCGTTTTATTTATCAGCAGGTTCAGGACGGGGCCGTTTAACGTTTACCCGCCACCGAATAGGTTACCTGCTGGTTGCGCGTTTGCTGAAACGCCTCCAGCGTCTGCCCGCGCATCGCGGCGTAAATATGCAGGTTGGATACGCCGACCACCGCGCCCATTTTCTCCAGCAGGAAGAAGCTGGCGCCATACTGAATTAATCCCCGCCAGTCGCGCGCGTTGAGCAACTGCTGTTCCTCCTCACTCAGTCCGGCTTCGGCATAAAGCGACTGAGGCGACTGCAGAAAACGTTCGCGCCAGGCAGGCTCAATCAGCCGATGCAGGAAACGGTTAAGCCGCAAGCCATTCAGGCTGCGCTCGTGGGTAAAAGGATAGGTTCCCGGCAGTTTCTCCACCCCGGCCAGCTGCTGCGCCATATGCTGGCGATGGCGCGTCAGGGTATCGACGGGGGGCAGGCGCGCATTGTTCTCAAGGATCAGCGTGGCGATACCGGTCATCGACGGCAGGTAATAGTCGCGCCAGGTTTCGGTGACATTGGCTGATAGCGCGCCGCGCATCACCAGCCACATGATCACTTCGGACCCCTCCATCCCCCCCAGCTCGGCATATTCGCCAAGGGTCATTTCGGTAAGCTTTTCCGGGTCATTAACCAGCATATCAACAAACTGGGCATCCCAGTCGGGATTATTAAATCCGCAGCGCTCGCCATGAACCTGATGCGAGAGCCCGCCGGTCGCGACAATCGCCACATTGATATCTTCCGGGAAGCTTTCAATCGCCCGGCGCAGCGCCTGGCCGAGTTTGTAACAACGGCGCGCGCTTGGTACCGGAAATTGCAGCACGCCGATCTGTAACGGGATCACCGCCGTCGGCCACCCCTGCGCTTCATCCCAGGGCAACAGCGCCGAAAGCGGCGAGAAAAGGCCGTGGTCGAGCTTTTTATCCATAAAGAACGACATATCAAACTCGTCGGCCATCAGGCTGGCGCCAATGTGCCTTGAGAGCGCCGCGTTGCCCTGGACCGGCGGCAGACAGCGCGGTCCGCCGCCCTCATCGGCAACGTCATATTGACTATCGATTCCCAGCGTAAAAGTCGAATAGTGATCGAAGAAAAAGGCGGTCACATGGTCATTAAAGATGTACACCAGCGCATCCGGTTTTTTCTCCTCCAACCAGCGCTGCAGCGGTTCGAAGCTCTGGAAGATCGGCGCCCACGCCGGATCCTGCTGTTTATGATGATCGACCGCGAAGCCGATAGTCGGGGTATGAGAGACGGCGATACCGCCGAGAATGTTAGCCATCAGATAACTCCACTTATCGGTGTTCGAGGGGGGATGACAAAGCGTCAAGTTCTGCCTCTGTGAGTCGAGGCTTAGCGTGATTCATACGGTGCAACAAAATACAGATCCCCGCCAGGCAGGCCGGCAGCGCAAGCACCAAAAAGATCGACGAGTGTCCCGGCACGGCCAGCATCAGCATCCCGCCCAGCGTGGAGCTGAGGATAGCCCCGGTACGGCCGATACCATGCATCCAGCTGACTCCGGTAGCGCGGATCTCGGTTTGATAATAGGCGGGCGAATAGGCCTGCAGACCGTTCTGCGCGCCGTTAATGCACATCCCGCTGATAAAAATCAGCACCGACAGCGCCGCCGAACCGAAATCCATTACCCCCTGGGACAACAGGCACAGACAGCCGAGGAAATAGGTTGCCGCAATCACGGCTTTCGCCGAAGCGCGATCCATCAGCATACCGACAAGGATCCCGCCCAGCGGGCCGCCGAGCTGGAACAAGCCGGTCATCATCGCCGCCTGCTGCAGCGACAGCCCGCCGGAGCGGAGAATGGTTGGCAGCCAGCCGTTCAGCAGGTAAATCACGAACAGCCCCATAAAATAGGTTAACCACAGCGCTATCGTGCCGCGGGCATAGCCATGCCGGAACAGCTGCGCCACTTTGCTGCTCCGCGTGATGGGCGGCGCATTCAGCTGGAAAACGGTTTCAGCCGTAAACTGGCCCCCAAGCCGGTTAAGCGCCCTGGCAATCTGCTCGCCCGGTAGTCGGCGCGCCACCATGTTCATCGCCGACTCTGGCAACATCACGATCATAAAGGGGAGCACCACGAGCGGCAGCACGCCGCCAAAAACCAGCGCCGAGTGCCAGCTGTAATGCGATAACAAACCGGCGGCGATAAAGCCGCCGAGGCCGGAACCCACGTTAAAACCGCTGTACATCAGGGTGATCATCACCCCTTTACGCCGCTCCGGCATATATTCCGCCACCAGCGTGACGCAGTTGGGCATTACGGCGCCAAGGCCAAGGCCGGTGAGAAAACGCATCAGCGCCAGCTGCGTCGGGCTTTGCGCCACGGCGCCGGCCAGGCTGAACAGCGCAAACAGCGCCACCGACCAGAGTAAAATTCGCTTTCGGCCGTAGCGGTCAGAAAGCGGACCCGCTACCAGGGCGCCAATGGCGACGCCGAACATGGCCGCCCCAAGAATCGGCCCCATTTCGGCCCGGCTGATGCCCCAGTCTTCGATGAGCGCCGGGGCGACAAAGCCCATCACCGCGGCGTCATACCCATCCAGCATAATGATGATGAAACAGAGCAGCAGCACGTTCCATTGAAAGCGCGAGACCGGGCGGGTATCTATCCACGCTTTCACATCGACAACGTTCGTGTGATTCATAGGGTGACTTCCTCAAGCAGGCGGTACGAATGTTCTGGTTAGTGTTTTTTGAGTGGAACTTTCGTACTCAACTTAAGGCAGGTCACGCAGGCTGTCCGGTTCGAAAATCCGGCGTCAGATATGAGTTTTATTTATAATGTGAGGGATACGACAAAAACCAGCCAGCAAAAAACCCGCAGCCAACGGCGGCGGGTCAGGGCAAGAGCAGCGTTTAGTGCTTCGGAATAATTAAATCGCCGCGCAGCGGGCTGCCGCCCGGGTTGTCCGTTTTCTCGGTCAGCCAGTTGACGATCCGCGACGCCATCGCGTCCATGGAATATTCAATCGCCGGGATAGTCGGGATACCGGGCAGCTGTAACGATCCGGCGAGGCTAAACACCATGACATTTTGCGGAACGGCGCGGTTAAACGCCTGCAGCTGCGGCACCACGCGCTGCGCCTGCTGTTCATCGCTCACCAGCAGCGCGTTAAAGTTCAGCGTCGTGGCGTTATTGACCAGCTCTTGCACCGCCACCGACGGCGAGGTGTTATCCAGAAACACCAGGTTGCGATTAAACGGCAAAAAGTTTTTTTCCAGCGCGTGCTTGTAGCCCAGCAGCACCTGGTCGGCAAAGCCGCTGCTCTGCGGATGAATCAGCGCAATCTGCCGTCTCCCCTGGCTAATCAGATAGTGACAGGCGGTTTCGGCGGCGAAAGCATGATCGAACTGAATACTGTTGTCGCCTTCGCTATCGAGGCAGTCCACCAGCACCACGTCCGGGCGGTTAATATTCAGAGGAAAACGCGCACCGATGATTAGCACGTTATCGCACAGCCCGCAGGTCAACTCCTCCAGAGAGTTCATCACGCCGTGGCTGGTGTTGGCGAAGCGCAGCAGCAGGTGTTTCTGGTGCTGGCTGAGCTGTTTTTCCAGGGCGTAGAGATAGCTGGTGGTTTGATTGATGTTGTCCTGGGCGCAGATGACGCCGATGCAGCCGGTGGACTGGCTGAGCAACGACTGGGCTATCATGTTTGGCCGGTAATTGAGCGCTTCCGCCGCCTGCAGCACCGCCTGACGACTGGCTTCCTTCACGCCACGTGAGCCGCTCAACACTCGCGACACCGTGGCTTTGGAAACCCCGGCAAGTCGTGAAACATCATTGATTGTCGACATCATTTTCCCCTGCGCGGGCGCCGCGTCCCGCCAAAATCCTGTAAACCTGAATCGCTTCAATTATGACCAGCGCAGTATATCCATTTCGCCATTTGTTTGGAAACCGATTTTCCATTTCAGCGCAAAACATCGCCAAATCGACAGAATAATGTGAGCGAAATCCAATAAATCCGCCCTATAAGCAGGAGATCTTGACCACTATCACAGTTCTGCTTTTTATAAATGGAAACCGGTTTCCGTCTGATATCAAATCACCCACGCAATAACTTTTTACATTTTGAGGATGGTCGTCGATGTACAAGATTATGCTGTGCTGCTCTGCCGGGATGTCCACCAGTCTGCTGGTCAGAAAGATGGTTGAGGCGGCGAATGAACGTGACCTGCCGGTGCAGATTGACGCCTATGGCGTTTCCGAATTTGACATGCAGTTTCCGCAGTATCAGGTGGTGTTGCTTGGCCCCCAGGTGAAATACATGTTGAAAACCCTGTCTGACAAAGCGGCTTCCCTGAACATTCCCGTTCAGCCCATCGATACGATGGACTACGGTATGCAGCGGGGAGACAACGTCCTGAATTATGCTCTGTCGCTGATCCCAGCGGCGCACTGAGAGGTGTTGAAATGAGTTCTCTGTATCAGTCCATGATTGCCGTGATCGAGCAATCTATTACTCCGCTGGCAGGACGCCTTGGGCAGCAGAAATACGTTATCGCTATCCGCGATGGCTTCACTGCCGCCTTGCCGTTTATGATCATCGGCTCTTTCATGCTGGTATTTATCTTTCCGCCGTTTTCACCCGATACCACCAACGGCTTTGCCCGCGGCTGGCTTGATTTCTCCCAGCACTACCGCGAACAGCTGATGCTGCCGTTTAACCTCAGCATGGGCGTGATGACCTTCTTTATCTCGGTCGGCATTGGCGCCAGCCTCGGTCGTCAGTTTCAGCTCGATCCGGTGATGTCCGGTCTGCTGGCGTTTATGGCTTTCCTGCTGGTCGCCGCACCCTATGCCGATGGCAAAATTTCCACTCAGTATCTGTCCGGTCAGGGCATTTTCACCGCGCTGATCACCGCCATCTACTCCACCCGCGTTTACGCGTGGCTGAAGCAAAACAACATTACGATTCGTCTGCCGAAAGAGGTCCCCACCGGCGTCGCCCGTTCGTTTGAAATCCTGATCCCGGTGCTGGTGGTTATTGCGACTCTGCATCCGCTGAATCTGTTTATCGAAGCGCAGACCGGGATGATCCTGCCGCAGGCGATCATGCATCTGCTGGAGCCGCTGGTTTCCGCCTCCGACTCGCTGCCGGCGATTTTGCTCTCTGTTCTGATGTGCCAGATTTTCTGGTTCGCCGGTATCCACGGCTCGCTGATTGTTACCGGCATTATGAACCCGTTCTGGATGGCCAACCTGTCGGCAAACCAGGCGGCGCTGGCGGCTGGCACGGTACTGCCGCACGTCTACCTGCAGGGCTTCTGGGATCACTATCTGCTGATTGGCGGCGTCGGTTCTACCCTGCCGCTGGCCTTCCTGCTGCTGCGTAGCCGGGCCACCCATCTGCGCACCATCGGCAAGATGGGCATCGTGCCGAGCTTCTTTAATATCAACGAGCCGATTCTGTTCGGGGCGCCGATCATCATGAACCCGATGATGTTTATCCCCTTCGTCTGCGTACCGATGGTCAACGCGGTGCTGGCTTACGGCGCGACGCGTCTTGGCTGGCTGAGCCAGGTTGTGTCGCTGACGCCGTGGACTACGCCGGCCCCAATTGGCGCGTCGTGGGCGGCTAACTGGACCCTGAGCCCGGTGGTGATGTGTCTCATCTGCATGGTGATGTCGGCGGTCATTTACCTGCCGTTCCTGCGCGCTTATGAACGTTCCTTAATGAAAACCGAAGTTGAGAAAGCCAAAAATAGCGTTCCGGTAGCAGAAACCGTTAGCTAATCCCTCTCCTTCCGGAGAGATAATAAGATGACAGCGTAATAATGCAGAAAATGGACTTTCACTGCATTATTAAATAATAAATACCTCAGGAATACACATGATTGAATTAGAAGATGCGGTAATGGAAATTATCGTTAATGCGGGACAGTCACGCTCATTATGTTTTGAAGCGCTGCATGCGGCCCGAACCGGAAATATCGACGAAGCGCGCTTACTCTTAAACGAGGCCGACGGCTACGCCCGCCGGGCGCATCAGATGCAAACCCAGCTCATCGGGCAGGATGCCGGTGAAGCGCGTCAGCCCATGACGCTGATTATGGTACATGCCCAGGATCATTTGATGAATTCGCTGCTGGCCCGCGAGTTCTCAGAAGAATTAATCCATCTGTACCAGCGTTAATTAATATGGAATAACGTTAGCGAGAATATTATTCTCCGGCGTCGCTGTACCCTAAAAAACAAATCAGCTTATTTTGGCTATTTATTCTAGCCAGAATGGGATGGTTATTATCTGAAATATATTAATTATTAAAGCGAGATAACCATGAATACTGTAAAAAAACTGCCTTTAGCCATGGCGGTTGTCGCCGCGCTGTGCCCAATTTCTGTCATGGCGCAAGAATTTACGCAGGAACAGATCGACGCCATCGTCGCCAAAGCCGTTGATAAAGCGCTGGCCGACCGCCAGGCGAAAATCGACGCCGCGGCCAACAAAAAGGTCGACGTGATTACTAACCCGGAAACCACCGCCGCCTCGCCGGATATGGCCATTCCGTTCGGCCTCAAGTTCAGCGGCTACGCC
>NZ_JAGRQZ010000055.1:0-9801 GCF_018223915.1 Klebsiella sp. 64
CCCCTCTCCCTTTGGGAGAGGGGTAGGGTGAGGGTGGGTTTTGCGTTCACGTTGCGTTTGGGCGTGAGCCCCGCCTTATCTGCCGACCTTCGGTTCGCCGATTTCAGCGGGAATCAGCCCTGCTGCACGCCCGTAGATTTCAGGAGCCACACCATAGCGAACAGACTCTGTAGGCCCGGTAAGCGCAGCGCCACCGGGCAAGGACATCGGGCACGGCGGCAATACCTTGCCCGGCCTGTCGTTAATTTATTCACTCTCCTGGCTGGAATGGCCGCCCCCAAATGCGCCCGCTATTTTCTCTCCACCGTTATCATGGTCACGAACGGATGATACTGCCACGGCACGCTGCCGCCTTTGCGGTACATCTTCGACAGGGTGCCGTCGAGATAAAGCATCTGCCGCACGCCAAGCTTTGACTGCGCATAGCAGGCAAAATCGTAAAAGTTGGTCTCGCGATCGCTGAGCATAAACACCACCCGGCCCTGCTTATCGATACCAACCCCGTTGCGCAGCTTGCGCGAACTGGCGGAGGGCTTCAGTCGCCAGTTGATGACGCCATTTTCAATCAGCATCGGGCCGGACTGCACCGCATAGCGGATGGCGGGAGAGGGTTTGTACGCCGGCAGCGGCACGATTTTCGCCCGGCCGTTTTCCACCAGGAATACGCCGCCGGGGCGGATAAAGAAGTTCCCGCCGCCGGCGGAGCGGTTTACCGGCGTCAGCCGTTTGCCGTCTTCGATATACAGCCCCAGCGGCGCGTAGGCCTTATCGTAAATGCCGCCGTTCATCGCCATCTGCACCCGGCCGTCGCCATCGATACCCGCCAGCAGCGAACGCAGGGAACCCCAGGCTTTGCCGTGCCGATCCTGCCAGTACATCGCAATGCGTTCTTTCTGCGCATCCACCCGATAGCTCTGCAGGGTCAGCGTCGGGTCGGTGAGGGTACAGGCGGCGCTGGCGACGGCGGCCAGGGGCAGCAGCGCCAGAGGGAGCAGGCAACGTAATAACATGGGCAGTCCTTTCTATAGTCTGCGCCGAGTATACCCGCCTCGCTGCCTTATGCCGCCCAAATCTCACAGTGTTTTTGCACCAGCCCGGAAAGCGAACCGCCGTTGGCGATAAAGTCGCGCATCTGCTGCGCCTCGCTGTGCGGCGATTTCGCCTGGCGAACCACCGCCTCCAGCGCTGCAGTCGCCTTCAGCTGATGGGCGAAAGGGGCCAGCCGGTCGGCGAGCTGCAGGATCTCCTGGCGGATGCTGCGCTGCTCCCCGCTGCGCACGTCGGTGAGGGTCCCGTCCAGCCCGTAGCGGCAGGCCTGATAGCGGTTAAAGGGGTACAGCAGATAATCATCAGGCTGGTGCTTAAAAGGACGCTCCGTCAACAGCCAGCAGGCCAGGGTCTGAATAAAGCCGGCGATGTGGATCGCCTGGGCAAGGGTCAGGGGGGTGTCCATCACCCGCACCTCGACGGTACCAAACTGCGGGCTGGGGCGAATATCCCAGTGCAGATCCTTCATGCTATCGATCATGCTGGTGTAGCTCAGCTGGCGGAACAGGCGACGAAACCCCTGCCAGTCGGCCACCCACGGCATCGGACCGTTGTCGGGATAGGAGGAGAAGCGGTTCAGGCGTGAACAGGCGAAACGGCTGTCGGTACTGTCAAACCACGGCGAGGCGGCGTTAAGGGCGATGAAGTGCGGTACAAAGCGCGACAGGCCATGCAGCAGATAGATGGCGTCATCGCCGCTCTGGCAGCCGACGTGCACATGCTGGCCAAAGACCGTCGACTGCTGTGCCAGATAGCCAAAATGCTCGACGGTTTTGACATAGCGCGGGTTATCGCTGATTTGCTGGCGCTGCCAGGCATGAAAGGGGTGGGAACCGCCGCCGCAGATCTGCAGATGATGGCGCAGCGCCGCGCGCTGGACCGCCTGCTGGATGGCGCTGAGCTGGATTTGCGCATGGCTGATGTCGCGGCACACCCCGGTGGCGATCTCCAGCATGCTCTCGGTGATGTCGTGTTTGGCTTCTCCCACGGTCAGCTCATGCTGGACGTCGGCAATCAGCGTCGAGGCATCCTGGCTGAGGTCGTAACCCGGCGGGTTCACCACCTGCAGCTCCAGTTCGATACCGAGGGTAAAAGGATCGGAGCGGTGAAAATCGGCTAAAGGCATAGTCTCTCCCGGTCGATGTGTTCCCTGAAGTATAGAAGGGATTGATCCCGACGGAGAATACGCGGCGGCGGTGGACGGGGGATGAATAAAAAGTGACGCAGAGTGATTATTTGAAATTTGCCATATAGCGGCTGGTGCAATTCTGCAACATATTTCCCGCTGGCGGTGCGGCGGAATAAGGCGCAATTATTTTCCCATAATTATCATGGTGATAATATAAGTCATTCTTATTTTACCGGTCGGTTTTGACCTATTTTCGTCCGCGTAAGAGCTGGTACGCATTTTGCCTGTTAATCCGTGACATTTTATTTAACAGGGATCATGTGATGCACAAAAAGACGTTATTTTCGCGTGCCGGTCGTCTCGCCGTGGCGGTGAGCGGCGCACTGGCCCTGGCGGGCGCCGCCTTACCTGCCAACGCCTCCACGCTGCGGATCGCCATGACCGCCGCGGATATTCCATTAACCCTTGGCCAGCCGGATCAAGGCTATGAGGGCAACCGCTTTACCGGCATCCCGCTGTACGACGCGCTGGTGGAGTGGGATCTGTCGCAAGGTGAAAAGCCCAGCGGTCTGGTGCCGGGGCTGGCGACCGAGTGGCACATCGATCCGCAGAATACCAGCCGCTGGATTTTCACCCTGCGTCCGGGGGTGAAGTTTCATGATGGGACGGAGGTGAACGCCGACGCCATCGTCTGGAACGTGGATAAGGTACTGAATAAAGCGGCGCCGCAGTACGCCCCGGGTCAGATCGGCAACACCCTGTCGCGCATGCCGACCCTCACCGGCGCAGAGAAAATTGACGACCACACCGTGGCGCTGACCACCTCGGAACCGGATGCGCTGCTGCCGTACAACATCACCAACCTGTTTATCGTCTCGCCGACGGCGTGGCAGAAGCAGTATGACGCGGTGCCGGCCAGCGTGGGAGATAGCGCCGCGCGCAGCAAACAGGCGTGGACCGCCTTCGCCGCCCACGCGGTGGGTAGCGGCCCGTTCAAACTGGAGAAGCTGGTGCCGCGTCAGCAGCTGATCCTCGATAAAAACCCCGACTACTGGAACAAAGATCGCATTCCCCGGGTGGATAAAGTGGTGCTGATCCCCTTGCCGGAGGCCAACGCCCGTACCGCGGCGCTGTTGTCGAAGCAGGTGGACTGGATTGAAGCCCCGGCGCCGGACGCCATCGATCAGATCAAGTCTCAGGGTTTTCACCTCTACGCCAACACCCAGCCGCATCTGTGGCCCTGGCAGTTCTCCTTTGAAAAAGGATCGCCGTGGCAGGACATCCGCGTGCGCAAAGCGGCCAACTTGTGTCTGAACCGTGCTGAGCTGAAGAGCTACCTCGGCGGCTATATGACCGAGGCCACTGGGGTCTACGAGGCTGACAGCCCGTGGCATGGCAAACCCACCTTCCAGATCAAATATGACCCGGACGCCGCCCGCCAGCTAATGACCGAGGCCGGATACAGTGCCAGCAAACCGCTGCACGTCACGGTGGCTACCTCGGCCTCCGGCTCCGGGCAGATGCAGCCCTTGCCGATGAACGAGTATATCCAGCAGAGCCTGAAGAGCTGCTTCTTCAATGTGGATATCAAAGTGGTGGAATGGAACACCCTGTTTACCAACTGGCGCCTGGGCGCCCGGGACCCCTCGGCGAAAGGGATCGATGCGATCAACGTCAGCGCCGCGGTTAACGATCCTTACTTTGGCCTGATCCGCTTCTCGACGGCCAAAGCGTTTCCGCCGGTGGCGACCAACTGGGGTTACTTTTCCACGCCGGAGACGGAGAAGCTGGCCGCCGCCGTCAAGCACGCCTTTACCCCGGCGGAGATGAACAAAGCGGCCGGTGAGTTGCACGCCGCGCTGGTGGATCAGGTGCCATTCCTGTTTGTCGCCCACGACGTCGGGCCGCGTGCGATTTCCCCTGCGGTGACCGGGGTGGTGCAACCGCAGAGCTGGTTTATCGACCTCAGCCTGGTGAGCAAAAAAGAGTAATCGCGAAAGGGGCGACCGATGATCAATACGCTGCTATACCGCATTCTGCTGGCTATCCCCACCATGCTGGGGGTGGCGGTGATCTGTTTCATGCTGGTGCAGATCGCCCCGGGCGACCCGCTGGTGTCGGTGATGCCGCCGGACGCCTCGGAGGCGCTGCGTCAGACATTAATGCAGGCTTACGGCTTTGATAAGCCGCTGCCCCTGCAGTTTATCCACTGGCTGTGGCGGGCGCTGCACGGCGACCTTGGTATGTCGGTCGCCACCGGCCGCCCGGTGATAGACGAAGTGATGACCGCGGTGGCTTACTCTCTGCGCTTGGCGCTGCTGGCGACGGCGATCGGTTTTGTCCTCGGCAGCCTGTTCGGCTTTGTCGCTGGCTATTTTCGCAACAGCGTCATTGACCGTCTGGCCTCGGTATTGTCGGTGTTTGGCGTCAGCGTGCCGCACTACTGGCTGGGGATGCTGCTGGTGATCCTCTGCAGCGTCAAGTTCGCGCTGCTGCCGGCCACCGGCGGCGGGCCGATAGGCGAGGTGGGCTGGCAATGGGACTGGGCGCACCTGCAGTTCATGCTGCTGCCGGCCCTCACCCTGTCGGTGATCCCGACCGGGATTATCGCCCGCACCGTGCGCTCGCAGGTGGCCGATATCCTCAGCCAGGAGTTTATCGTTGGCCTGCGCGCCCGCGGGCTCAACGAGTCGCGCATCTTTGTCCATGTCATGAAAAATGCCGCGCCCACCGCGCTGGCGGTGATGGGGCTGCAGGTGGGCTATCTGATGGGCGGCTCGATCCTTGTAGAGACCGTTTTCTCCTGGCCGGGAACCGGATTGCTGCTCAATACCGCCATTTTTCAGCGCGACCTGCCCCTGCTGCAGGGCACCATCTGGGTGCTGGCGCTGTTTTTCGTGCTGCTCAACCTGCTGGTGGATATTCTGCAGACCACCCTCGACCCGCGTATTAAGAGGAGCTGACCATGGTGGATACAGCAACGACGAAAGCGGTCCCGGCCGCAGCGGCCCACGCTTCCCGGCAAGGTTACTGGCGCGGCGTGCTGCGCCGCCTACTGCGCGACCCCGGCGGGGTGGTGGTGGGCGTGGTGATCCTCCTGCTGCTGGCCCTGGCGCTGTTCGGTCCGTGGCTTATCGTCAAAGATCCCTATCAAACGTCGATGTTCCTGCGCCTGAAACCCATCGGCAGCGACGGCTTCCCGCTGGGCTCGGATGAGCTGGGACGCGACATGCTGTCGCGGCTGATCCTTGGCACCCGACTGTCGCTGTTTATGGGAATTGTCCCGGTGGTGTTCGCCTTTTTTATCGGCGGGGCCATCGGGATTATCGCCGGCTATACGGGCGGCAAAACCAATACCGTGATTATGCGCACCGTGGATGTGTTCTATGCCTTTCCCTCCGTCCTGCTGGCGATTGCGCTGTCGGGAGCGTTGGGGGCGGGCATCGGCAATGCGCTGTTGTCGCTGACCCTCGTGTTTGTCCCGCAGGTGGCGCGGATTGCCGAGAGCGTGACCGCCCAGGTGCGGCATATGGACTATATCGACGCCGCCCGGGCCACTGGCGCCAGCGCGTTGACCATTATCCGCGTCCAGGTGTTGGGCAACGTGCTCGGGCCGATCTTCGTCTTCTCCACCGGGCTGATTTCGGTGTGCATGATCCTCGCCTCCGGCCTGTCGTTTCTCGGCCTCGGCGTGCGGCCGCCGGAGCCCGAGTGGGGGCTGATGCTCAATACGCTGCGCACGGCAATCTATACCCAGCCGTGGGTGGCCGCCCTGCCGGGCCTGATGATTTTTATCACCTCCATTTCGTTCAATATCCTCGCGGACCGCCTGCGTGCGGCAATGGCGATTAAGGAGTAAGCGATGCAACCCTTTATCAATATCGACCTTGGCGGGCCGGCGCAGCCGCTGCTGAAGGTCAATCACCTGCTGAAGTACTTTCGCAGCGGCAAAGGCCGGGAGGTGGTGCAGGCGGTGGACGATATCAGCTTCACGGTGATGAAAGGCGAAACCCTGGGGGTGGTCGGCGAGTCGGGCTGCGGCAAATCGACCACCGCCCGGCTGCTGATGCAGTTGCTCACCCAGGACAGCGGCGAACTGATCTTCGACGGACAGGGGGTCGGCTCGTCACGTCTGCCGCTGAAAGCCTACCGTCGCCAGGTGCAGATGGTTTTCCAGGATAGCTATGCTTCGCTCAATCCGCGCCTGACCATGGAGGAGAGCATCGCCTTCGGCCAGCGCGTCCACGGCGTCAGCGCCAGAGAGGCCAGCGAATATGCCCGCTATCTGCTGGCGCACGTTGGCCTTGAGCCGGCGCGCTTTGCCGACCGCTACCCGCATGCGCTCTCCGGCGGCCAGCGGCAGCGGGTGAATATCGCCCGCGCGCTGGCGATGAAGCCGCGGCTGGTGATCCTCGATGAGGCTGTGTCGGCGCTGGATAAATCGGTGGAAGCCCAGGTGCTGCAGCTGCTGCAGGAGCTTAAACGGACTCTCGAGCTGACCTACGTGTTCATCAGCCACGATCTACACGTGGTTCGCTGGCTGTCGGATCGGATCCTCGTCATGTACCTTGGCGAAGTGGTGGAGATTGGCCCGGCGGAGCAGCTGTTTACCGCCTCCGCCCACCCCTATACCCGGGCGCTGTTAAGCTCGATGCCCTCCATGGACCCGGAAAACCGCACCCTGACCTCGCCGCTAAGCGGCGATCCCCCCAGCCCCATCGCGCCGCCGAGCGGCTGCCGCTTTCACACCCGCTGCCCGCATGTGAAGGCGGTCTGCGCCGAGGTGAAACCGCGGCTGGAGGCGGTCGGGGAGGGGCACCAGAGCGCCTGCCTGATGGCGCAGCCGGCCTCGCCCTGGCATCAAAGCATCCCCCTTAAGGAGGTCAGCCATGTCGGATAACGCCTTTGTCCATGTGCGCGACCTGCGGGTCGTCTTTCGCCGCGACGGGCAGACCATCAACGCGGTCAATGGAGTCTCCTTTGAGGTACAAAAGGGGGAGGTGATGGCGCTGATTGGCGAGTCGGGTTCCGGCAAGAGCGTGACCCTGCGGGCGCTGATGCGCCTGCACCCGCCAGGGAGCAGTGAGCTCTCCGGCACCCTGCAGGTGGGGGATGACGAGGTGCTGACGATGAGCGCCAGCCAGCTGCGGCGCTATCGCGGCGGACGCTGCGCGATGATTTTTCAGGAGCCGCTGCTGGCCTTCGATCCGGTCTACACCGTCGGGCAGCAGATTATTGAAGGGTTGCGCCGCCACGAAGGGCTGTCGCGCCAGGCGGCCCGGGACAGGGCGCTGGAGGCCCTGCGCCAGGTGCGCATTCCCAGCCCCGAGCGGCGGCTGGATGCTTACCCGCACGAGATGTCCGGCGGAATGCGCCAGCGGGCGATGATCGCCCTTGCGCTCTCCTGTAACCCGAAGCTGCTGCTGGCGGATGAGCCGACCACCGCCCTCGACGCCACGGTGCAAATCCAGATCCTGATCCTGCTGCGCGAGCAGCAAAAGCAGCGCGGGCTGTCGATCGTGTTTGTGACCCACGATATCGGCGCCGCGATGGAGATCGCCGACCGGGTGGCGGTGATGTACGCCGGGCGGATCGTCGAGGAAGCGTCGATGAGCGAGATCCTGCGCCACCCGCGCCATCCTTATACCCAGGTGCTGCTGGGCAGTCGGCCGAAAGAGGGGCTTAAGAAAGGTGATGCCCTGCACTGCATTCCCGGCGCGCCGCCGGATCTGGCGCGCTTGCCGCCCGGCTGCGCCTTTGCCGAGCGCTGCCCGCACCGTCGCCCGGTCTGTGAGCAGAGTCTGCCGCCGACGGAATCCGTCGCGGAGCGCCACGCGGTGAGTTGCCACCGCTGGCGCGAGCTGGCGATTGACGCTAACGCCCAGGCCCTGGCCGTCTGATCGGCGGCAAAAAACCATACAGGATGAAGACCAGGCGTTGATAGCGCATTCCCACCGCCGGTTACGCTGGCGGCGACCTTGATGTCAGGAGACTACCATGAGCAGTGATGTACTTTTTACCCCCGCGACCGACACCACCGGCTGGCGCATCAATGGCGACCGCCTGTGGGCGTCGTTAATGGATCTCGCGCAGATCGGCGCCACGCCGAAGGGCGGCTGCCGCCGTCTGACCCTCACCGACCTCGACCGCCAGGGGCGGGACAAGGTAATAGGCTGGGCGCGGGAGGCCGGGATGAACGTCACCATCGATAAAATCGGCAATGTGTTTATGCGCCGGGAAGGCCGCAACCCCGGCCTGCCGCCCATCGTCTCCGGCAGCCATATTGACACCCAGCCCACCGGCGGCAAATTTGACGGCAACTACGGCGTGCTGGCGGCGCTGGAGGTGGTGCGCACGCTCAACGATCTGCAGATTGCCACCGACGCGCCGATTGAGGTGGTGTTCTGGACCAACGAAGAGGGGTCGCGCTTTGTACCGGTGATGATGGGCTCCGGGGTCTTTGCCGGCGTCTTCCCGCTGGAAGAGACCTGGGCCGTCACGGATAAAGAGGGTGTCAGCGTCGGCGAGGCGCTGGAGCAGATCGGCTATATCGGCGAGCAGACCCCGGGGGACCATCCCATCGGCGCCTATTTTGAGGCGCACATTGAGCAGGGGCCGATTCTCGAAGATGAAGCGAAAACCATCGGTATCGTGCAGGGCGTGCTGGGGATCCGCTGGTACGACTGCGTGGTCACCGGCCAGGCCTCGCACGCCGGACCCACGCCGATGCGCCTGCGTCAGGATGCCCTGCAGGTGGCGACCCGCATTATGCAGGAAGTGGTGGCCATTGCCGGGCGCAGCGAAGAGGGACGCGGCACGGTCGGTAGCGTGCAGGTGTGGCCCAACAGCCGCAACGTGGTGCCCGGGGAGGTCACCTTCTCCATTGATATGCGCAATCTCAGCGATGCGCTGGTGGACGAGATGGATCGCCAGCTGCGGGCGTTTATCGCGGAGGTTGAGCGGGAGAGCGGTCTGCAGGTGGCCCTGAAGCAGGTAAGCCACTATCCGGCGGCGCCGTTCGATGCCGAATGCCAGCAGGCCATTGCCGATGCCGCGCAGCGGCTGGGCTATCCGGCGCGGCCGATCGTCTCCGGCGCCGGGCATGACGCAGTGTATATGAGCTACCTGGCGCCCACCGGGATGATTTTTATCCCCTGCAAGGACGGGATCAGCCATAACGAAATTGAGTATGCCTCGCCGGAGCACGTCGCCGCCGGCGCCAACGTGCTGCTGCAGGTGATGCTTCAGTACGCGCGGCCGGTGTAGACGGTCGTCCTCCCCGGCGACGCGACCTCCAGCCGTTTATCATGCTATAGCCCGGGTAAGGCGGTTACGCCGCCGCGACCCGGGACGGCGGATGACGGGGCGGTCAATCACGGCTCGGGCTCCCTGCGCCAACCCGCTGGCGGCCAAATTTGCGCGAGCCCACCACGCACAGCACCACGCCCAGCGTGACCGCCAGCATCAAGGGGCTGACGGTTTCGTGCAACAGCGCCGCCGACAGGCCTAGTCCGAAGAACGGCTGCAATAGCTGGAGCTGGCCGACGGCGGCGATCCCGCCCGCGGCCAGCCCTTTGTACCAAAAGATGAAACCGATCAGCATGCTGAACAGCGACACATAGCCG
>NZ_JAGRQZ010000056.1:0-499 GCF_018223915.1 Klebsiella sp. 64
GGCACAAGCAAATGCTTCAGCCCGCAAGAGAGGTCTCAGGCCGTCCGGGAGCTCTGTAACCGACGTGGAACCGCGCGTAAAGTTGCACAAAGCATAGGCGTCAGCGTCCCGGTCCTGTACAAATGGAAGAAAGACCTTATCAGTGACGAGGCTTATCAATCCATGCGCAAACGAAAGGCAGCCCCTCAGGATAAAAATCAGGATGCTTTACTCGGTGAAATCCAGCGTCTCAGGAAGCAGGTTCATCAGCTGCAGCTCGAACGTGACATACTGACAAAGGCGAATGAACTGATAAAAAAAGATCTGGGCATCAGCTTTCTGAAACTGAAAAACAGGGAGAAAACCCTGATAGTTGATGCCCTTAAGAAAAAGTACCCCGTTGCTGAGTTGCTAAGCGTTCTGCAACTTGCCCGCAGCTGTTATTTTTACCACAAAGCCAGCAAACGTCTGTACGATAAGTATGCGGAAATACGCGTGATCATGGCCGATATCTTTGAGG
>NZ_JAGRQZ010000057.1:0-4947 GCF_018223915.1 Klebsiella sp. 64
CATCCGGGGTGGGGAACCCGTAATGCGCTGAGCTATTTTGGCCTGACGTATATCGAATTCCTCGCCATTGCCGACCCGGACGAACTGCGCGCCGCGACGGACAAATTCCTCCTTTCGCGCGACGCCGCACGGCTGCTGCCGGAGAATGAGGCGCTGTTTCGGGTGGCGCTGCGCAGCGACGACATCGACGCCACCCATGACCAGTTGCGTCGCACAGGGGTGACAGTGTCACCGATTGTCGATGGCCAGCGCAACGATCCGCAGGGCAATATCATCCGCTGGCGGATCTTCACCATCGATGGCGACACTGCCGGGCTGGTCTATCCCTTTGTGCTGCAGTGGGGAGAAGACGACGCCACCCGGCTGACGCGGCTGCGCGCCCAGAGGCTGGACGCGCCGCATCCGCTGGGCGACATTACGCTTGAGCAGGCGGTGTTCGAGGTGGTCAATCCGCAGGCGGTGCGCGATCGCTGGCAGGCGCTGCTGGGCTTTCCGCCACTGGGGGAGCAGGGACTGGACGTGGGCGGCCAGCAATTTATCTTCCGTGAAGGGGCTGCCAACCAGCTGACCGAACTGGTGTTCCGCGTCGCCAACCCGGCGCTTAAGGGGCAGCGCTTTCGTGTCGGCAACGGCGTGTATCGCTTTACATAAAGGCTGACTCTAGCGTGCCGTGGCGCGCAGGGCCCCCGGCGGCTGGCCGGTGATGCGTTTGAAAGCCCGGCTGAAGGCCGCCAGCGATTGATACCCGAGGCTGAAGGCGACTTTTTCCAGCGCCTGGCCTTCATGGGTGATGTACTGCACCGCCAGCCGCATACGCAGCTCGGTGAGATAGCGGGCGGGGGTGGTGCCGGTGGCGGCGAGAAAACGTTCCGCGAACAGCGAGCGTGAAAGACCCGCCTCCCGCGCCAGATCTTCCACTTTCCAGTTGACCCCCGGGCGCTGATGCATGGCGTAGATCGCTTTCGCCAGCCGGGGATCGCGCAGGACCTGTACCCAGCCGGTGGCGTTGCCGCACCCGCACGCTACCCAGCCGCGGACAATCAGCGCGGCCACCACGTCCGCCAGCCGGGCGAGGATCCCGGCATAGCCTGCCTGGCGGGTGAGCGATTCCCGCTCCATCGCTACCAACAGCGGCTGGATCTCCGGCCAGGTGTTTAGCAGGCTGCTGACCTGCATCACCTCGGGCATGGCCTTGACCAGCGGCTGCATGCCGCCGAGCTCAAAGTCCATACAACCGCTGAAAATGACGGCGCGCTCCGGGCAGTCAGGCTGGTCGCCAGCGTTGATACAACTTACCGTGCTGCACACCGTTTCGCTGGGCAGCTGCGCCACATTGACCACCGTGGCCTGCGAATCCGAGAGCAGGGCGTGCCCGTCGCCGTTGGGAATAAATAGCGCATCGCCGCTCTCGAGGGTGAACTGTTCCCCGCTGGCCATGCGCAGCAGCACCGGCCCGCGGCTGATGAAATGGAACTGGGCTTTACCCGCCACGGCGCTAAAGCCGACGCCGAACGGGCGTGCGGTTTCGATGCGCCGGTAGTTAACGCCGGAGAGGCGCATACCGCGCAACAGTTCGCTGGTCAGATCGATGGCAGGCTGGCTCATGGTAATTCCGGACGAATAATCAATAACTGAAGAGTATGCATCATATATCGTCCGAAAGTAAGGCCCTAAGATGACCAGGATGTTAATAAACCTGGAGAGTTGTATATGAGTTCCTGCATAGCTGCTGACGCGAGCCTGTCACCCGCCAAACCTGCCTGGCGCGCCGTCTATGCCCTGGCCCTCGGGGTGTTCGGCCTGATCGTGGCCGAGTTTCTGCCCGCCAGCCTGTTAACGCCGATGGCCAGCAGCCTCGGCGTCAGTGAAGGGATGGCCGGACAGGCGGTCACCGCGACGGCGCTGGTGGCGTTAGTTACCGGCCTGCTGATCGCCACCGCCACCCGCAATATCGATCGCCGCTGGGTGCTGATGTTCTTTTCCGTGCTGCAGATAGTCTCCAGCCTGATGGTCGCTTTTGCCGATTCGCTGGCGTTTCTCCTGCTGGGCCGTCTGCTGTTGGGGATCTCCATCGGCGGCTTCTGGGCGATGTCCACCGCCACGGCGATGCGTCTGGTGCCGGCGGCCCATGTGCCAAAGGCGCTGGCGATCATCTTTTCCGCGGTGTCTGTCGCCACGGTGGTGGCCGCGCCGCTCGGCAGCTACCTCGGGGAGCTGATCGGCTGGCGCAACGTGTTTATTCTCTGTGCGATACCCAGCCTGCTGGCGCTGCTCTGGCAGCTGTGGGTGCTGCCCTCCATGCGCCCGGAGAGCGTCGGGACCTTCTCCACGCTGTTCAGGGTGCTGCGCCGTCCCGGTATGCTGGGCGGCATGCTGGCGACGATCCTGATTTTCAGCGGCCATTTCGCCTTCTTTACCTACCTGCGGCCGTTCCTTGAGACCGTCGCGCAGGCCAGTGTCGAAGGGGTTTCGCTGATATTGCTCGGCTTCGGTATCGCTAACTTTATCGGCACTTCGGTGGCGAGCTATCTGCTGAACCGTAGCCTGCGTCTCACCCTGGCGCTGGTGCCGTTGATGATGAGCGTTCTGGCGCTGCTGATGGTGACGTTTGGCCATCTGACCGTGCTGGCCGGGCTGCTGGTCGCCCTGTGGGGATTTGCCTTCGGCCTGGTGCCGGTGGCCTGGTCCACCTGGCTTGCCACCACCGTGCCGGATGAAGCAGAAAGCGCGGGCGGTCTGCTGGTCGCCTCTATTCAGCTGGCCATCAGCGCCGGGGCCGCCGGCGGCGGGGCGGTGTTTGATTTGCGCGGCGCCAGCGGCGTCTTCACCGGCAGCGGTCTGCTGCTGTTGAGCGCGATGGTGATTGTCTTCGCCGCCGTACGGGTGAAACCGGTCGCCCGCGCCGACCAGCCGGTGACGGGTCGCTTATCCCGCGAGATCGATAACTAAATTGGCCGACAGGCTGCGGGAGCAGCACAGCGCAATATGCTGCTCTGCGGCCTGTTTTTCCGCCTCCGACTGCACGGTATCCCGGTGGTCGACGGTTCCCTCGCGTACCGGCGTCAGGCAGGCGCCGCAGATCCCCATCTCGCAGGAGAGCGGCACCGCGACGCCATGCTCCTGCAGCACCTGGGCGATGGTTTTGTCCCCCGGCACAGGCCAGCGCTCCCCGGTGGAGGTGAGGGTGATGGTGAAGGTTCCGTCCGCCGCAGACGCCGCCGTCGGGGCGGGCGGCTGGAACGCTTCGCTGTGCAATTGTTCCTCTCCCCATCCGACCGCCCGCGCGGTATCGCGAACCCGGGCCATAAATCCGGGCGGACCGCAGAAGTAGACCCGGGTGTCGGCGTCCGGAGCCCCCAGATCCTGCGCCAGCCGCTGGCGCGGACTCTGCCCCTCGTCTGAGCAGTGGATCTGGCAGTTTCCCCCGCTCAGCTGGCGGGCGATCTCGGTGGCGAAGGCGGCCTCCTGCGCACGGCTAACGTAATAGTGCAGCGTAAAGCTGGCGCCGGACGCCGCCCGGGCGTGGGCCATCGCCAGCAGCGGCGTAATGCCGATCCCGGCGGCGAGAAGCACCACATGACCGCCCTCGTGCAGCGGAAAGTGGTTGCGCGGGGCAGAGATCATCAATGGCTGTCCCGGGCGCAGGGTGTCATGAATATAACGGGAGCCACCGCGAGACTGCGACTCGCGGGCGATGCAGAGCAGATAGCGATCCCGTTCGGCCGGGCTGCCGGTCAGGGAGTACTGACGGATCAGCCCGCAGGGAAGATGGAGATCGATATGGGCGCCGGGCGTCCACGCCGGCAGCGGTTGCCCCTCGGCGCTCACCAGACGAACGGCCAGATTTTTCGCGCCCTGGCGCCACAGGCCATCGACCACCACCGGGAGTATGTCGCGCATATGACCTCCACTCATACCAGAAAGAAATCGCCAAAACCCATCTTCTTCAGCCCGCGCCGGTAGGCGATAGAGCTGCGGTCTGCCGGAATATGCGCCTCGAGGGTCAGATCCAGCGGCAACCGTTCCGGACGCTGGGTCTCGACCATCAGGCGGTCCTCTTCAAATACCCGCAGGTTGAACGCATGTACGTCTTCCACCGGCACGTGCAGATCGAAGTTGCGGGCAATAGGGGCAAACATCCGCGTCACCCGGGACGACACCGGCGAGGCGGCGTTCATGATCACCAGCCTGGCGTCGGCGGGAAAATGGATGGTCAGCGTAGCGGTGAACGGCAGATGCATTTCAAAGTGACGCAGCCACTGGAATCCTTCCGGCGCGCGGAAATCAGAGCTGGCCGGGTAATTGCCCACCGAGCTCCAGTAGTCGGCAACAAAGCCGAACGGCGTCTCCTGCGGGGTGTAGTCCGGCACCTGCTGGTTGTCCGGATCGGCGAAGGTATCGGTGTGGATCCACGCGAAGTGGGCGACATCGAGAAAGCCTTCGACCTGGCGGCCGGCAAATCCCTTTACCTCGAAGGCCGGGCAGTTGATTTGCTGAAATCCCGCGTCGTCCCAGTGCGGCATGGTCGGTAACGGCGGCGGATTGTCCGGATCGCAGGCCAGGCAGGTCCAGATCAGCCCGTAGCGCTCCTCCACGGCGAAGCTGGTGAGATGCAGTTTGGCCGGAATGGGTTGCCCCGGACTGGAGGGGATGCGGTTGCAGCGGCCATCCTCGCCAAAGCGCAGGCCATGATAGGGGCAGACGATGCCTTCCTCTTCATGAAATCCCAGGGTCAGCGGCACCCCGCGGTGCGGGCAGACGTCGCGGGCGACCACCACCTGGCCTTTAATACGATAGATAACCAGCTGTTCGTCCAGCAGGGTGGCTTTCACCGGGGCGCCGGCAATATCGCAGGCGCGGGCCACCGGGTGCCAGCAGCGGGCCAGCCGCAGCCAGTCTTCCGGGTCAAAGGTGCAATGGGCGGGGGGCGTGGGGGTGGTTGTCTTC
>NZ_JAGRQZ010000058.1:0-9165 GCF_018223915.1 Klebsiella sp. 64
TCGCCGGCCGCAGCGGCCGGCGAGCCTGGCGATTACTCTTCTTCGTCGCTCGGCGGACGAGTGACCACCGCGCGCACCAGATCGACCCGGTAATCATTCGCTTCAACTACGGTAAAATGCAGCGGCGGAAGCGACACGACGTCGCCAATGCGCGGGATATGACCATTGGCGGAGATCACCAGCCCGGCAACGGTGGCAATATCCTCATCGTCATTGATCAGTGGATCCAGCCCCAGCGCCTGCTGCAGCGCATGCAGGTCGGTCGACCCCTTAATAAGCCAGCCATCGCCATCAATGACAATCTCTGGCGTCTCATCAGCGTCCGGGAATTCACCGGCAATGGCTTCAAGGACGTCCAGCGGCGTGACCAGCCCCTGCACCACGCCAAATTCATTAGTTACGATGACGAAGCTGCCGCGCGCCCGACGCAGGACCCCGAGCAGATTGATCGGGTCCAGCGTTTCCGGAACGACAATTGCCGGGGAGGCAGAAGCCAGCGCCGCGACGTTTTCCCCCGACTCCAGGGCCACCAGCATCTCTTTCGCCCGCACGATACCAATGATTTCATCCAGCTCTCCGCGGCAGACCGGGAAGAGGCTGTGCGGCGACGACAGCAGCTGACGACGAATTTCATCTTCACTCTGCTCAGCGTCGACCCAGCTGATTTCTCCGCGCGGGGTCATGATGCTGCGCAGGGAGCGCTGGGCCAGGGTCAGCACGCCGTTAATCATGTAGCGCTCTTCTTCCGCAAAGGCGCCCTCGGGAACGGGCACCGCGGCTGGACTGTCTGCGTCATGGCTGACGGAGGCCTGTTTGCGGCCGCCCATCAGGCGCAGGATGGCATCCGCGGTACGAGCGCGCAGCGGCAGCGTCGACTGGTGGCGAACAAAGTTACGGCGCGCCACCTGGTTAAAGAACTCGATAATGATCGAGAAACCGATCGCCGCGTACAGATACCCTTTTGGAATGTGGAAGCCAAACCCTTCCGCCACCAGGCTAAGGCCAATCATCAACAGGAAGCTCAGACAGAGCACGACCACCGTCGGGTGCTGGTTGACAAAGCGCGTCAACGGCTTGGAGGCCAGCAGCATCAAGATCATCGCGATCACCACCGCCGCCATCATCACCGGCAGATGGTTAACCATCCCGACCGCCGTGATCACGGCGTCCAGGGAGAAGACGGCATCCAGCACCACTATCTGCAATACTACTACCCAGAAACTGGCATAGCCTTTACCGTGACCGGCATCGTGCTGGCGGTTTTCCAGCCGTTCATGCAGCTCGGTTGTCGCCTTAAACAACAAGAAGATCCCGCCGAGCAGCATGATGAGATCGCGCCCGGAAAAGGAGAAATCGGCGATGGTAATCAGTGGTTTCGTCAGCGTCACCATCCAGGAGATGACCGACAGCAGCCCCAGGCGCATCACCAGCGCCAGTGACAGGCCGATCAGACGCGCTTTATCGCGCTGCTTCGGCGGCAGTTTGTCCGCCAGGATGGCAATAAACACCAGGTTGTCGATACCGAGCACAATTTCCAGAACGATAAGCGTCAACAGGCCGGCCCAGATTGAGGGATCCATTAACAATTCCATGTACGACTCCGGTTTGCGGCAAGGTCAGTCATCGCCATGCCATGCAGGGGCGCGACACCAGGTGCTGAAAGAAATGCGGGATACGTAGAGGTGGCAATCAGATGCCAGAAAGTGAAAAGACGTCGATGACGGTCCATACTGCGGGCTATGCCCTATACTCCTGAGTAATTAAACGGAAGTTAAACATAGCAAAATATAGATCGAAATTGGAAATAATTTACCTGAATTTGCAATAACTAAGGCTATTTTTTGCGCTACAAAATTATTCGCAGACGATACGTGATTAACGGATCTTCATCACATTAATTATTTTTTCACTGTCTAAAATAATTCGCGGTAGTAACTATTTTCTATCTTACACCCTAACTGAATCGATTTTGTCCTCAAGAGTGATTCAGGATGTATCAAAGCAGATGATGCATTCACGATAATAAAGGAGGTAGCAAGTGACGATTGCTATTGTAATAGGCACACATGGTTGGGCTGCAGAACAGCTGCTGAAAACAGCAGAAATGCTGTTGGGCGAGCAGGAAAACGTTGGCTGGATCGATTTCGTTCCGGGTGAAAATGCCGAAACGTTGATCGAGAAATACAACGCCCAGTTGGCAAAACTGGATACCAGTAAAGGCGTGCTGTTTCTCGTCGATACATGGGGAGGCAGCCCTTTCAACGCTGCGAGCCGCATTGTCGTCGATAAAGAGCATTACGAAGTTATCGCCGGCGTCAATATCCCGATGCTGGTGGAAACCTTCATGGCCCGCGACGACGATCCTTCCTTTGATGAACTGGTCGCCTTAGCGGTTGAAACCGGCAGCGAAGGCGTGAAAGCGCTTAAAGCCAAACCGGTGGAAAAAGCGGCCCCTGCGCCCGCGCCTGCCGCAGCGCCAAAAGCCGCCGCACCGGCCAAACCCATGGGTCCGGACGACTACATGGTAATTGGCCTTGCGCGTATAGACGACCGTCTGATCCATGGTCAGGTCGCCACCCGCTGGACCAAAGAGACCAACGTTACCCGCATCATCGTTGTCAGTGATGAAGTGGCCGCGGATACCGTGCGTAAAACTCTGCTGACCCAGGTTGCGCCGCCGGGCGTCACCGCTCACGTGGTGGATGTGGCCAAAATGATCCGCGTCTACAACAACCCCAAGTATGCCGGACAGCGCGTTATGCTGCTGTTTACTAACCCGACCGACGTTGAACGTATCGTCGAGGGCGGCGTGAAAATCACCAGCGTCAACATCGGCGGTATGGCGTTCCGCCAGGGTAAAACCCAGGTTAACAACGCGATTTCAGTCGATGCCAAAGATATTGAGGCGTTTAAAAAGCTGAACGCCCGCGGTATCGAGCTGGAGGCACGTAAAGTGTCCACCGACCCGAAACTGAAAATGATGGATCTGATCGCTAAGGTTGATAAATAACCCGGCGGATCGCGCCCCAGTTTTCACTTTAAGACTTAATCAACAGGAGAAGTACAATGGAGATTACCCTTCTTCAGATTGTGCTGGTGTTCATCGTCGCGTGTATTGCGGGTATGGAGTCGGTACTTGATGAATTTCAGTTCCACCGTCCTCTGATCGCCTGTACGCTGATCGGCGCCGTTCTCGGCGATATGAAAACCGGTATTATCATCGGCGGTACGCTGGAGATGATAGCCCTGGGCTGGATGAACATCGGTGCGGCGGTAGCCCCTGATGCCGCGCTGGCGTCCATTATTTCCACCGTCCTGGTTATTGCCGGCCATCAGAGCATCGGCGCCGGTATCGCGCTGGCTATCCCGCTGGCGGCGGCAGGCCAGGTGCTGACCATCATCGTGCGCACCATCACCGTGGCCTTCCAGCACGCGGCGGATAAAGCGGCGGAGAATGGCAACCTGACCGCCCTGTCGTGGCTGCACGTCTCGTCCCTGTTCCTGCAGGCGATGCGTATCGCTATCCCGGCCGTTATCGTGGCGATTTCCGTCGGCACCAGCGAAGTTCAGGGCCTGCTGAATGCTATCCCGGAAGTGGTCACCAGCGGTCTGAACATCGCCGGCGGTATGATCGTGGTTGTCGGTTATGCAATGGTCATCAACATGATGCGCGCAGGCTATCTGATGCCGTTCTTCTACCTCGGCTTCGTCACCGCCGCCTTCACCAACTTCAACCTGGTGGCCCTGGGCGTGATTGGTGCGGTCATGGCAATCCTCTACATCCAGCTGAGCCCGAAATATAACCGCGTCGCCGGTGCGCCGGCTCAGGCGGCTGGTAACAACGATCTCGATAACGAACTGGACTAACAGGTGAGCGAAATGGTTGATATGACTAAAAATACCACCGAGAAAAAACTCACACAGAGTGATATTCGTGGCGTGTTCATTCGTTCTAACCTGTTCCAGGGTTCATGGAACTTCGAACGTATGCAGGCGCTGGGGTTCTGCTTCTCTATGGTTCCGGCGATTCGTCGTCTGTACCCGGAGAACAACGATGCGCGTAAGCAGGCGATTAAACGTCACCTTGAGTTTTTCAACACCCACCCTTACGTTGCCGCTCCGGTACTGGGCGTAACGCTGGCGATGGAAGAGCAGCGCGCCAATGGCGCAGAGATTGACGATGGCGCTATCAACGGCATCAAAGTCGGTCTGATGGGACCGCTGGCCGGCGTTGGCGACCCGATCTTCTGGGGTACCGTGCGTCCGGTGTTTGCAGCCTTAGGCGCCGGGATCGCGATGAGCGGTAGCCTGCTCGGTCCTCTGCTGTTCTTTATCCTGTTCAACGCGGTGCGTCTGCTGACCCGTTACTACGGTGTCGCCTATGGTTATCGCAAAGGCGTGGATATCGTTAAAGATATGGGCGGCGGCTTCCTGCAGAAACTGACTGAGGGGGCGTCAATCCTCGGCCTGTTTGTCATGGGGGCGCTGGTTAACAAGTGGACGCATGTGAACATTCCGATGGTGGTGTCAAAAATCACCGGCTCTGACGGACAGGTTCACGTCACCACGGTGCAGACTATCCTTGATCAGCTGATGCCTGGTCTGGTGCCGCTGCTGTTGACCTTCGCCTGTATGTGGCTGCTGCGTAAGAAAGTTAACCCGCTGTGGATCATCGTTGGCTTCTTCGTCATCGGTATCGCCGGCTACGCGGTCGGCCTGCTGGGTCTGTAATTTCCAGGCTGTACGCCGGGGGCTTGCCCCCGGCTTTTTTTTATCAGGAGAAACGCAAAGCAATGACCTTCACGGACCTGGTGATCATCCTGTTTATCCTTGCGCTACTGGCCTACGCGATATATGACCAGTTTATTATGCCGAGGCGAAACGGCCCGGTACTGCTGGCCATCCCCCTGCTTCGCCGCAGTCGCGTTGACGGCATGATCTTTGTCGGCCTCACCGCCATTCTGATCTATAACAACATCACCCAGCACGGCACGGCGATCACCACCTGGCTATTATCTGCGCTGGCGCTGATGGGGCTCTATTTATTCTGGATCCGTACGCCGAAAATCATTTTTAAACCGCGCGGCTTTTTCTTCGCCAACGTGTGGATAGAATATCAGCGGATTAAAGAGATGAATTTATCCGAGGACGGTGTGCTGGTGATGCAATTAGAGCAACGGCGGCTGCTGATACGCGTACGAAATATCGACGATCTGGAGAAGATATACAAACTTCTCATTACAACTCAATGACTTAAAAATATAGCCAGCGCTATATTATTCCCGTTAGCAGCGGAGAAATATTATAGCCACGGCTATATTTCCCGCCTAACCTTATCTTTTTTATTAACTATTTTTTCACTTATAAATTTAAATGAAAATCGTTATCATTTGGTTATTAAAATAGCCCTCTTCTGTTATTGTTTTATATTCTAAAAATATGTTAAGGTTGCGCCCGTCGTTGGGGAGTAGCCGATTTCCTGCCCGCCAGGAAATGTACGTGTCAACATACTCGTTGCAAAACGTGGCACGTACGGGTTGAAGAGATTCAATCAGGCGAGACCATAGATACATCACTGCTGTACGTATTGCTCAGCCATTGAGCGGCTCCGCGTATGTTTACTGGGGGCAGCGATGTGTCATATGGATTATCCCCGGTCAGGACACGCACATGAATTTATCCGCTACCATTCTTCTCGCTTTCGGCATGTCCATGGACGCCTTCGCAGCCTCCATCGGCAAAGGCGCCACCCTGCATAAACCCAAATTTTCAGAGGCAGTACGCACCGGGCTGATTTTTGGCGCCATTGAAACCCTGACACCGCTGGTCGGCTGGGGGCTTGGCATGCTGGCCAGCCAGTTTATCCTCGAGTGGAATCACTGGATTGCCTTTATTTTACTGGTGTTTCTCGGCGGGCGAATGATCGTCGAAGGTTTTCGCGGCGACAGCGACGAGGCGTGCGAGGCGCCTCACCGACATGGTTTCTGGCTTCTGGTCACCACCGCCTTCGCCACCAGCCTTGACGCGATGGCCGTCGGCGTCGGTCTGGCCTTCCTGCAGGTCAGCATTGTGACCACCGCGCTGGCGATCGGCTGCGCCACCTTTATCATGTCGACGCTGGGGATGATGGTCGGTCGCTTTATCGGCCCGCTGCTTGGCAAACGAGCCGAAATTCTCGGCGGTATCGTGCTGATTGGCATCGGCAGCGAAATCCTCTGGAGCCATTTCGCCGGTTAAGCTTTACGCTTCGCGCTGCCAGCAGTGGATCATAAAATCGGTCTGGCAACCAAAGGTCGGCTGCTGACGCAGCGCGGCGTGCACTTCGGCTTTAGCCCGCCATGCGAACGGCGTCATCTGCAGCAGGGCCTGCGCTTCACTTCCCGTCAGGATCATCGGGTAAGCCAGCTGCTGCTGAGCCTCCAGGCGGAACCCCGGCATCGCTTCCGTCTTCAGCTCATGCAGGCGAACTTCATCGTAAATCAGCCCTTTCAGCTCCAGTAGGTGACGGGGACCCGGCGTGGCGGTGATCACCCAACCACCGGGACGCACCACCCGCGCCAGCTCTTCGGCGTTGCAGGGCGCGTAAATGCGCACTACCGCGTCGAAGCTAGCGTCGGAAAAGGGCAGGCGCTGGCTGGAGGCCACGCAAAAATTCACCTGCGGGTAGCGTTTTGCCGCCGCGCGGATCGCCGGCTTCGACACGTCCAGCCCCCAGCTGCGGCTGGCGATCGCGGCAAACGCGTGGGTGTAATACCCCTCGCCACAGCCGATATCCAGTAAATCCGTAGGGGCGTAATGTCGCAGCCGCTCAGCGATAGCATCCCGTAGCGGCCGATAATGTCCGGCGTCGAGGAACGCCCGCCGGGCCTGCATCATTTCGGCGCTATCGCCGGGATCGCGCGACCGCTTGAACTGCACCGGTAGCAGATTGACGTACCCCTCTTTCGCCAGATCGAACTGGTGCCGCTGCGGGCAGGAATAGTGGTTGTCGCTACGGCTGAGCGGCGCGTGACAAAGGGGGCAACTGTATGACATGACGGCTCCGGTGTTGCTGAAAGGGCGAAAGTGTAGCGCTATTCGCCCCTGCAGACCACTGTTACAGCGCCGGCCCCTGTGGGTGGCTATCGTGCATTACGATCAGATTCTCCGCCCCTTGCGGCATGCCGTCCGGCATGACGTTCTCCAGCCGCAGGACATCGCCCATGATCTGGCTGAAGACCGGCGCGGACACAGCGCCGCCGTAATAGGAACCATTGCTCGGATCGTTCATCACCACCACCAGCGCGAACTGTGGTCGACTGGCGGGCGCCACGCCGGCGGTATAGGCCACATACTTATCGATATATTTGCCGTCCGGGCCGATTTTCTTCGCCGTGCCGGTTTTTACCGCCACCCGGTAGTCGCGTACCGCCGCTTTGGTACCGCCCCCGCCCGGGAGCGCCACGCTCTCCATCATATGTTCCACGCTATGCACAATACTCTCCGGCATCACCCGCGTGCCCATCACCGGCGGATCGATGCGGGTAATCGACAGTGGTCGCGCAATGCCGAAGCCGCCGATGGTGGCGTAGACGTGGGCGAGCTGGAGCGGGGTGACCATCAAACCATAGCCGAAGGCGAAGGTGGCGCGATCCAGTTGCCCCCAGTAGCGGCGATGCGGCATCAGCCCGGCGCTTTCGCCGGTCAACCCCAGCCCCGTCGGTTCGCCGAAGCCGAAAGCTTTATAGGTATCGATCAGATGCTGCACCGGCATGGCGAGCGAGAGGTGGGACACGCCGGTATCGCTGGATTTCTGCAGGATCCCGGTCAGGCTCAGCTCCGGATAATAGCCCACATCGCGAATACGATGGCCATCGAGGACGAACGGATGGGTATCCACCACGCTGTCTGGCTGGACAATCCCCTGCTGTAGCGCAGTCATGATCACCAGCGGTTTGACCGTCGACCCGGGCTCGAAGGTGTCGCTGATGGCCCGGTTGCGAAAATCATCCAGCGTCGCGCTATCGCGATTGTTCGGATTGAAGTCCGGATAGCTGGCCATCGCCAGGATCTCGCCGGTATCAATTTTGATCAATACCGCCGCCCCGGACTCTGCTTTGTTCCAGCGGACGGCGTTGTCGAGGGCGTCTTCCGTCACCGTCTGCAGGCGTTCATCAATACTCAGCTGCAGATTATGCGCCGGAACCGGCGGCACTTCGGTAATGTTCTCAATGACATTGCCATGTTTATCTTTACGCACCAGACGTCGCCCGGGTTTACCGGTCAACTGGGCGTTAAAGCTTTTCTCCACCCCTTCGATGCCCTGATTATCAACATTGGTAAAGCCCAGCAGATTGGCAGCCACGTGGCCCGCCGGGTAGAACCGTCGCGATTCATCGCGCAGGTAGACGCCCGGCAGATGCAGTTTATCAATCCACTCAGCCTGCTCGGGATTGATCTGACGCGCCAGATAGAGAAAGCGAGCGTGGGGATGACTCTGTACCCGCTGGGCCAGCTCTCCGAGGTTGAGGTGCAGCGCTTCGGCCATCGCCTGCCAGCGGGGCCCATAGCCCACACCGCCCTTCTCCATAGTGGTCTGCGGGTCGATCCAGATAGCACTGACCGGAACGCTCACCGCCAGCGGCCGTCCTTCCCGGTCGCTGATCATCCCCCGCTCAACCGCTACGGGTTCTTCGCGCAGGGAGCGCATATCTTCTTGTTTTACCAGGTTATCGGGGGAGATAATTTGTAGCCAGCCCACGCGGACCAGCAGCAGCCCCAGACAACCGAGAATGGCCACACACAGTAACCCGAAGCGAATCGGGGTGAAACTGGCGGCGGACTTCGTTTTTTTCTTTAGCACCATAGCTCCGGCATTGTTTTGCAACCAACTGATTTAACAGAAAATTAGCAAAACAGACTGCTACACAATGCTAATAAAGTTGAGTATTTGCAACAAGACGCGACGGGAGGGAGGAAAATGACATGCTTTGCAATAAAAATGCAAAAGCCCCGCGCAGGCGAGGCTTTTATACAAGAAGAGTGGTCTTGTATCAGATAGCAGTTACGTTAACTGCAGCCGGACCTTTCTGGCCGTCCTGAATTTCGAACTCAACGTTCTGGCCTTCAGCCAGAGTTTTGAAGCCGTTACCCTGGATAGCGGAGAAGTGTACGAACACGTCTTTG
>NZ_JAGRQZ010000059.1:0-3336 GCF_018223915.1 Klebsiella sp. 64
AATCAGCAAGTTGGTAGCATCACCCAGATAGCATTCTTTTTCGTACCATTTTGCGAAAACCATTAGGGCAAATAGTCCATCGTCTCGATCTTCTTGGTTTCACTCTTGAGAATGCAGAAAAAGAATATAATCTGATGGTGAAAAAGCTCACCATTGAAAATGATGAGTTTGAAAAATTCTATCCAGAGTATGCAAAACCAAAAGTCGAATTAATGAGATTTCCAGAATTCATCAATTTCATTAAAAATGTCAACCTTAAAGACTTAGATAGCGGTTTTGTAAACGAAGACTCCCCTGAAAAAGAAAAGAGACTAATTAGGGGCAGGTTTACTAATGAACACCTGCTACGCAGCATCCCCCATTATACAAACGATTTTGATAATGCATGGTCTGAAAAATCCGCCTTCGGCTCATTGGTAAATATACTTCACCCATATTCAGTGATCAGATTATTAGCTGAAAATAAAAATAATAGTGGTGAATTTGTTACTTGGGATTATGGTGCTTTAGTTTCCAATGGCTGGGCCAACCTAAAAGATATTGAAACCAACACTCGCAGGCATGACAAGTTTCTCATAGCAACCGAAGGAAGCTCGGACTCTCATATCCTCCAAAAGGCCTTACGCCTCTTGCGACATGACATTGAAGATTTTTTTCATTTCATCGATATGAAGTCAGGACACCCGTTCCCCGGCACTGGCAACTTGATTAAATTTGCCGATGGCCTTGTGAAAATTGACATTCAAAATCGAATTGTTTTTGTATTAGACAACGATTGTGAAGGTATAGAAGCGTACAATAAAATCCGCGAGCTTGCCTTGCCTCAAAATATAAATTGTGTCCATTTACCAGACCTGCCTGATTTCAACGAATTCCCCGCGATTGGGCCTCACGGCATAACTAAAGAAAACATTAACGGGCGCGCGGTGGCAATTGAATGCTATTTGGATTTAACCTATTCGAATTATGATGAAGCAAAGATACGGTGGTCTAACTACAAGAAAGAAAGTGACGCTTATCAGGGAGCGTTAGAAAATAAAGACTATTACACTAAAAGATTCATGAAGCTAAATAAGGGTAGCAAAGCATATGAGAGCTATGATTTTTCAAAAATATCCATAGTATTAAACGAATTAATAAAAGCTTGTTCTAAAATATCATCAGATATTCGAAGTAAACAGTTAGATGACCAGTATCCAGATTAAAAAGGTTTCTGCTTGGAAAACGGAATAAACCACGCTAAGGCTGTTTTTTAACCAAGGCGCTTCTGATTGACTGCCGAATGGCGGGGCTGCTCTGTTTCGGGGTTTGAGGGCCAATGATGTAAAAAACCACGCTAAGGAGATAATTAATTGTTTGTATTGAAATTTAATGGTGCAGAAAACTGTCATGCCCGACAGCCACCTAAAGGTTTTTACCTAATTCGAATTGAGATAGAAAAGATATTAGTCCTGATGGTCTTCTAAGTTGGTCACTTTCACCTGATTTCGCCCAGACCTTTTCGCTTCATAGAGTTTTGAGTCTGCCACTTTCAGTAAATCATCAAAGTGAACAAGCTCCCCTTCCCTCGGATGGCATGTCACTGCACCAATACTGATCGTGACCGTTCTTCTGAGCGAGGTCAGGTTTTCAACGCTTTTTCGTAATCTTTCGCAAGCCAAAAGACAGCCCTTTTCATCCGTTTCAGGGAAAAGCATGATAAATTCCTCCCCGCCAAACCGTGCGACTTTATCCTGGCTTCGTAGAGTATGACTGAGTTCTCTGGCGATACTCTTTAGGGCAAAATCGCCTTCCTGGTGACCATAATCATCGTTATACGATTTAAAAAAATCGATATCGGCAATGGCAAGTGATACAGGGACGGGATGGCGTGCCATTCTGATCATTTCACGCTCAAACCAGAGCATGAATTTTCGACGATTGGCAATTTCCGTCAGACTGTCTTCCGTGGCCATGCGCTCCAGAATAATATTGACCTTATGCAGAGACTCTTTTTGTTTTTTGAGCTCTATCTCCATCATTTTACGCTCATCAATACTTTGAATCTGAGCGATGTAATATTTGATATTACCGTTATCTTCACGTACGAGAGAGACACTCAGAAGGATCCAGATATAATAGCCTGACGCCGTCAAATATCGTTTTTCCAATTGATAGAACGGAATGTTGCCTTGGGAAAGTGCCTCTAATTGCTGTAAGTCCGTGGTTAAATCATCAGGATGTGTGATGTGCTGAAAATTGATGGAAAGCAAATAATCTTCAGTGTACTCCAACATACGGGTCAAGGCGCTGTTAACCTTTACCCACTGGCCTGAAGGGGCTACCAGCACCATCCCGATGGTTGAGTTTTCAAAAATGCTTTCGAGAATGTCGTTATTTTTTCTTAGCGCTGAAATGACGTTTTCATTTTCACTGATTAACAAGTTAATCTCGATTAACGAGCCAATACCCTCAGCCATTAAACTAATGAATTCATAGTCATCCTCAGAGAAAGATATTGCTCTTACCTGAGTGGAAGAAAAATTAAGTGTACCCCATAAGTTTTCTCTCACCCATATTGGTGCCGAGATATAACTTTCAAGCCGCATGCCAATGTAGACGGGGTGAGTATTAAAACCAGGGTGCTCTCCTGCATGTTCAACGCTTATTATTCTATTTTCGCTGACCACTCGCTGGCAATAGGTGTCTTTTAACTCAAAAACCATGCCAGCTGAAATATCTCCTCTTGTTGGTGAAACTGCAAGCAGAGAGTAACGTTCTCCCTCTATCTGACTGATAATACCCAGGGACAGGTTAAAGGCTTTTAACCCTTCATTGAGGATAGCATGGTAGGTCTCTTCAGGAGAAGCATGCCTGTTGGCCAACGCTTCATAAAGGAAGTGAATTCGGTTGATATTAATTTTTTTTTCTTCCATTTTTAACATCGTCTTATCTTTTCGTCTTTTCACGTATAACCCCGATTTGCTCTATCCGAGTCCTTTTCTTCAGTCGGTAAAAGGTCGCCCGCGATACGCCCGTTTTTTCCAGTATAGTTTTCTCTGGTGCATCTTGTGTGATTAACTCCCGCACCATGTCAGACTGACGGTGCGGTTTACGTCCGAATTTCACTCCAGATGCCATGGCCGCTATTCGACCTTCATTAGTCCGCTCCAGAATGCGCTCCTGTTCCGCCTCAGCCACAGCAGCCAGTATTTGAATGACCATCTTACCCATAGTCCCCTCGGTGCTTAAGCCATTTTCAAGAAATCGAATAGCGACACCCTTTTTATGGCACTGTTGCAAATAGTCGGTGGTGATAAACTTATCATCCCTTTTTGCTGATGGAGCTGCACATGA
>NZ_JAGRQZ010000060.1:0-12798 GCF_018223915.1 Klebsiella sp. 64
AGATCGCACAATCCGGGCTGAGTTCCCTTTCAGTGATCTACTATTCCGCGCAGCTATTTAGCAACGAGCTGGGGTAGGGTAATAAACCCATTACTCCGGTGAATACAGCTTCAGCGAAAAATCACTCCATCGCGACCATCACCCCTTCCCCCAGCTCCACCATCAACTCTTTATGCTTCTCGATTGGCGGCAGGGCGCAGTTGCTCGATACTCCCCGGATGCCGAAAACAGCGATCCTGACGCGACCAAGATCTTCAGCCGGCACAACTGCTTCGCGACGCAAACCATATCCACCTGCTCCGGTAGCTCGAACCATAACATAAAGCAGCCTTTCGGGCGGCTAACACAGATGCCGCAGGGGAAAAACTCCTGCAGCCAGCAGGCGTAGATCTCCATATTACGCTGATAGATCTGCAGCATCCGCCGTACCTGGCGGTGGTAATGGCCTTCGCAAAAAATTACAGACCTCCTGCTGGGTTGAAGGGATGGTACTGGGGCATTAAGCCCCCAGACAGCGCGTGCATTGCGGGTCAGCTCGCGCTGGTATTGCCGGGCCTCAACCTGAATGCTGGCAGCGAAGAACGGGTGACAACCACTCAGCAGGCTAAGCAGGATGAGAGACTGCGCGAGTCGGATCATCGTTAGAGCCCCATCGTCACGCCGAAGCAGATCGCCGCGACAATCGGTGCACATCGCAGCAGAACGGCGGCAAATCAGCTCATAGCCCGTTGCAACGGGGTATTCAGGCTCATTGCGGCTCACTGGCACCGGCTTGCCGAGGTTCTCTTTCCAATCTTCTATCAGATAGCTCCCCGGGCTGGCGTAAGGAAACAGTGCTCGATCAGGGTGGTAGCCGAGAATGGCAGCTATGGAAACCAGAGACAGCTTGTATAGCGTGATGCCGAGCTGTTCGGGCGAAATGGAGGCGATAGCGGCCAGCAGCGCAACGGCAAGAATGATCCTGTTGCGCAGCCGCTGGTGACGGACCTCGTGAAGTAACAACATGAGGTGACTCCTGAAGATGAATGTGCCCGTGGGCTGAATAGATCAGGAGATAGTGTGTGTCAGAATGGGGTGCAGAGTAATTTGCTCCCGGGTAGAAAAAAGCCCGACAGATATCGGGCTTCCTGAAGGTTAATTCTGTTGTTGAAGTGATCGCTGTGAACGTTAATAAAAGGAGCCATCTTACGCTGGAACCAGCCGATGTTAACCATTTCTGAATTGGGATAGTTCATAGCTCGACGCTTCTCGTTATAACACAACGCATCCAGTACACGGAGAACTGGAGGTTCATCCATTCCGATGGTCAGGCGCTTATCTGTGATCTCAGCAATGTTTTCCTCCGCGGGTTCGGTTTTCATCATCGCCTTCTCGATCTCTACAAATTGACGTGCCAGATCGAAGTGAAGTCGAGCCCTCAGGGGAGCCCCAACACCAGATTAATAGCTGATAGGCTAGCCACTAACCCAAGGGCAACAAGTGGACTGACCCCATGCCTGTAGACAAATTCTGTCCTCACGACGAGGCCTGTTCGAAGGCCTCCGGACTGACGCCGCCGGGGTGACTGTGGCGCCGGGCCCGATTGTAGAACACTTCAATGTAATCGAAGACATCCGCCCGGGCCAGATCCCGGTTTTTGTATATTCTCTTACTAATGCGTTATTTTTTCAGTGAACTGAAGAACAATTCGGCCACCGCATTATCCTGGCAGTTGCCACGCTTGTTCATGCTCGGTGCCAGGTTATTGGCCCGCAGAAGCGGTGCCAGTCGTCACTGCCGTACTGGCTGCCCTGAGATGTAAACAGAGCCAACAATAATCATAATATCTACCTGAGGCTTTGAGTTTCTATCATGGCGTACTGACGATGAGTTGAAACCATTGATATTAAGAGTATTGATATTGATATTGATATTAAGAGTATTGATATTGTCTTTCAGAATCGCTATGGCTCGGGCATTAGTATCTGATGCCCGAATAGCGAATTGTTTATCATACCGATAGCTGGTATCGGCGCCGGTGGAATGCCAGTCGGCCGTTCACATGCATCGAGAAATAAAATCATCACTGATTGTACAATTACCTAATGCCGACAGCATTTTATCGTACAACCGTTCCTTGATTACGTCGCTCAAATAATTAAGGCACGTATCGTTTAAGCAGCGTTCAAGGAATACAGGTGCCCGCACGGAATGCTCGTTAGCCTGCCTTTTAAGCAATATAACTTCATAGGAAAAAATACGGTTTGACTTTGCCCAGCCCATCAGACTGGATGAGAGTGGACTCCATGTGATTTTAACGTCCGGGGTGGAGGAAATAACGTCGACATCAAATATCTTGCCGGCGTCATGTAAAAGCCAACAAATAAAGGCTGCATAAAGATAATGACCTTTTCGGATCTGTTCTTCATCCTGTAGACCAATGGGGAGTAATTCAGTGCTGTACGCAAATTTTAAAGCGAGGAAAGCCGTCTCTAAACTGTTTGTTAGTAGTTCCCCTGTACCGGCATGGTGATGGTTTTCAGACGCAGGTAAAAGATGTAGCCAGCATGTATATTACATCAATGGCTTAATGACCAGATTAGTGAAGGTACAGGCCTTCTCACTCAGGTCTGAATTTGGCAGACCGATATACCTATTGATTTACTGTAACCGGTTTGCATGTACGGATAAAATCGCATACTCTGAAAATAACGTTATACACACAGGATTACTTGGATAATCACGGTATATTTGCACATCCTTGATAGGCGTGTGCGGGATATCGTACTCATCATCTGTATCAAAGATAATGTCGTGGTCATACACTCCAAAGAGGGAGTCCCTGATTTTAAAAAAAAAGCCCAGATATAATACTCATATCAACCTGTGAGTTATTGTGCCGAAACAGGAGTGGCAGAAGATTGTGTTTTGTCAGATGGCTTGCCAGAGCCTGCCACTTCCTCTGGTTTTAATGTCTGCTCACTGCCAGTATCAGCTGAAATGTCAATGTAACCGGACTGAGCAAGGGCCTTCGGTTCGAGACTGGCAATATAAAGTTCCACCGATTTAAACCGCTTAATACTCTGGATGAATGGTAATATGTCGTATTTTCCATTCACACGATTTTCAACGTTCAGTATTTTAGTAATCTTGTCCATAGCAACCTGCAGTGAGCTCAGGAGTTGCAAGATAATTCGGTCATGAACCTGTTGTGATATCTGACCGCATAACCACAACTGGTGTGCCTGACGAGTCAGGACGTTGGCGGTCTGGATAATATCCAGCAATTTATAGAACAATGGGTGGTTCCAGCGAATTTCAAATATACCATAGTCAAACCCTTCGTATGATGAATCATCCAGAAGTAGTCTGGCGACATTTTTGTCAATCTGCTCATTGAGGGTATTTACATTACCCGACAGTTCATCGTAAACACCGGAGAGCCATTTCTGAACTTTAGTGCTTGTCGCCTGGTCACCTTCTACCAGGCGGAAAATATTATAAATTGCATTGGAGATGGCGTTAAACTGGCGCAGGCAGGCTCTGTTTTTTTTATGAAAGTGTGTATAGAAATCACTTGAAAGTGGCTTTAATTTTGAAATGACCATCCCTAAAGGAAGGTTATTTACAGCGTTTCGTTGATTACGCGGTTCAGTTTTTGGGGATGCGTTGCCAGCCATTATATTAACCTCTTCAGTTTTTCCAGTCTTTTGATGTCGGCCAGTTTTCGTTGATGGTATTCCGCGAGTAGTTCACGGATTGGTTTAATTTTTTTTCTGTTTCCTGGATCATCTCCAGTTCCCAGTCCAGGGTATTTTTAAAACAACTAACGCTGTAACCTATGAGTTTAGGTTTAACAACCACGCCATGATGTTTAATTTTGTTTTTGAACCTGGGCGAAAAATCTTTCCATACAATTGTCAGCTTTTGCGACGATCCAACCTTTCTCAGCACAGGAGCAAAACGACCGGATATAAATCTTCCCCCGTTTGCATACGAGGTCTGGGATATCAGTTGATTCCGCGCCTTCCAGGCCTCCCAGTATTCATCCAGAATTTTTGATGCCTCTGATTTCAGTAACTCGATATAGCGAACCGAGTTCTCGATAACGATTTCATGATGTGCCGTAATTATCGGGTTCATATCAACTCCTCCAGCAACACAGACTACAGGAATCCAGAAAGAGTTCTCTAAACTAACAAGGGTGTTTGCATTTTTTTTAAATTTTTTTTGTGCTCATGTCGTTGGCAAAAAAATAACTTTCTTGTGAGCTCGTCCAATAACCTCTGCCTGTGGCCCGCACGGTGTGCGTTCCATCCCCGGAAAACCACTCCACGCAACCGTGGAGATGGGAAAAGCAACTTTTTTGCGAACCAGTAATAGGTACCCTTATACATAAGTAACTATTTGCAAAAAAAGTACTAATGAAAGTGTAGGCGTCCAGTCCTGCCATTAGTACCTTTCACAGGAAAAAGTACTAATGAAAATCTATCCTCATTAGTACTTTTTTGATGAAAAGGTACTAATGAAACCGAGCAAAACTTTGCAGTTTCTATAAAAAGTGCCTAATGTTATAAGTACCAGTACAAGGTAAAAGGACAGGGCTTTTTTATAATTTAGTATCTAATAATATTAGTGCTTGTTTTTTTTGGTAGTATCTCTGAGATGGCTTTGATATAATAACAGACCTTTAGTAACCGTATGTAGCGCGATTTAAAAGTACTCTGGAGAGCGTATGGACGTACAACCCAACGTACAGACTGACACGGTCATTAAGGCGTTTCTCCGCTCGGAGTTGCAGTTGATACGGAGTCAAAAAAAACTACTCAGTGTGTTGCCTCGTGATCTCGCGTCCGACTACCGCTATATACCGGAGAACCTGCTGGAGCGGTTTTTCCATCCTGCCACTGATGCGCGTCTAAATAGAATTGCCCTGTCAGAAGCCAGGCCAGGCAGCCTGCTAGTTCCCGTGTCAACGGGAAGCCTGTTTTATGGGGTGAGTTAATAAAATTAATCCTGGATGACTCTCAGTTACTGAAGTTTGAAACGTACGGCAGACCTTTTAACAGTACCGAGATGAAACCAAATGAGCCATGCGAATTATTGAGCGGGAAGCAGTCTGTTTATAAGCCCGTCGATCTTGAGTTATTAAGGAAAAACATCGTCTCTATACAGATGAATTTCCTGGTCAATCTATGGAATCTGGCCAGATTTAAACCAGCTTATGTTAGGGCTTATTTGGCCCTGTCTAATGACGCTTTCATATGCTCCTCGATACAGAAATGTCCGCCTTTGTGGAGGTGACAAATGTGGTTCTCTTTCCCCGGTTTATAACCTATGATACCGGACGACGTGATCACAAAGTATATGCATGAGGTTACGAGATTATGGCTGATGTTCTGGAAGGTTTCATCCTCATGGGAAATATGGGAAACTTACGGTTAGAATTTTCTCTTAAAGATTCACATGAGAAGCTTAAATTATTTTGGCGATGTCTGGATGTTATATAGTTTAACAGACTTCACATCCTTGATATCGTAATTTGATTAAGGTTAATTCAGGTTGGAGAATAACAGTGTCCGAGCATGCTTCGCTAAAATTAAGTTTTCTGAAAACATGAAGTGGTTTTTCCTGCTGGTCGACAGAACAGGACAAGATATACGTTAAGGAGAATGCGGGTAATGGGCTTAAAAAAGAGCGAAGTAAGCTAGTTAAATAGTCTGATAAGTGCAATAAAGTTAGTGGAGTTTGATGCCAATAAATATCCCATAATAGTTCTGCGTGGTCGTAAAGTTGTCGATGGTTTGGAGTAGATAAAAGGGGTAACTACAAAGAAAGGGTAGGCAAATGGCTCGGTGAAAAATACGCCATGTTACTCTAAAGTGTCGTTGTGAACAATACTATTCACATTTTCGGATATGACACGTAAAACCCTACAGAATCAATAAGAGAAATGTACTTTAATATAATTGTTGATTTTTTAATAAATGCGGGTATACGCTGGCATACTACTCACCCAAAGTCAATAGGGCTGTTGAAATTCTCGGCGGGATACCGGAAGCTGACTATAAAGACTATTTCCTGCCATGTAAAAAGCCCTTCAATCATGCACCGGACAGGTATTATTCCTGCCCAACATGCAGTGCAAAGAAATGACAAGTTGCTATTATGCGTTATTCTCAGTCCGTTGTTCCCTTTGAATAAAAATAATTAAGAATACATGGGAAATCAGCTTTACACACCGCAAGTATCATCTGCCATATCACTTTTTATCGACGGAAATAACGAAGCCGTCAGATGAGAAGTTTATTTCATCTTTCAGACAGCATCCATAACCGCTTGCGTACGGTTTCTCCGGACCTTCATGTCCGTTGTGCCTCTTATTTACTCCTGCTTGACGTTCGTACAGAGTCAAAAACTGGAGACCTTAAAAACCATTTCCTGATTGTATCCTGAAACTTGTTCAGGCACTTCCACCGTTAAAAATGACTACATGTCCATTCGAGAAAATCAGGTTTGAAAAAGAGCTGGGCGCTATGTTTTCAGCCAGTCCTGATGCTGTCAGCATCCGTCTGGCCGAATACCTTTTGGGCCCATCCCGTTTTCTCCAGATGATAAAAACCTGACCGTAAGGCGAGAGTTGAGGAAATGCGGTGGTTCATATGATGTAGCAGGGAGACGTCAAAGGCGCCCATGTCAGGTTCACCCGCTGCGGTCATGCAGCGCACCATCCATTTGTTGAATGCGTTGCTGGTCATAATTAGCGCATATTCCAGCTCCGACAGCTCCGCGCAGCGATCCGACACCAGATGGCGGGAGGAAACGATCCGGCCGTCGTTGATATCGTCGTGATGGGTGTTAGCACTCTTTTCTGAAGTCATAACGATCCTTAGCAATGAATGTAAAATTATCAATAAAATAAGAATATTTTATTGATAATTTGTATGCATGTTGTTGAGGTAAAGATGTAGCTTTTTAGCGCAGGTTTACCAAACCTGACGAAAAACACAACATCGCTCGCCGCAAATTAAAAAAATAGCCGCCGGCGCGCAACGCTCACTTTCGATAGGGTAAACGTTATGGACGGTACTCCACTGTTGCCGCTGATCGGGATACCGATCGTGGTTATTGGTTTTGCATTGCGCTTCAACCCGCTGCTGGTGGTCGTGGTAGCGGGGCTGGCGACGGGTTTGCTGGTCGGTATGGATTTCGGCATGCTGCTGGAAACCTTCGGTGAGAAGTTCGTGAACAGCCGTTCGCTGGCCACCTTCATTCTGATCCTACCGGTCATTGGTCTGCTGGAGTATTACGGGCTTAAGGAACTCGCCCAGGCCTGGGTGGCGAAGATCGCTAGTGCCACTTCGGCGCGTATTCTGATGCTTTATTTTGTTGCGCGTTAAGCCACGGCCGGGCTGGGGCTGATATCGTTGGGCGGCCATGTCCAGACGGTGCGTCCGCTGCTGGCCCGATGGCCGAAGGAGCGGCGCTGAACGAATACGGCGAAGTCCCACAGCACATTCGCGACAAAATCAAAGCCCATGCCGCCGCGTGTGACAACATCGCAGTTTTCTTCGGAGAAGATATCTTTATTGCTTTTGGCGCAGTGCTGCTAATTGACGCGTTTCTGAAAGAGAACGGCATTCAGGGTATCGAACCGCTGCATATCGGCCTGTGGGCCATTCCAACCGCCATTGCGGCATTAATTATTCATATTACGCGCCTGCTGAGCCTCGATGCCAGCATCCGTCGAGACATCATGGAATGGCGAGCAGAGCAGAGGATGCAGGAGCCCACACAATGATGACGCTTATCACCATTAACCGTGTGTATTACCTGATTGGTTTTGTCGTGATGCTGCTGGTTGTCATGACCCTTCGCGATCGCGCCAATCCAAAGCGTTTTACAACCGCGTTGTTCTGGTTTTTGTTTGGCGGGATCTTCCTGTTTGGCGACCTGATGGTACAGGAACTCGGTAAATCCTTGGCGTACCGCATCATCGGCGGCGGCGTCATCGCTATCGCCCTGCTGGCGGGATTTAGCCTAGTCGGGATAGGGTACTATAAAATGTCCACCGAGGAGGCGCGAGTTGCCTCTTCGAATATACTCAAGAACTGACTGTTCCTGCCTGCGCTGATGATCCCGATGGTGACGGTTATCGGCACCCTGTTCCTGAAAGGGGTGTCGATCGGCGGCGTGTTCCTGCTCGATCAAAAACAGCTCACCCTGGCGGCGCTTTCCGTTGCCTGCGTTGCGGCGATCCTCACCGGCTGGTGGCTTACCAAAGGAACGCCGCTGCATGCTGTTCGTCAGTCTCGTCGTCTTGTCGATACTATCGGCTGGGCGGTGATCCTTCCGCAGATGCTGGCCATGCTTGGCGGGGTCTTTATGGTGGCAAACACGGGCGACTCGGTGCAAAAGGTAGTGAGCCTGTTTGTGAACCCGGATAACCGCTTCATGCTGGTGATCATTTACTGCGTGGGGATGGCACTGTTCACCATGATCATGGGCAATGCGTTTGCGGCCTTTCCGGTATTAAGTGCCGGTATCGCGTTGCCGTTTCTGATCAACGTTCATCACGTGAATCCGGCGCCTCTGTTAGCGTTTGGCATGTACGCGGGCTATTGCGGCACGCTGATGACGCCAATGGCCGCAAACTTCAACATCGTTCCCGCCGCTCTGCTGGAGCTGAAGGACAAATATCAGGTGATCAAAATCCAACTCCCGACCGCGTTAACCCTGCTGGTGGTGAACGTGTTCTTAATGTATTTCCTCGTGTTTCGCTAAGGAGCTGTCATGGAATTAACGCAAGATAAGGCTGACGCGTTTGCCCGCATTCCTTTGACCTATTTGCGCTTGGAATACCCGAACCACATCATGCACCTACTTAATGATGATGGCGACGTGCTGCTGCCTCGTGAACTGCACCCGATTTTTTACGGTTGTTTTGACTGGCATTCGGCGGTACACGGCTACTGGCTGCTGCTGCGCTGCGTGCGTCTTTATCCCCACTTACCGTGCCAGAAGGCGATCGTTGAGCTTTTCGACCAACACCTGACCAAAGAGAACGTGGCGAATGAGCTGGCCTATTTCACCGCACCGTTCCGCGACTCGTTTGAGCGGCCGTATGGTTACGGCTGGCTGCTGGCGCTGGCCCAGGAAATGAAACAGTCGTCGCTGTCGCAGGCCGCAGGCTGGTATCAGACGTTGGAGCCGCTTACCCAGTATATTCGCAACCGGCTGGTGGATTACCTTGCTAAACTCACCTATCCGATCCGCGTGGGGACGCACTACAACACAGCGTTTGCTCTAGCTCTGGCGCTAGATTATGCCCGAGCTGTAGAAGATAGCGCGCTTGAGCAGGCTATTCTGTCCTCTGCAGAGCGGTTTTATCTTGCCGACACGCGCTATCCGGCCCACTACGAACCCGGCGGCGATGAGTATATTTCCGGCGCCTTGACGGAAGCGTTATTGATGAGCAAGGTGTCGGCGGACTTTTCCGCCTGGTTTGACGCGTTTTTGCCGGATGTCGGCTCCGTTGCGGAACTTATGAACCCGGCGGAGGTGAGCGATCGTACCGATCCGAAAATTGCCCATCTCGACGGATTAAATCTCAGCCGTGCCTGGTGCATGAAGCACATTGCGAAAGCGCTTCCGGTCAACCATCCGGCGCAGCAGGTGCTAAGTGATGCGGTGGCGAAACACCTGACGGTGAGCGTCGAGCATGTGGTGGGCAGCCACTACAGCGGCTGGCACTGGCTGGCGAGCTTTGCGTTGCTGGCGCTGGAGTAAATAATTGAGCCGTCTTTCTTGCCGGGTTACTCTGCGCTCATCCGGCCTACAATGTATATGAATATATTGTGCTTTTCAGGCTGATGCCCTCACCACAGGGTGCAGCCTGCTCAGTTTAAACAGCACCGACCCCGTTGAGGTGATGACGGCTAGAGGAGATGTGGGGGGACGAACCACAAGCAAGCTTCATGCAATGGGCATAACCACTACGCTAGAGCTGGCTAGGGCAAATCCTGTATTCATAAGATGAAACTTCACCGTAGTTCTTGAACGAACAGTGAGGGAACTACGGGGGAAAGTTGTATCGACTTGGAGGATGCTCCACCACAAAAACAACAGATAATATGCAGCAGAAGCTTTGGGCAGCGTATAACAACGTATGAATCCATGCGGCAGGCAATTTGCCAGTATGCTGAACGTGCTGCGGAAAAATTGCGTCAGGAACGTCAGTACTGCGGTCAGGTGTCAGCTTTCATAAAAACCTCGCCTTTTTCAAAACATGAACCCTATTACAGCAAAGTCTCCAGCGAACAGCTCTGCATTCCGTCACGTGAAACGTGGGACATTATCGTGGCGGTGGGCCGGGTTCTGGATAAAATCTGGAAAGACGGACATAACTATGCAAAGGCGGGTGTCATGCTCAACGATTTCCGTCACTGCGGAGTTACCCAGCTACCGTTATTTGATGAAGGGAGGTCGTATGCAAACAGTGACGCGCTCATGAACGTACTGGATACGATAAACAACTCAGGCAAAGGAAAGTATGGTTTGCCGGTCGGGGCATCGCACCGGCGTGGTCAATGAAGAGAGATATGCTCTCTCCAGCCTACACACCGAGGAGGGACTAGATACCGATCGCTACACTCTGAGGCATCGCAATCAGGAGAAATTCCGTTCGTCTGCTGGTGGTTGATATTTGCTCTGTTATTGCCATTTGGGCATAATGAAAGGACCAAATGGAGGTTTGCTATGAAAACATTTAGTTTGTCCTCAACTCCAGCCAGACCACAGCGCCTCTGGCAGGTTGCCGGGTTAAATAATGCTGATAGCGTAGCGCTGCTGGGTCAAATCAATGAAGGCCTGGACGGGAAGGTGGCGAACCGGATCACTGACTGGGCCAGAATAACCCAAAATGACCTGAGAAAAATGTCCGGTATCCCGTCGACCACATTTAGCCGCAGTGTGAAGGCACGTTTTAACCCGGAACAAAGTGAACGACTGGTACGTATTATCCGCGTCATTGATCGGGCGGTAGATTTGTTTGAAGGCGATAAGGAAGCCGCACTGAAGTGGTTGAACGAACCTAACCGGGCATTGAGCTGGAAAGTGCCAGCAGACCTGATAGCATCCGAGACGGGAGCATATGAGGTCATTAAGCTGATTACGCGTCTGGAGCATGGGGTGTACTCGTGATCCTCTACAGGCTGACGAAAACAAAGAATCTTTCTACGGCCTGGACCGGATATGGTGCGAAAGAGGCTGGTGGGCGCTGGAATAGCGTGGGGGTGTCAATGGTATATGTCTCCGAAACGGCATCACTAACGATGCTGGAGACGCTGGTACACCTGCATGCGGCACAGATAATGGACTCTTTCACGCTACTGAGTATCGATGTGCCTGATGAATTGATCCAAAGCGCAAATATGGATGAATTACCGGCCAACTGGGCTGATGAGGATGCGCCTCAGGAACTGGCTGATTACGGAGATGCCTGGTCATTTACCAGGAGCTCGGTTGCACTGCGTGTTCCCTCAGCCTTATCTCCGGTAGAGTTCAATTATCTGTTAAATCCTGAGCACTCTGATTTTTACGGGATCGTGCAGATGGCTCAACAGATACCGTTCCGGTTTGATAGTCGTCTTAAACCTGACAGGAAGTGAAGCAAAGGAGGAGAGGGCGCTGTCATGATGCCTGGCGCTCCTGTCCGGTGCCACATAATAAAAGCCCGCCAGCGGCGGGCAAAGACTACACACAGCTATTACAGGATGATTCAGGCAGTTTCTTCATAAACGTTGTAATCCAGCTTTGCTCCAATGTAATTATGCAGGCTACTGGCTTTATTCATCGTGCAGCTGAACGCAGTCGAACGATCGCCTGCACTCCCGTTATGCCCATAACGGGCAATTCATACGGTTTCTCATAACTGCATTCTTCCAGCACAATAAAGGCTCCCGGCTCACTGGTCAGCAATTCGAAACCAAGACCTGAGGACTTTGTATTTCTTAATTGGTAATATGCAGTGAGTGTCATAATTGATTCCTTAAAACAATACCGATGCAAAGATATTTTTACAGGCATAGTTGAGCCTGTAAAATTGCTAATAGTTCAGAGCGCTTGTAAGTAATAATAACCTATTCTAGTGGAGCGTCAATTTGCTAAATAACTTTACCTTCATTAAATTTTCAAAGAAATACAATCAGGAATAGCTACTTTAAAAATCTCTTTCGAACATGACGCTACTGATATCTGATATTGCCTGGAGAATTTTGTCATAGGCGTACACCTCTATTTTGGCGTAAATCTTCAAACAGGTAGCTGAGTTGTTTCGTTAACATCAGACATGGGCGCAGCTGGCGAACAAGGGGGTTGTCCTGGCACTGCATTGCGTCTGCACAGAACCGTTACATTGGGCGGCGCAGAAGTGGTAACCGGAGCCTGCTGACAGAGGGAAAATTCATGACTGAACTCCAGAAAATGCCGGGGTGTATGGCATATACTCGGCGAAAATAATCTTAAAAATTATCTGCTTACCATCTTATTGCCCCTGGGGGGGATGGGAGTGAACAGGGTATAATGGTGTCGGCGCTTGAGGCTTTTTGCCTCATGATATTTGAGTGTTTTGTTGTTGTGAGGCAGAAAGAAGAAAGCCCCGTAGGACGTTAATTTTCATTAACCAACCACACGAGGCCATCTGCTTGACTAGACACCAACAGAGCGTAGCCTCTTAGCTGCCGTAAGGCAAGGAGAAAAAGGCTATTGTTAACACTAGGCTGTAATGTCCCCTTTGGGGCTGCGGATGTTTTCCTGGAC
>NZ_JAGRQZ010000061.1:0-3210 GCF_018223915.1 Klebsiella sp. 64
ATCGCTAACTTTGCAACAGTGCCAACCTGGAAAACCGTCGCATCCCGCTTTGAAGGAAATGCGGAGGTTCATATTTGCCATGACGGTAAACATCCTTCCCTGACTATCAGCAGCCTGGAGAAACTGGAGGAGCCAACATCGTTGCATCGTCTCAACAGTCGGGTAAGGCTGCTACTCCCGCCAGTAGATTTGACGGAACTGTTGCTTGAAATAGATGCCAGAACGGGATTTACACGTGAGTTTACGCATGTCAGTGAATCCGGGGCCCGGGCACAGGATCTGCACATCAGCCTGTGCGCGGTCCTGATGGCAGAGGCCTGCAATATCGGGCTGGAACCGCTGATAAAGCACAATATACCGGCGCTGACGCGCCACCGGCTTAGCTGGGTAAAACAGAATTACCTCCGGGCAGAAACGCTGGTCAGCGCCAATGCCCGCCTGGTTGATTTTCAGTCCACACTGGAGCTTGCTGGCCGCTGGGGTGGTGGCGAAGTGGCTTCAGCTGATGGCATGCGCTTTGTCACGCCGGTGAAAACCGTCAATTCAGGACCTAACAGAAAATATTTTGGTTCCGGACGTGGCATCACCTGGTACAACTTCGTCTCTGATCAGTACTCTGGATTCCACGGCATCGTTGTCCCCGGCACATTACGAGATTCCATTTTTGTGCTGGAAGGCCTTCTGGAGCAGCAGACAGGGCTGAATCCGGTTGAGATCATGACAGACACAGCCGGTACCAGCGACATTATTTTTGGCCTCTTCTGGCTGCTGGGATACCAGTTTTCCCCCCGGCTTGCCGATGCCGGTGAAGCGGTATTCTGGCGAGTGGATAAATCGGCAAATTACGGTGCACTGGACGAACTGGCACGTGGTTGTGCCGATCTGTCGAAAGCCGAGGATCAGTGGGATGAGATGATGCGAACCGCCGGTTCGCTGAAACTGGGCACCATTCATGCTTCAGAACTCATTCGCTCTTTGCTGAAAAGCTCGCGCCCATCAGGGCTGGCACAGGCGATCATGGAAGTGGGGCGCGTCAACAAGACGCTGTACCTTCTTAATTATATTGATGATGAGGATTATCGTCGGCGGATCCTGACGCAGCTAAACCGGGGGGAAGGCCGCCATGCTGTGGCGAGGGCGATCTGCTACGGGCAGCGCGGTGAGATCAGAAAGCGCTATCGTGAAGGTCAGGAAGATCAGCTGGGGGCACTGGGCCTGGTCACTAACGCAGTGGTACTGTGGAACACACTTTATATGCAGGAAGCCCTGAGCTGGATACGCAGTAATGGAGAAGAAATCGGGGTTGAAGATATCGCCCGGTTGTCCCCACTGATGCACGGGCATATCAATATGCTGGGGCATTATACGTTTACGCTACCGGAGGATATTTTGAAGGGGGAACTGAGAGAACTAAATTTCAATTTAAACAATGAATTAACTTCTTAGCGTACGTTTTCGTTCCATTGGCCCTCAAACCCCGTTAAGACTTACAGCATCGGGAAACTTCTGGATGCCGCGTCAGCGGCATGGAGGCGCCAGATGAGGTTACATGTGTCTGTGGCGTCAAATGGCGCCGAAAGCCCGGCGTAGCCGGTTTCCGGGCTATAAACTCTGCCACCCTACCCCCTGCCCTGATTAGCCTTAACCATCTAACAGCAATGAAGAAGTCAAAGTAATCCCTTTTAACCCCGGTGAGCGGGCTTTACGGCGTTTACGACGTAAAGGGCGTGATTTCCGGGGCCTTAGCGGCGGCAGCTTGCTGCTGACGCTTAGGGGGATGTTCTTCAGTTATTTCAGCGACACCAGGGAACTTAACATGGTAGCTGCAAAGCCATACCCGCGAAAAACATCTCAGACGCCGCTGTACGCGGTCGGAGTGGTCCCGGCAAGGCGACAGCTGCAGCCGGGGTGTATCTCCGCGTTAGCGGGCCGTAGGGCCGCTTACGAGCGTGTACCAAACAACTGACAACAGCTCCCCCCACAGCGATGAAGAAGTGTAGTTACAACACCCATCATTAAAAGCGACATCACTCCCGGCCTTCGGCCGGGGGCGGCGGCGCTTTTCAGTGGTGGGGAGGGGCTCCCGGCTGGCAAACCGGCGCCGGTTTTATGATGAACTCCTTTTGAATGCTGTAACTAATTTGCTTCTCCGGTCGGGGCCCGTCGCGAAGCGATGGGAGCTCTCTCTGGTGACCTTCTCCCCGTTGATTAATACACCGTGATGTTAGTAATGTCTTCATAAGCCACATGAGGACATCCCCATGAAGAAGCGTTTTTCCGACGAACAGATCATATGTATTCTCCGCGAGGCCGAAGCCGGCGTTTCTGCCCGTGAGCTCTGCCGTAAGCACGCCATTTCCGACGCCACCTTTTACACATGGCGTAAGAAGTATGGCGGTATGGAGGTGCCTGAGGTTAAGCGCCTGAAGTCGCTTGAGGAAGAGAACGCCAGACTCAAGAAGCTGCTTGCTGAAGCCGGGCGTGGTGAATACTGTGGCTTTTCAGATTTGGCTTTCAGGTGGCTGCGGACAGTATTGCGTGAAATACCCAGTTCCCTGGCGATGGCCCGGATACTCATTCCCCGCTTGTGCAGGACTTTAATTTCCATACGAATCTCAAAAGTGATCATAAGCTCCCCTGTATTCAGAGGAGCAGATTAACCCCTGGATCAATTTTCAACCGCTGGGGTGGATCAGTTTTGCACCGTTGGTAACACGTGAAGGTCTTTGCGTTAACCACAAGCGGGTTTACCGCATCTATCAACTTAATGGCCTGAGTGTAAAACGCAGACGACGTCGTAAAGGGCTGGCAACAGAACGTCTGCCGCTGCTCCGCCCGATGGCGCCCAATCTGACCTGGTCAATGGATTTCGTCATGGACGCACTGGCCACAGGTCGCAGGATCAAGTGCCTGACCTGCGTGGATGATTTCACAAAGGAATGCCTGACGGTCACTGTTGCCTTCGGGATTTCAGGCGTGCAGGTCACGCGTATTCTGGACAGCATTGCGCTGTTTCGCGGCTATCCGGCTACGATAAGAACCGATCAGGGCCCGGAGTTTACCTGCCGCGCACTCGATCAGTGGGCTTTTGAGCATGGTGTGGAGCTGCGACTTATCCAGCCCGGCAAGCCAACGCAGAACGGATTTATTGAGAGTTTTAACGGACGCTTTCGTGATGAATGCCTGAGGAAGGTGCGAATAAGCAGGTCA
>NZ_JAGRQZ010000062.1:0-821 GCF_018223915.1 Klebsiella sp. 64
ATTGTGACCAGAAATGGTACGTTTTCAATGGCAAGACGAAACCCGTTTGTCCCTACTGCGGTACACCGTACAAAGGCAAACTCCCCATCCTGAATCTGTATTCGTCGAGAAAAGCTGGAACTTTCAGGCCAGATGATCACCGGCTTATGGTGTGGAGCGGTCAGTCATTATATGCATGGCACGTCAACCGACTGATTGCTCCTAACGAACGAACCACCGATGAGCAGAAGAAAAGGGTTGGTTATTTCGTCTTCCATAATGACCAGTGGTGGCTGGTTAACGAGGGGCTTAGCGGGCTCATATCACTTCCCGATCGGAAAACGGTCGGCATTGGTGAAAAGTTGCTGCTAGAGGACAACACCCAGTTCATCCTTTCTTCAGAGGATGGTGGGCGGCTGGTAGTGGTACAACTCGTGGTGAATTAACTGATATTCATCACCAGCAAAAGGTGGAGGGAGGTAAAACGTTATCAGGCGTTTTGGTATGTAAATCAGATAAGCCCTGCTGCACGAGCGGGGCTTATTCCAGGAGTATTTGTGGGGTAATGGATGTCTTTGTTGGTATGAAATTTAGCTTTACATTAACCCTGACCTGACATTGTTGCAGCGCAGAGCTCAACTTCACCTGACAGGCCACTCTGGGCCAGAAACGGAATTTTGGTGGTTGTCTGGCGAAAGATACCTCTGCAGAATGAGACAATCACCTTTAAACATGACCTTAATTTTAGCCATCACAGGCTACTGAACCCGGATCCGGTGAGCGCTCTGGCTCACATAAGAAAGAAGCATATAGAAGACCAGGCTATGCGTACTCATAAACTG
>NZ_JAGRQZ010000063.1:0-5467 GCF_018223915.1 Klebsiella sp. 64
GTGCTCGGCGCCAATCGGAATAAAGGTGGACTGGTTCTCGGTCAGCAGGAACTGCTTGCCGTTGACCGTCACCTGGCCGGTGCCGGCGAGAATGACCCAGTGCTCGGCGCGGTGGTGGTGCATCTGCATCGAGAAGGCGCCGCCCGGTTTCACGGTGATGCGGTTGACGTTGAAGCGCGGGGTCTGGACCACCACGTCACAGCGGCCCCAGGGACGGTAAATCTCGCGGTGGCGCTTGTACTCGCTGCGCTGGTTCTGCTTGAGGAACTCGACCGCCTTCTTCACGTCCTGGGAACGCTCGCGGTTCATCACCAGCACGGCGTCCTTGGTGCTGACAATCACCAGATTCTCCACGCCGATGGCCGCCACCAGCTTCTCGTCGCTGTTGATGTAGCAGTTTTCGCTGTTGTGCACCCACGCGTCGCCGCTGAGGACGTTACCCTGCTCATCTTTCGGGCTGACCTCCCACAGGGCGGACCAGGAGCCGACGTCGCTCCAGTCGGCATCGAGACCGACCACCACCGCGTCGGCGGTTTTCTCCATCACCGCGTAGTCCACGGACTCGTCCGGGCACTCGCAGAAAATGTCATGCGGAATGCTGATGAAGTCGCTGCCGTTGTCGGCGGCACTGAACGCGGCCTGGCAGGCTTCGAGGATATCCGGGCGGAATTTGGCCAGCTCGGAAAGGTATTTTTTGGCGCGGAACATAAACATGCCGCTGTTCCAGTAGTACTCCCCGGAGGCGAGGTAGGCCTCGGCGCGCTCGCGGTCCGGCTTCTCCACGAAGCGGGCCACCTGGTACGGGGTGTGGGCGCTGTCGGTGAGGGCCACGCCGCGCTGGATGTAGCCGTAGCCGGTTTCCGGAGCGTTCGGCACGATACCGAAGGTGACCAGATGGCCTTCATCGGCATACTGCTCGGCGACGCGGATGGCGTCGTGGAAGACCGGCTGGTTATTGATGATATGGTCGGCGGCGAGGACCAGCATCAGCGGGTCGTCGCCGTGGCGGGTGGCCTGGAGGGCCGCCAGGGCGATGGCCGGGGCGGTGTTACGCCCGACCGGCTCAAGAATAATGTTGTTCGACAGCTTGTTGAGCTGGCGCAGCTGTTCGGCCACCAGGAAGCGGTGCTCTTCGTTACAGATGACCATCGGTTCATGGATTTCAAGGCCCGAGAGTCGGGTGATGGTTTCCTGCAGCATGGAGTTCTGCCCGTACAGCCGGAGGAACTGTTTCGGGTAAAGCTCGCGAGACATCGGCCAGAGACGACTGCCGGTACCGCCAGCCATTATCACAGGAAGCAACATATTAATATCCTTTAATTAAAACCCTGTTATTTAACACCCAGTAATTTACTGAGGCCAGAAGCAGATTAATATAGGCGTACAAGATAATAAATATGGCAAATTCTTAAAAAGGTTAAAAATTAGATATTAGAAATATTTTTAGAAAGGAAATGCTTAAGGTCAGGTTGCAATATTAAATATAAATTTAAAAACAGTCAGGCCAAATGGCCTGACTGTGTGAAGAAATTTATTCCAACCATTCTGTGTGGAAAACACCTTCCTTATCGGTACGCTTATAGGTGTGCGCACCAAAGTAATCGCGCTGAGCCTGAATCAGGTTAGCTGGCAGAACTGCGGAACGATAGCTGTCGTAATAGGCAATTGCGGCAGAGAACGTCGGTACCGGAATACCATTCTGTACGGCATACGCCACGACATCACGCAGCGCCTGCTGATAGTCATCAGCGATCTGTTTGAAGTACGGTGCCAGAAGGAGGTTAGCAATGCCAGCGTTTTGCGCATAAGCATCGGTGATCTTTTGCAGGAACTGCGCACGAATGATGCAGCCAGCGCGGAAAATCTTAGCGATCTCGCCGTAGTTTAGATCCCAGTTGTATTCATCAGAAGCAGCACGCAGCTGGGAGAAGCCCTGAGCATAGGAGACGATTTTACCGAGGTACAACGCGCGACGCACTTTTTCGATAAATTCAGCTTTATCACCGGCCGGCTGAGCCTGCGGACCGCTCAGCACTTTCGAAGCGGCTACACGCTGGTCTTTAAGCGAAGAAATATAGCGAGCAAACACAGACTCCGTGATCAGGGACAGAGGTTCCCCAAGATCCAGTGAGCTCTGACTGGTCCACTTACCAGTACCTTTGTTTGCTGCTTCATCAAGAATGACATCGACGAGGTATTTACCGTCTTCATCCTTCTTGGTGAAGATATCTTTGGTAATATCGATCAGGTAGCTGCTCAGTTCACCTTCGTTCCATTCGGTGAAAGTTTGCGCAAGCTCCTCGTTGGAGAGCATCAGACCGCCTTTCAACAGTGCATAAGCTTCGGCAATCAGCTGCATGTCACCATACTCGATGCCGTTATGAACCATCTTCACATAATGGCCAGCACCGTCAGCACCGATATAGGTGACACATGGCTCACCGTCTTCAGCAACCGCAGCAATCTGCTTCAGAATTGGAGCAACCAGCTCATAGGCTTCTTTCTGGCCACCAGGCATAATGGAAGGCCCTTTCAGAGCCCCCTCTTCACCACCGGAAACACCGGTACCGATAAAGTTAAAACCATCGGCAGACAGTTCACGGTTACGACGGATGGTGTCCTGGAAGAAGGTGTTGCCGCCATCAATGATGATGTCGCCTTTGTCGAGGTAAGGCTTCAGGGAATCGATGGCGCTGTCGGTGCCAGCCCCGGCCTTCACCATCAACAGGATACGACGTGGTGTTTCGAGGGATTCAACAAACTCTTGTACTGTGTAGTAAGGAACCAGTTTCTTGCCTGGGTTTTCGGCAATCACTTCTTCGGTCTTTTCACGGGAGCGGTTGAAAACGGAGACGGTATAACCGCGGCTTTCGATGTTCAGCGCAAGGTTACGCCCCATCACTGCCATACCGACAACCCCGATCTGTTGCTTGGACATTACATACTCCTGTCAGGTGTGGTCACTGCGACACGTTCGCAGCTTTAATGTGATGATAATGTTAGCCCAAAGTACTCATTGCCGGAAGTAGTAAATCAGTATTTAATTAATATATTCTTTAGTAGCTTGTTGCTTTTATTTTTTTGTCTGAAAAATGAAGCCATTTTTCATTAACATAATTATTGATTTCATATCTAAACCTTTGTTCACTAAAACGCAATGAGTTGACACGACAAGTTTTTGGTTCGATTTTATTTTGATTTGAAATAAATAAATGAACAGCATTTATAAGAGAATCAACTTTCTGTTCATAAAAGAAAACCCCCGTCGGTGACTCTTGATCTAACCCTTTAATTGTCTCTAATACACCTCCTTTACCAAAAGCAATAACAGGAGTCCCGCAAGCTTGAGCTTCTACAGGTGTGATACCAAAGTCTTCTTCCGCAGCAAATACAAACGCCTTAGCCTTTTTCATATAATCAGTCATTGTTGCATCAGGTTGATAGCCTAAAATCTCGATATTTTTTGTCGCCTTTTGTTTTATCTTTGACATTTCACTACCATCACCTATAACAACTAGCTTTTTATCCGGCATTTGACTAAATGCCTCAACAATAAGATCCATTTTTTTATATGGAACTAAGCGTGAGGCAGTGAAAAAATAATCATCTTTTCGCTCACAAATATTGAATCTATCAACATTAACAGGAGGATATATAACATCAGCATCCCGACCATAGACTTTCTTTATTCTACGCGCAATAAATTTAGAGTTAGCTATAAAATGATCTACTCCATTTGCTGTTCTGTAATCCCACATTCTAATTTTATGTAATAACCATTTTGTTATTAGCCCCTTAATTCCTTTATCTAGCTTAGCCTCACGTAGGTATTGGTGTTGTAGGTCCCATGCATAACGAATTGGCGAATGTACATAACTAATATGTAGTTGATCAGGTCCAGTTAATATTCCTTTCGCAACAGCATGACTACTAGACAAAATAACGTTATGCTTTGAAACGTCTAGTTGCTCAATTGCTAGAGGCATTAGGGGTAAATATTTTTGATATTTACTTTTTGCAAAAGGTAGTCTTTGTATGAAGGTTGTTGTTGCTGACTTCCCCAAAAACAAGTCTCTATCTGATTGGGATAGAAAATCCACGACAGAATACAATTCTGAATCAGGGAATATATTTATGAATTCCTTAATTACCTTTTCAGAACCAGCAAAAGTTACAAGCCAGTCAGCAACCAATCCAACATTCATTTGATTTCGCATACTTACCTTCTTTATTAAATTAAGACCAAAATCATCATATCGTAATTAGAAATAAAACCCATTACAACCTAAATTGCAGTAAATATCAAGGGTGATATTCAAGATGAATTTCATAAAAACTGTAGAATACTAGCAAAAATCTAATCACTAAACATTAAAACATTATTTAGCTGTAACTCCATTGAGTGTATTATAAAACCATGAAAAATATCTTTCCACAAAGATCATAACTGCAAGTGAGCCAAAGAAAGCTATTAGCAGATTTGGAGTTGAATAAGGGACCCCTATTCTTTTAAATAATTCAGATGTAAATGTCAAAATGAATGGATGAAGTAAATAGACACCTAACGAATACTTTGAACCACACTTTGACCAAAATGTTTTATTTGCTTTTTTTCTTCCTATGCCAAATAACAACAAACCAATTGCAAGGATTACAGCACCAATTGGAAGTTGTCTTTGATGAATTTCGGAACCGAAAAAGTAATACATTAATAATGATTCTGCTAAAACAGAAACTATTCCAAAAATTATGATATATAAAAGGAAGGTTTGGTTAAAATGAAATCTATCTTTGTTATCGGAATATAAATACCCTAAGTATACCAATGAAGCACACATTAGTATTCTGAATAAATAAAATTCTTGATGCCCTATACCACAAGATCGTAATAAATCCGTAATCCAGCATATCAAGATGATTACAAACGAAATGCTCAAAGCCTGAGTGATTTTTAGATTGGAGGAAAAATAGTTAACAAAAAGAAAAACAACAATTAAAGAAATTAAAAACCACAAATAAAAGTATACTCCTCCGCCAAAAAAAGTCTGAAGATTTACAATACGTTCAATAAAAGAGTCATGCATAACAATAGATTTAATAAATATAATAGGCGAATAAATAATAGATGACCAGAATAGAATCTGGAGAATCTTATTTACCTTTCTTCCTAGATTAATTTCTCTCGCAAGACCAAGCATAAATCCTGAAGTTAAAAAGAAAAAAGGGAGCGCCCATCGAGTACAATTCTCTAATAACCCTCCAACGAGATAACCAAACTCTGGAAAAGTACCGGAGTGAAAGACTACAATACAAAAAACAGCAATTATTTTCAAAGAATCAAGATAATGAAGCCTCATAATTTGGCATCCAATTATTTGATAAGCTAATATGGTTAATTAGTGTAATTCTCGTAGTTTTCTGTATATATAGCAACATGCGATGCCTAGGGAAGGTGCGAACAAGTTCC
>NZ_JAGRQZ010000064.1:0-1239 GCF_018223915.1 Klebsiella sp. 64
CTGTTCTTCAGGCACAGCAGCTCCGCCACCAGCAGCCACGGGATCATCCCGCTGTCGCAGTAGGCGAAGTCGCGGAAGTAATGGTGCGCGCTCATCTCCCCGCCGTAGATGGCGTCTTCCTGGCGCATCCGCTCCTTGATGAACGCATGCCCCGTCTTCGACATCACCGGCTGGCCGCCGCTGCGGGTCACGATGTCCACCGTGTTCCACGTCAGACGCGGGTCGTGAATGATTTTCGCCCCCGGCTGCTTCTGCAGGAACGCCTCCGCCAGCAGGCCGACAATGTAGTACCCCTCGATAAACGACGCCTCGTCATCGAACAGGAAGCAGCGGTCGAAGTCGCCGTCAAAGGCGATCCCCATGTCCGCCTGATGCGCACGCACCGCGTCGGCGGTGTCCTGGCGGCACTCCGGCAGCAGCGGGTTCGGGATACCGTTCGGGAAATGGCCGTCCGGCTGGTGATGCACCTTGATAAAGGTCACCGGCGCCCCGGCCGCCGCGAAGCGTTTCTCCACTTCATCAATTACGTGCCCCGCCGCCCCGTTGCCGGAGTTCACCACCAGCTTCAGCGGACGGGTGAAGTTCGCCAGGTCCACGTAGCCCATCAGGTGGTCGACGTACTCCTTCAGCACCGAAATCTGGCGCAGGGTCCCGCGACGCGCCGGGTCCACCGGCGGGAACTGGTTCTCCTCCGCCAGGCGCTGGATATCCCGCAGGCCGGTGTCGCCGCTGATGGGCTTCGCGTTCTCGCGCACCAGCTTCATGCCGTTGTAGTTCATCGGGTTATGGCTCGCCGTCACCTCGATACCGCCGTCCACCCCGAGGTGGAAAGTGGCGAAGTAAATCTCTTCCGTGCCGCTCAGGCCGATATCCAGCACGTCGGTGCCGGCGTCCATCAGCCCGCGGGCCAGCGCCAGCTTCAGCGACTCGCTGGTGAGGCGCACATCGCCCCCCACCACTATCTTCCCGGGTTTCAGAAATTCGCCGTAGGCGCGGCCGATACGGTAGGCGATGTCCTCGTTCAGCTCCTCGCCCAGTTCACCACGGATGTCATAAGCCTTAAAGCATGTTAACTGTGTCATTCTGCGTTTTGTCCCGAAAAAATTAGCAACGACCATACTGGTCTTTAATACGAATAATGTCGTCCTCGCCGAGGTACGACCCCGACTGGATCTCCAGCACTTCCAGCGGAATGCGGCCCGGGTTTTCCAGGCTGTGCTCGGCGCCAATCGGAATAAA
>NZ_JAGRQZ010000065.1:0-5977 GCF_018223915.1 Klebsiella sp. 64
GTGCTCGGCGCCAATCGGAATAAAAGTGGACTGGTTCTCGGTCAGCAGGAACTGCTTGCCGTTGACCGTCACCTGGCCGGTGCCGGCGAGAATGACCCAGTGCTCGGCGCGGTGGTGGTGCATCTGCATCGAGAAGGCGCCGCCCGGTTTCACGGTGATGCGGTTGACGTTGAAGCGCGGGGTCTGGACCACCACGTCGCAGCGGCCCCAGGGACGGTAAATCTCGCGGTGGCGCTTGTACTCGCTGCGCTGGTTCTGCTTGAGGAACTCGACCGCCTTCTTCACGTCCTGGGAACGCTCGCGGTTCATCACCAGCACGGCGTCCTTGGTGCTGACAATCACCAGGTTCTCCACGCCGATGGCCGCCACCAGCTTCTCGTCGCTGTTGATGTAGCAGTTTTCGCTGTTGTGCACCCACGCGTCACCGCTGAGGACGTTACCCTGCTCATCTTTCGGGCTGACCTCCCACAGGGCGGACCAGGAGCCGACGTCGCTCCAGTCGGCATCGAGACCGACCACCACCGCGTCGGCGGTTTTCTCCATCACCGCGTAGTCCACGGACTCGTCCGGGCACTCGCAGAAAATGTCATGCGGAATGCTGATGAAGTCGCTGCCGTTATCGGCGGCATTGACCGCGGCCTGGCAGGCTTCGAGGATATCCGGGCGGAATTTGGCCAGCTCGGAGAGGTATTTTTTGGCGCGGAACATAAACATGCCGCTGTTCCAGTAGTACTCCCCGGAGGCGAGGTAGGCCTCGGCGCGCTCGCGGTCCGGCTTCTCCACGAAGCGGGCCACCTGGTACGGGGTGTGGGCGCTGTCGGTGAGGGCCACGCCGCGCTGGATGTAGCCGTAGCCGGTTTCCGGGGCGTTCGGCACGATACCGAAGGTGACCAGATGGCCTTCATCGGCATACTGCTCGGCGACGCGGATGGCGTCGTGGAAGACCGGCTGGTTATTGATGATATGGTCGGCGGCGAGGACCAGCATCAGCGGGTCATCGCCGTGACGGGTGGCCTGAAGGGCCGCCAGGGCGATGGCCGGGGCGGTGTTGCGCCCGACCGGCTCAAGAATAATGTTGTTCGACAGCTTGTTGAGCTGGCGCAGCTGTTCAGCCACCAGGAAGCGGTGCTCTTCGTTACAGATGACCATCGGTTCATGGATTTCAAGGCCCGAGAGTCGGGTGATGGTTTCCTGCAGCATGGAGTTCTGCCCGAACAGGCGGAGGAACTGTTTCGGGTAAAGCTCGCGAGACATCGGCCAGAGACGACTGCCGGTACCACCAGCCATAATTACAGGAAGTAACATAATGAAATCCTTAAATAAATAATTGCTTTATTTTACTATCAATCAATCGACTGTCGGGTGGAATGGCCTTTTCAGGCACGCTACCGCCATTGGCTGTCGCAACCAAAATGCGTACTGCTCCCGTGCTCCAGGCTAAACGCCACCCGCTTTCGCTTCAGGCTATCGGCAGATCGTTCACTCAGCGGCCTGAAAAGCCAGTCTGTCAGAACGGGGGGCCTGAAAACCTAAAAGCAGAGATATGCCTTGAGACATATCTCTGCTTTTAATATGCATCTGTTCCTCACCTGGCCGCCAAACGCACCACACTTTCCTCATTTGCCGCCGAATTAACCATCAGGACTTTCTCATTTACGCAGGGTATAACGTCTGCGCTTTTCGCCATCGATGAAAGAGAAACGGGCGACCTGCCGATGTGAGCCAGCAGCAAAAGGGAGCGTTCACGATGCGGGGAAAGAGAAGAAGAGACATCGTCTTCGCCGCCAGGGAGACAGCGCGCGCTCAGGCTTGATGGCCCTTTGCACACGGCGGCGGCGCTATGTTCCGACAGGTGGGATAAACGACTCATGCTCTACAATGCACATTCCACAAAGAAAATCGTCCGCAGATTATAGCGCTGGACGCCGGGAATAAAAATAAAAAAGCCTACTGATTAATGGATTACTCAAATAATACACATCTTAAACATTCATTAAACAAACGAAACAAAAATAAGCCTCTGATATAAAAGACAAAACACAGGAAAGTACGAAGCGATTTTTGCCCATTTACTAAATGTTCCGCTGACGAAAAATATAACTTTAAGCAAAATTACGCCGTCCCGGAGGGTATGGGCTGCCTTTAGGGTATCGCCACGAATCGCTAAACCACCGACCGGTCACAAGGTTATTATTCGGAGGCTAACAGTCAAATGAGAAATGTTGTTATTTATCAGCCTTTGCCACCGCAGTTTTGCCAGAAAAAACGTCCTTCACCTCTCGCCTGGCGGGTAAGACGCGGCAAAGCAAGTGATCCCAACCGCAAGCCAGTGTAAAATCGGCACTTATGTAGAACGGGATATCCACACCCCGGAGGAAAAATATGAAGTTTTTGGTCACTGGTGCCGCAGGTTTTATCGGCTTCCATATCGCGCAGCGCCTGCTGAATGAAGGGCATGATGTTGTCGGAATCGACAACATGAACGACTATTATGACGTCAGCCTGAAGCAGGCCCGTCTGGATCGCCTGGCATCTCCGGCATTCCATTTCCAGCAGCTGGATCTGGCCGACCGTGAAGGTATGGCAAAGCTGTTCGCCACAGAGCAATTTGATCGTGTGATCCACCTGGCCGCCCAGGCCGGTGTGCGCTACTCGCTGGAAAACCCGTATGCCTACGCAGACGCTAACCTGATGGGGTATCTGAACATTCTGGAAGGCTGCCGTCATACCAAGGTGAAACACCTGGTGTACGCCTCCTCCAGCTCGGTTTACGGCCTTAACCGTAAAATGCCGTTCTCCACCGAAGATTCCGTCGATCATCCGGTCTCCTTGTATGCCGCCACCAAGAAAGCTAATGAGCTGATGGCGCACACCTATTCTCACCTGTACGGCATCCCGACCACCGGGCTGCGCTTCTTTACAGTTTATGGTCCGTGGGGTCGCCCGGATATGGCGCTGTTCAAGTTCACGAAAGCGATGCTGGAAGGAAAAAGTATCGACGTTTACAACTACGGCAAAATGAAGCGCGACTTCACCTATATCGACGACATCGTCGAGGCCGTGGTTCGGGTGCAGGATGTGATCCCGAAGGCCAATGCCGGCTGGACCGTTGAGAGCGGTTCCCCGGCCACCAGCTCCGCGCCGTACAGGGTATATAACATTGGCAACAGCTCACCAGTGGAACTGATGGACTACATCACTGCCCTGGAAGAGGCGCTGGGAATGGAAGCGCAGAAGAATATGATGCCGATCCAGCCGGGAGATGTGCTGGACACCAGCGCAGACACCCAACCGCTGTATGACCTGGTGGGCTTTAAGCCGCAAACGTCAGTGAAGGACGGCGTGAAGAACTTCGTGGAGTGGTATAAGGATTACTATCAGATCTAATCTCCCTGCCCTGCCGCAATCGTCTGATTGCGGCAACCCCTTCTATGTAACCTCCGTTATCCTGACTATGTGTCGACGGAATGCACATTCATTATTTTTTATATAATATTTTGTGCTATAGACGCTATTTTTGCCTTTTTACTCGCCCGCCTGAAACCAGTTTCATCCAGCCTTTTTCAGAAAAGCAAATATCCGCGCGCCAGGCACTCAAACTTTTCTGGTATCCAGACCAATTTGGTTAGCGGAAACAGCATTATATGCTGATTGATAAAAAACATTACTATCTGTAGGAATTTTCCTAAATCCAGGATATGTTAGAGCAAGCCATGCAACAGCACAAAACTGATGTATTGCTTATCAAATTAATAATTCAATCAACATACGCCCTGTGGTAGATATTATGGAAAACCTATTTTTCTTAGTGGTCGCTGCCATACTACTTGCTGTTTCCGTTTATTTCTTAATTTCTTATTTAAAAGACAGAAAGAAAACGAAACTGACGTTTAATAAACGCAAGTGGTAAGGCCCGATCCATATTGCAATTAGATTAAGATAATATTAAGAGATAAAAAAATGATATGACAGAATGACTATTCATTCTGCGTTTTGGCATGGCCTTAAGGCAAGAAAAAATAACGCTACTCGCGCCCTGTCCCTCGTTTTTTCATAGGACATAAATAACAAAAGCCTGCGTTGCAGGCTTTGTTTTACCTCCCGGCGCTTATCTCCGGCATCTACATCACAGTGACGGTAGCTCTTCACAAGGTAAGTTTAACTTATCGGACCTGTTTTCAACCCGCAACGGCTTTTGAGCAGGATCGTAATGTCCATCACAATTTATTGAGGTTAATCTGAATGAGCGGAAAATAGGCTCGGGGAAGGAGAAATGAGGAAGGGATAAAGGAACACACTGGCGGCGGCAGGCCGCCAGTGACAGACAAACAGGATTAATCGTTGCCAAACAGATCGCGGGTATAAACCTTATCTGCAACATCCGCCAGCTCTTCCGCCATACGGTTAGAGATGATCACATCCGCCTCTTGTTTGAAGGCATCCAGGTCGCGCACGACGCGGGAGTTGAAGAACTCATCTTCCTGCATCACCGGTTCATAGATAATAACCGGAATACCTTTCGCCTTGATGCGCTTCATAATGCCCTGAATAGAAGAGGCACGGAAGTTGTCCGAACCACTCTTCATGATCAGGCGATATACACCCACCACTTTCGGCTTACGAGCGAGAATAGAATCCGCGATAAAGTCTTTACGGGTACGGTTGGCATCGACGATAGCCGCGATGATATTGTTCGGGACCGATTCGTAGTTCGCCAACAGCTGCTTGGTATCTTTCGGCAGGCAGTAGCCGCCATAGCCAAAGGACGGGTTGTTGTAGTGGTTGCCGATACGCGGATCCAGGCATACCCCTTCGATAATCTGTTTGCTGTTCAGCCCCTGGCTTTCAGCATAGCTGTCGAGCTCGTTGAAATAGGCAACGCGCAGCGCCAGATAGGTGTTAGCGAACAGTTTGATCGCTTCCGCTTCGGTGGAGTCGGTAAACAGGGTTGGGATATCCTGCTTGATCGCGCCTTCTTTCAGCAGATCAGCAAAACGTTCGGCACGCGCAGAGCGCTCACCGATGACAATACGCGACGGGTGCAGGTTGTCGTACAGCGCACGTCCTTCACGCAGGAACTCCGGAGAGAAAATAACATTATCAATCCCTAAACGTTCTTTGATGTCGCGGGTGAACCCCACCGGGATGGTCGATTTAATGATCATCACCGCGTTCGGGTTGATCTCTGTGACATCGCGAATAACCGCTTCCACTGTAGAGGTGTTGAAGTAGTTGGTTTTGGGATCGTAATCGGTCGGCGTCGCAATGATCACGTAGTCGGCATTACGGTATGCGTCGTGCTTATCCGTGGTGGCACGGAAATTTAACGGTTTTTCTGCCAGATATTCCTGAATCTCTTTATCGACAATCGGAGAGATCTTCTGGTTAAGCATATCCACTTTGGCCTGCACGATATCCAGGGCCACCACTTCGTGGTTTTGCGCAATCAGGACACCGTTCGATAAACCAACATAACCTGTACCGGAAATAGTAATTTTCATGAGATTACACTTTAATCAGTTAACTGGGTAATGGCGGATAGCCACGAATTTTAATAATGCTGTGGGCGGTTTTACGCTTTGACCTGTGGGATGTCAAGAATAAGCCATAAGGTCAAAAATACGATTAAAATCTGACCCTATGGCTTCCGTTATGGTTAATGCATTACTTGAGGAGGGCTAAAATCTCTTCGGTTTTTGCATTCATTAACGCAGTATCCGCTCTGGACTCAACGTTCAGACGCACCACCGGCTCCGTGTTGGACGTGCGCAGGTTAAAGCGCCACTCAGGGTATTCAATACTGATACCGTCCGTTGTGTCGATGTGTGCGGCCGCCGGCTCATACTGCGCCCGGATGCGCGCTATCGCCTCCGCCGCATTCCCCAGCTTGCGGTTGATCTCTCCCGACGCCGGGAACGCCGCCTGGCGGTCCGCCACCAGCGATTTCAGCGAGCTGTTCTTCAGGCACAGCAGCTCC
>NZ_JAGRQZ010000066.1:0-7218 GCF_018223915.1 Klebsiella sp. 64
GCATTACGGGTTCCCCACCCCGGATGCCGCCCTCCGGCCACCGCCCGCAGCTGCTGCCCGGCAAAGATTTCAATCGCCGCTTCCGGCTGATTCACAAACTGTACTGCGTGGTCCCACTGCAAGGTTGCCATGATCTCTCCCGCGATTGTGCCTGGTCAGGCGCCTGCGGCAAAAGATAGTGCTGGGGTGAAGGGAATGGCAAACAAGAATTAAATATATCGAAAGCAGGATAAGTGATTTATATCAACGCGGTATGTCGCATCTGACAGGCGATGAAACGGCGGGCAAAGAACCGCCCGCCGCGGGGTCAGACCGACCCTTCATTCTCAATCACCAGAATACGCGCCGCCCCCTGCGGGTGAGCGACATGCTCGCATCCCACCCCGGCGTAGAAGATATCGCCGGCGTTTAGCATGATAACCTGCTCCTCGCCGTCGACTTTCACATGCATCGCCACCTGACCATCCATCACGGCAAACACCTCCTGACCATCATTGATGTGCCAGATATAGGGTTGGTCGGTCCAGTGCAGACGCACGGTGGTACCGGAAAAATTGGCAATATCCAGCGCGCCCCACGCGCGGTCGGCGGTGAAATCTTTACTGCTCCAGCTCTGCATGATGGTGTCCTGTGGTAAGGGTTATTTTTTCTGCCAGTTTGCCCAGGGATCCGCTTTCTCCACCGGCGCGTCATCATCAAGGGAGGCGAGATACATAGCCTCCACCTCTTTGCGCGCCCACGGCGTCCGGCGGAGAAATTTGAGGCTGGACTTAATGCTGGGATCGCTTTTAAAGCAGTTAATGTTGACCTGGCGGGCCATTTCCGCCCAACCATAGCGCGCCACCAGGGCATTGAGCAGCGCTTCCAGCGTCACGCCGTGCAGGGGATCTTTCGAGCTGTGCATTACGATACGTCCGTTCCGCATTAAAAAGTGCGCCTACCTTACTGGCTCTCACCGACGGGCGCAACCGGCTTCATTACGCGCTTCGCGCCTATATCTATTTAACGCAAAAGCACTGAACCCCGCGCGGTCATAAATTAGAAAATAACGTTATTGGTTGCTTATTTGGCCTTGAGGCAAGCTGTGTTCAGCCCCGGACAGAGGAAATCACCATGCGCTGCTGTTGTGCCCGAACCCTGAACCTGAATCAACCCATAACTTATTACCCCGTTTTCGGAGAACACAATGAACGCGACCACCCTGCCGATTCTCGACCTGGCCCGCTACGCGGACCCCGCGGATAAAGCGGCCTTCCTGGCCGACCTGCGTCACGCCGCCCGCGACATCGGCTTCTTCTATTTGATCAACCACGGTGTGGACGACGCGCTTCAGTATGAAGTTCAGCGCCAGTCCCAACGCTTTTTTGCCCTCGATGAAGCGCAAAAACAGCAGGTGGCGATGATCCACTCCCCCCATTTTCGCGGCTATAACCGCGCGGCCTCAGAGCTGACGCGCGGCCAGCCTGACTGGCGAGAGCAGTTTGATATCGGCGCCGAACGCCCGGCGCTGACCCTCAGCGACGATGCCCCGCGCTGGCAGCGCCTGCAGGGTCCGAATCTGTGGCCTGCCGCCCTGCCGTCGCTTAAACCGGTGTTACTTCACTGGCAACAGCAGATGACCCAGGTGGGCATCCGCCTGCTGCGCGCCTTTGCCGAAGCCCTGCAGCTCCCGGAGAATGCTTTCGATCAGCTCTACGGCGAGAAACCCAACGAGCATATCAAACTGATCCGCTACCCCGGCCAGCAGGAGACCCAAAGCAGCCAGGGCGTCGGCGCCCATAAAGATTCGGGGTTTCTCAGCTTCCTGCTGCAGGACGAGCAGAAAGGACTGCAGGTTGAGGTCGCGCCTGGAGAATGGATCGACGCCGTGCCGCTGGCCGGCAGCTTTGTGGTCAATATTGGCGAACTGCTGGAGCTGGCGACCAACGGGTATTTGCGCGCTACCGTCCATCGCGTGGTGTCGCCGCCGGCGCAGCAGCAGCGCCTCTCCATCGCCTTCTTCCTCGGCGCCCAGCTTGACGCGGTGGTGCCGGTTTACACCCTGCCGCCCGAGCTGGCGCGTGAAGCGCGAGGGCCGGACAGCGACCCGCACAATCCGCCGCTGCGCGATGTCGGCTGGAATTATCTCAAGGGCCGTCTGCGTTCCCATCCGGACGTGGCGGAACGCTACTATCAGGACGTGTTTCGCGAACGCGCCGAGCAATTGATCGTTTAACCATAACTAAAAAGGAACACACCATGAAATATGCCGCTTTTAAACTGGCAGGGGTCGCACTGTCTCTTTCTCTGGCATGGACGTCTGCCCAGGCTGCCGCGCTGCGCGTCGCCGCGGACCCGGTTCCCCACGCGGAGATCCTCAACTACATCAAAAAAATCGATCCCAGCCTCGATCTGAAGGTGGTGGAGCTGACCAGCGGGGTCAACGCCAATGAACTGCTGGCCAGTGGCGATGTGGATGCCAACTACTTCCAGCATGTCCCCTACCTGAAGGATCAGGAGAAAGCGCTGGGTAAAACCTTTGCCGTCGCGGCCACCGTGCATATTGAGCCGCTGGGGATCTACTCGCATAAGCATAAAGATTTCTCATCACTGCCGGAAAACGCCACCGTGGCGGTGCCGAATAACACCACCAACCTGAGCCGGGCGCTGTTCCTGCTGCAGGCGCAGAAGCTTATCAAGCTGGACCCCAAATTTACCGACCCGGCCACCACCCTGGCGACGCCGAAGGATATTGTCGAGAACCCGAAACACCTGAAGATTCTGGAGATTGAATCGCCGCAGATCCCGCGCTCCCTCGACGATGTCGACCTGGCGGTGATTAACGGTAACTACGCGCTGGAAGCCGGCCTGGTGCCAGCGAAGGATGCCCTTGGGCTGGAAAGCGCCGAGCATAACCCGTACGCCAATATTCTGGTGACCACCCCAGCCCTGGCGAATGACCCGCGCATTAAGGCGCTGGCGAAAGACCTGACCTCGCCGCAGGTGGCGGAGTTTATCCGTAAAACCTACAACGGCTCGGTGATCCCGGTGGCCCCTCAGTCATGATAACCATCGAAGGGCTGAGCAAAACCTACGCCGGAACCGGCCGACCGGCGCTGAACGATATCGCGTTGCAGATACCGAAAGGGGCAATATACGGCATTCTCGGGCGCAGTGGCGCCGGCAAAAGTACGCTCATCCGCTGTCTCAATTTACTGGAGCGGCCCACCTCGGGCCGCATTCTGGTGAACGGACAGGATATTACCCAGTTGAACAAGGCGGCGCTGCGGGATTATCGCCTGCGCACCGGGATGATTTTCCAGCACTTCAATCTGCTGCATGCCCGCACCGTCGCTGACAACGTCGCGGTGCCGCTGGAGATTGCCGGAGTGCCGAGGGCCGCTCGCGAGGCCCGGGTGCGCGAACTGCTGGAGCTGGTGGATCTCAGCGAAAAGGCCGCCGCTTTCCCGTCACAGCTTTCCGGCGGGCAAAAGCAGCGCGTCGGCATAGCCCGGGCGCTGGCCGCCCGGCCGGAAGTGCTGCTGTGCGATGAGGCGACCAGTGCGCTGGATCCCGAGACCACCGCCTCGGTGCTGGCCCTGCTGGCGGATATTAACCAGCGCCTCAATCTGACCATTGTGCTGATTACGCACCAGCTGGAGGTGGTGAAAACCATCTGTGACCACGCGGCGCTGCTGGAACAGGGCGAGATTGTCGAAAGCGGTAAACTTGCCGACCTGCTGGTGACCCCATGGTCGCGGCTGCGCCAGTCGCTGCTGCACGACCTGCAGGCTGAACAGGAATTTCTTACCCGCCACGGCGTTCAGGGGAGGCCATTATGCGGAGTAGCATGAGCTGGGAAGATTTGTGGCCGTTATTACTCGACGGCACGCTGGATACGCTCTATATGGTGGGCCTGGCGGCCCTGTTTACCGTGCTGATCGGGCTGCCCACCGGCGTGCTGTTGTTTATTTCCCGCGCCAACGGGCTGGCGCCGATGCCGAAACTGAACGCGCTGTTAGGCGCGGTGATCAACATCGGCAGGTCGCTGCCGTTTATCGTACTGCTGATCGCCCTGATCCCCTTTACCCGGCTGATCGTCGGCACCACGCTGGGCAGCACCGCCGCCATCGTGCCGGTAACCATCGGCGCCTTTCCATTCTTTGCCCGTCTGACGGAAAACGCGCTCGACGAGGTGGACTACGGGAGAATTGAAGCCATTCTGTCGATGGGCGGCAACGTCTGGCACGTCATTTTTAAATCCCTGCTGCCGGAAGCCCTGCCAACGCTGCTGGCCGGGATCACGCTGACCATCGTAATGCTGATTGGTTTCTCCTCCATGGCCGGTGTGATCGGCGGCGGTGGACTTGGCGACCTCGCCATCCGTTACGGCTATCAGCGGTTTAATAATGAAGTCATGTTTGGCACAGTGCTGATCCTGGTGGCGATGGTCCAGGGGGTGCAAATGGCCGGCGATCGGCTGGTGCGTAGCCTGGCCCACCGCCGCTAGCCGTCAGTCATTAGTTCCAGCCGCTCTCTGCCGCCAGCTGGCGGACCAGAGTGGCGGCGTCACACTCGCGGATCAACCCCACCCCCTGCCCGGCCCAGTGGGCGCCATACTCATGGACACCCTGGGCTTTCGCGGCGGCGGCCAGTGCTTTGCCGATATCATACGCCAGCGGATAATCCGGCACGGCGCTCGCCGGATAGCCTTCCCCCAGCGCGCAGAAGGCATTCGCCAGACAGCGTGCCGGACGCCCGGATATCGCGGAGGTCAGCACCGTACGCCCGTCAAGGCTGTTGTGGATCGCCGCGCGATAGCCGGCGTCGGCGGCCGATTCCGGACACAGTAAAAACGCCGTACCGAGCTGTACGCCCTGCGCCCCCAACTGCATCACGCTGGCGATCCCCGCTCCGTCCATGATGCCCCCGGCGGCCACCACCGGGATGGTTAGTCGACGCCGCAGAAGTTGCACCAGGGTGAAGGTGCTCAGCTGCGCGTCAGGCGCCTGCGGAGCAAAGATCCCCCGGTGCCCGCCCGCCTCATAGCCCTGAGCGACCACCACGTCGATCCCCTGCTGTTCAATCAGCAGCGCCTCCTGGAGCGAGGTTGCCGTCGCCAGGGTAACGATCCCCTGCCGCCGCAGACGCTGGATCGTCTCACCTTCAGGAAGGCCAAAATGAAAGCTCACCACCGCCGGCGAGATGTCGAGAAGCAGCTCCAGCATCGGCGCATGACCGATAAATGTCTGGTAGATCTCGCTTAACGAATCCGGTGGCGTACTGCCATAGCGGGCAAAATGGGGACGTAATGTTGTTGCCCAGTCGGCTTCCCGCCGGGCGTCGCGCCGGGGCGGCGCATGGCAGAACAGATTGACATTGAACGGACGGTCCGTCAGCTGGCGGGTGGCGACTATCATCGCTTCCGCCTGGGCAACGGTTGAAGCGCCCAGCCCCAGCGAGCCCAGCGCACCGGCATTACTTACCGCGGCAGCCAGCGCGGGGGTGGAGACGCCCGCCATCGGGGCCTGAATCAGGGGATAATCAATATCAAGAAGCGAAAGCAGCGGGTTGCTCATGGTTTCCTCATGCTTTAACGATGCTGGAGGCTTACCATCTCCTTTAAAGATGGTAAGATCAACATTATTATCGTATTGAGAAGAAAAATATGAACCACAGCACACTCGAGATCTTCATTCAGGTGGCAGAAACGCAGAGCGTCACCCAGGCAGCAAAACGGCTGGGCCGCGCACAGTCCAATATCACGACCCGCATTCAGCAGCTGGAAGAGGAGCTTGCCGTTGAGCTCTTCGTTCGCGGCAACAAAAAAATGGTGTTGTCCCCGGCAGGCGTGCAGTTTCTCAGCTATGCCCGGCGGATCCTGAGCCTGGCGGAAGAGGCAAAGCAGGCTCTGCATCCGACAACCCCAGGCGGCAGTCTGCGTCTGGGCGCGATGGAGGCGACCGCCGCCAGCCGGCTGCCGCCGCTGCTTACCCGCTTCCAACAGCAGTGCCCACAGGTGGATATCACCCTCATCACCCAACCGACCCGCCAGTTAACCGAGGGGGTGTTAACCGCCGCCCTTGATGCCGCGCTGGTCTGCCTGCCGCCAGGGGCCGATGGGCAACCTGCCTGTCCCGCCGAACTGGCATTCACCCCGGTGTTTTATGAAACCCTGATGCTGGTCCGTCCGCAGACCCCGGGTCCGCTGCGGTTCGCGGCATTTGCCAGCGGCTGCAGCTACCGCGCGCTGGGAGAACGCTGGCTGGCGGAACAGCAGGCGGCCGTCGAGGTGCATGAGGTCAATTCCTATCACAGCATGCTTGCCTGCGTGGCGTCCGGGCGCTACGCCTGCCTGCTGCCGCAGAGCGTGCTGTCGCTGATGACGCTTCCCGAAAACTGCCTTAGCGAACCGCTGTGCGAGGCGACCACCCAGCTTATCTGGCGCAGCGGCTTGAGCGCCCCCGCCCTGAGCGAGTGGCGCAAGCTGCTGCAAAGCGTGGCGATTGGCTAAGCCTGGCGTTCGGTAAAGACCAGCCCTGCGGCAATCAGCAGCGCCAGCGCCGCGGCATAGAGCGCCGGGTTAAATGAAGCCGCGATCTGATACAGCGCGCCGGCGATAAGCGGCCCGGCAATCTGTCCCACACCGTACAGTGCAGTCATCGCGGCAATCATATTGAAGCTCACCTGATGGCTGAGACTTTTCGCCTTCGGTAGCGCAATGGTTACGGTGCCCATAAAGGTAAAGCCCACCAAAAGCGCGCTTAGCACGCAAAACAGCAATGAAGCGCTGCAGGCTGGAAGGATCACGCCAAGCGCCTGGACGAGCAGGTTGCGGGTCAGCGCTTGCCGGTATCCCCACTTTAGCACCAGCTTATGCCAGATGAGGCAGGACGGCGCGGCCGCCAGACCAAACAGCGCCCACAGATGGACCGGGTCAACGCTCTGCAGCGAACCGGACAGAAACAACGGCAGATAAGTGGCGGTGATGATATAGCCGAAGCCCGCCAGACCGTAAACCATCAAGAGTCGCCACGCCGCGCGACGGGTATCGCTCCCGGACGCAGGCGAGGAGGTTTCAACATGGGAAACCCGCACCAGTGCAGCCGGCGGAGTCAGCAGCCAACGGATCGCCAGCGCCAGCAGCAGACCGGCGCATAATGCGCAGAGCAGCCAGATCTGCTGGCTGGTGAGGTTCAGGGCATGTCCAAGGGCGATCCCCTCCGCGGAGATAAATAT
>NZ_JAGRQZ010000067.1:0-4744 GCF_018223915.1 Klebsiella sp. 64
AGTAGGGAACTGCCAGGCATCAAACAAGTGAAGAGCCCATCCTGCCGGATGGGCTTTTTGCGTTTCTGTCGTCCGGCCAGCGTGCCGGTATGCCTCCCCGGTGGCGCTGCGCTTACCGGGGCTACGGGCCTGTCGCGTTCTGTCGCCCGCACCGGTACACCACATCATCACCGGTAACGCCCCGCAATATCATTGCCCCTGTAATCAGACAAGCCTTCCCCCGCCAGATACGATAAACTAACGCCGATTTTGCATCAGGAAGCCACTATGAACCACTCCCTCAAACCCTGGAATACCTTTGGCATTGAACGCTTCGCCAAGACGATAGTACGCGCCGAAACTGAGCAACAGTTGCTAAGCGCCTGGCAAACCGCTGCCGCGGCAGGCGAACCCACGCTGATCCTTGGGGAAGGCAGTAATGTCCTGTTTCTGAACGACTATGCCGGTACGGTGATCCTCAACCGGATTATGGGGATCGAGGTGAGCGAAACGCCGGAAGCCTGGCGCTTGCACGTCGGCGCCGGCGAAAACTGGCATCAACTGGTGCAGTTCACGCTACAGCATGCGATGCCAGGTCTGGAAAATCTGGCGTTAATCCCTGGCTGCGCAGGATCTTCGCCGATCCAGAATATTGGCGCCTACGGCGTTGAGCTACAGCGGGTTTGCGAATATGTTGACTGCATTGAGCTGGAAACCGGGCGTAAGCAACGTCTTTCAGCCGCGGAATGCCGTTTTGGCTATCGCGACAGTATCTTCAAACATGAATATCAGGACCGCTATGCCATCGTTGCGATTGGCTTATCGTTAGCGAAAACATGGCAGCCTGTACTGAGTTACGGTGATTTAACGCGTCTCGATCCGCAGACCGTCACGCCGCAGCAGGTATTTGATGCGGTCTGTCATATGCGAATGACTAAATTGCCGGATCCAAAGATTAACGGTAATGCCGGCAGCTTTTTTAAGAACCCGATCGTCAGCGCTCAGGTTGCGGAAGCGCTGCTGGCGCAGTTCCCTCATGCACCGCACTATCCGCAGGCAAATGGCAGCGTCAAGCTGGCCGCTGGCTGGCTAATCGATCAATGTGAGCTCAAAGGACAACGCATCGGCGGCGCTGCCGTCCATCGGCAGCAGGCGCTGGTACTGATTAATGAAGATCGAGCGACCAGCGAGGATGTGGTGAAACTTGCTCATTATGTTCGCCAGCGGGTGGGTGCGAAATTCGATGTATGGCTTCAGCCCGAGGTGCGCTTCATTGGCACGCATGGTGAAGTCAACGCAGAGGAGAGCATTGCGTGAAAGACCATACTATCCCTTTAACGCTAATTTCTATCCTTGCTGATGGCGAGTTTCACTCTGGCGAACAGCTTGGTGAGCAGTTAGGCATGAGCCGGGCGGCGATTAATAAGCACATCCAGACCTTACGTGACTGGGGCGTCGATGTGTTTACTGTGCCGGGCAAGGGTTACAGCCTGCCGGAGCCTATTCATCTATTAGATGAGAAAAAGATTTCTCAAGAGATAGACCATGGCCGAGTGACGGTCCTTCCCGTCATCGACTCTACTAACCAGTATTTGCTGGACAGGCTTGATGAGCTGACGTCCGGAGATGCCTGTGTGGCTGAATATCAGCAAGCAGGGCGAGGCCGGCGAGGCAGAAAATGGTTTTCGCCCTTTGGCGCGAATCTCTATCTCTCGATGTACTGGCGTCTGGAGCAGGGCCCGGCAGCGGCTATTGGCCTAAGCCTGGTGATCGGTATTGTGATCGCTGAAGTTCTGCAGCAGCTCGGGGCCGAACAGGTTCGCGTGAAATGGCCAAACGATATTTACCTGCAGGATCGTAAGCTGTCAGGGATCCTCGTGGAACTGACGGGGAAAACGGGCGATGCCGCACAAATCGTCAGCGGCGCGGGTATCAACCTTGTGATGCGTCGCGTGGAGTCTGATGTCGTCAATCAGGGGTGGATCAGCCTTCAGGAAGCGGGGGTGGTCATCGACCGTAACCTCCTCGCCGCGCGCCTGATTAAAGAGCTGCGCCTGGGACTGGAACTGTTCGAGCAGGAAGGATTGGCTCCCTATCTACCGCGCTGGGAAAAACTGGATAACTTTATTCATCGCCCGGTGAAACTGATTATCGGTGATAAAGAAATTTACGGCATTTCGCGTGGCATTGACGCCCAGGGCGCACTATTGCTGGAGCAGGATGGTGTAATAAAAGCCTGGGTGGGTGGTGAAATATCATTGCGCAGTGCAGAATAAAAAAGGGAGCTTCGGCTCCCTTTTTTTATTTACGTAAGCGTACCTGATTCACTGAGTGATTGGCGCTCTTAGTCATGATCAGGCTGGCGCGCTCGCGAGTTGGAAGGATATTTTCTTTAAGATTCATTAGGTTGATTTCATTCCATAGCGAAGTGGCAATATCTACCGCTTCTTCCTTCGAGAGCTTAGCGTAATTATGGAAATAGGAATCCGGATCGGTAAACGCCCCTTCCCGGAATTTAAGAAAGCGGTTGATATACCAGCTTTTCAATAATTCTTCCGGGGCATCGACATAAATAGAAAAGTCGACAAAATCGGAAACGAATACATGATGGGGATCGTGCGGATAATCCATTCCACTTTGCAGAACATTCAGCCCTTCAAGAATTAAAATATCCGGTTGCGCGACGGTTTTGTCACCGTTGGGAATAACATCATAAATCAGATGGGAATAAACCGGCGCGGTTGCCTGCGGTACCCCTGATTTGAGATCGGAGACAAACTTCACCAGGCGATGCATATCATAGGACTGCGGAAAGCCTTTTTTCTTCATTAACCCACGTTCTTTTAAAACCGAGTTAGGGTGCAAAAAACCGTCGGTGGTAATGAGTTCGACATGGCGATGCTCCGGCCAACGACTAAGCAAAGCTTGCAGAACGCGGGCGGTGGTGCTTTTTCCTACCGCAACGCTGCCAGCGATACTGATAATATAGGGAATTCGCTGACCATTGGTGCCAAGAAATTGTTCGAGAACAGCCTGGCGACGCAGGTTAGAACTGATATAGAAGTTGAGCAAACGCGACAGCGGCAAATAGATCTCGGCAACCTCTTCCAGAGAGAGATCTTCGTTGATGCCTTTTAACCGCGTGATTTCTTCCTCGGTTAACGTCATCGGGACAGAATCACGAAGTGCAGCCCATTGGTGGCGGTTAAATTGTAGGTACGGTGTCATTAACGTCTGCTCTTTTTGGCTCATAAGCATGTTCTTACTATCACCGAATACCTTGAAACGGTGATGCTTCACACGAGTTAATCAGGACAATGGGCAGGAGGGTAACACCAGATTGCCGGGAATAATAAGAAAAAAACTCATTGAATGCTGCTTTCTCGCGCCAGCATCACAAGAGAAGAATAAGTTTCTTATTCTTTGCAAAGCATGGCCTTTGCTAACAGGCTAGGCTAGCGGCCTGAATCCTTTCCGTCAGCGGTCAGCATGCGATAGAGGTAACCGGAGATGATCGGACAGCGCCTGAAGCGCCGAATTGTTGGCGAATATTTGCACTCCGCTGCTTGAAATTACACCGTTTTTTCGCGTGAGAGCACAAAATGTGAGCAAGAGAACGTTTTATGCAAATTTTTAGTTGCATGAACTCGCTCCTCTCCCTAGAATGCGCGCTACTTGATGCCGACTTAGCTCAGTAGGTAGAGCAACTGACTTGTAATCAGTAGGTCACCAGTTCGATTCCGGTAGTCGGCACCATAACAATTTGGGTGGGGTTCCCGAGCGGCCAAAGGGAGCAGACTGTAAATCTGCCGTCATCGACTTCGAAGGTTCGAATCCTTCCCCCACCACCACTTTCTGGCGACGCTTTGCGGAGCCGGAGTTGGTTGGGTAAACTAATCAGCTCAATACTAAAGAGAGCAGTCTCTTTAGTATTACAGAAAGAACTGGGTAGCCGAGTTTCAGGATGCGGGCATCGTATAATGGCTATTACCTCAGCCTTCCAAGCTGATGATGCGGGTTCGATTCCCGCTGCCCGCTCCAGACGTGCTGATATGGCTCAGTTGGTAGAGCGCACCCTTGGTAAGGGTGAGGTCCCCAGTTCGACTCTGGGTATCAGCACCACTTCTTTTCTCTCCTTCCCTGTTTCTCTTCTGTTATGTTCATTCAACAAGTCGGGCATGTTGCCTGGTTGATGTGGTGATATCACCGATTTATCCGTGTCTTAGAGGGACAATCGATGTCTAAAGAAAAGTTTGAACGTACAAAACCGCACGTTAACGTCGGTACTATCGGCCACGTTGACCATGGTAAAACAACGCTGACCGCTGCCATCACTACCGTACTGGCTAAAACCTATGGTGGTTCCGCTCGCGCATTCGACCAGATCGATAACGCGCCGGAAGAAAAAGCTCGTGGTATCACCATCAACACCTCTCACGTTGAATATGACACCCCGACTCGCCACTATGCGCACGTAGACTGCCCGGGCCACGCCGACTATGTTAAAAACATGATCACCGGTGCTGCGCAGATGGACGGCGCGATCCTGGTTGTTGCTGCGACTGACGGCCCGATGCCGCAGACTCGTGAGCACATCCTGCTGGGTCGTCAGGTAGGCGTTCCGTACATCATCGTGTTCCTGAACAAATGCGACATGGTTGATGACGAAGAGCTGCTGGAACTGGTTGAGATGGAAGTTCGTGAACTGCTGTCTCAGTACGATTTCCCGGGCGACGACACCCCGATCGTTCGTGGTTCTGCTCTG
>NZ_JAGRQZ010000068.1:0-1029 GCF_018223915.1 Klebsiella sp. 64
TTCTCAAAATCGGTGGAGCTGCATGACAAGGTCATCGGGCATTATCTGAACATAAAACATTGTCAGTAAGTTGGAGTCATTACCGGCCTACAGTATTGGGAAGCTTTTGGATGCCGCGTCAGCGACATGGAGGCGCCAGATGAGGTTACATGTGTCTGTGTTGTAAAACGGCGCCGAAAGCCCGGCGTAGCCGGTTGCCGGGCTATAAATTCTGCCACCCTATCCCCTGCCCTGATTAGCCTTAATTCGCGAACAGCAATGAAGAAGTCAAAGTAATCCCTTCTAACCCCGGTGAGCGGGCTTTACGGCGTTTACGACGTAAAGGGCGTGATTTCCGGGGCCTTAGCGGCGGCAGCTTGCTGCTGACGCTTAGGGGGATGTTCATCAACTATTTCAGCGACACCAGGGAACTTAACACGGTAGCTGCAAAGCCCTAATCCCGCTCACCGCCACGCAGCTGCCGCACGTTCCCCACGGGGGTGCGCCGTACTGCGCGTTAGCGGCCGCACGCGGCCGGTTACGGGGGACACTCCGCCATACGACCAGCGACCCGCTGAGCTGCACAATCCACGGATAACACAAGCTACATACATGTCGATATGGGAATCGGCCCACCTTGCCGTGCGCCGGTGCTGTGTGGGAATCAGCCCATCTTCATGACAAAAATTTGTCAAATGACAGGCTCATGTGTGCTGATTTATGTCAGACGGGATTTTGCTTATCAATTATTGAGAACAGAAATTTTCCTGAATCATCAATACTATACTTAGCAAGTAAAGGTGTTTTCTCATTTATCTGCTTGAGTGCAGGATCAAGGAAATATCGTTTCAACTCTGCCAAGTTCTTCTGCAGGGATTCCGGTAAGACGAAACGGTCATTTAACCAAGCATGAGTAGTAACCCATAAGCCTGAAGATTTGAATTGAGCAAGACTTTCATAAAGGCGGATCGTCCGGGGATTTCGAAGACTGCCACAATCGCGGAGCGAGTAGGTGGTGAACTGGTTGGTAATGACTCCAACTTACTGACA
>NZ_JAGRQZ010000069.1:0-4522 GCF_018223915.1 Klebsiella sp. 64
CAAAAAGCATGGCCAGGAACGCCGCCGTATCTGGCGTAAGCTGCATCTCGCCGTTGACAGTAAAACACATGAAATCATCTGCGCTGACCTGTCGCTGAACAATGTGACGGACTCAGAAGCCTTCCCGGGTCTTATCCGGCAGACTCACAGAAAAATCAGGGCAGCATCGGCAGACGGCGCTTACGACACCCGGCTCTGTCACGATGAACTGCGGCGTAAGAAAATCAGCGCGCTTATCCCTCCCCGAAAAGGAGCAGGTTACTGGCCCGGTGAGTATGCAGACCGTAACCGTGCCGTTGCTAATCAGCGGCTGACCGGGAGTAATGCGCGGTGGAAATGGACAACAGATTACAACCGTCGCTCGATAGCGGAAACGGCGATGTACCGGGTAAAACAGCTGTTCGGGGGTTCACTGACGCTGCGTGACTACGATGGTCAGGTTGCGGAGGCTATGGCCCTGGTACGAGCGCTGAACAAAATGACGAAAGCAGGTATGCCTGAAAGCGTGCGTATTGCCTGAAAACACAACCCGCTACGGGGGAGACTTACCCGAAATCTGATTTATTCAACAAAGCCTACCAGTACCCACAAGCCCGTTATGCGTACTGGTAATATCCTTATTCCTGCTATTTACTGTCGTTCTCGCTATATTCGCTGTTAATTATGTTTGCGGGGGGAAATAAGCGTTTAATATTTCCCCGCCACGTTATTACCAGCCTGCGGCACCACGCCGTAAATCTTCCCGGGTGAAGGGCTTTTCGGCGGCACTCAGCTGCACCGCAATATGCTGCAACAGCGTCTGGGTTGGCGCCTTCGAACCGGTGGTAAACAGCACCATCGGCACCACCAGCACTGCCGCCAGCCCGGCGCCGGAAAGCATCGCCAGTGAGGCGCGCCGTTGCCACAGCAAAAATGCACCGCTGGCAGTACACCCGAGCACAAAACCGGCAATCACTTCTGCCGGGGAATGCACATGGATCATCAGCCGGGACACGCCCACCACCGCCGCAACGGCGTAACCGCACAGTGCCGCCAGGTGGCGCAACCCCGGCGCAACGCGGCTGCAGACAAACCACAAAAACACCGGCCAGAAACAGGAAGAAAGCGCCGTGTGGCCGCTGAACCCGGTAAAATCCAGCTGGCGGAACCCGATTCCCCAGCCCATAAAGGCCAGTTTAGAGCTGCAAACAATCGCCCCGGTCACCCCGAACGCCAGCGCCCACTGCCACGCCACCTGACGGCGGGAGGAAAATAACGCCACCACAAACAGCAATACTGCACTGGGCAGTAACAGAGTGCTGTCGCCTAAAAAAGTAACCGAATACCAGCTCATTGTTGTCCTGTAACGCTTTAACCACGGGCCCCGTAAGTGGGGAAACCTCAGAATACACAACACCTGCGCCCATTGCCGTCAGAATATGCTGTAAGTCCAGGCGATTTCCCTATGCCTCACCGGGAGCGGCACATTCCGCTAACTTTGCCCGCACCGGAGCGCCCGGCCGGCAGCCGCACTGCTCTGTCATTTTTTATCTGCCGCGCTCTGGCACCCGCCATCAGGCGGGCGCAGTCACTTTGCAGGATAATAATTTTCCCTTATTACCCTGCCCTGCTGCGGGGGATTACGGCTCACCCACCGGCACATCACGATCGCTGGTCATATCGTAAAGCTGATACTGGCGGTTCAGCATCTGGCCGCCGTCACGGGTCAGCGGTGTCCAGCTGACTGTCGGTGTACTGCGTGTCGGATGTGTCGTCATCAGATCCAGCGGCACAGAAATATAGAAGCCTTTAGTAAAGGAGCCTTCGCCGTATTCATCGCTGGAAACGTTAGTCTTGGTGGCATAGGCCCCCACCACCACGCCGCTGTCGAAGCGTTTGGAGATATCCACCGTGCCGCCCTTATCTTTTGCCAGGTAACGGCCAACGCTCAGTTTCACCAGCACATCATCAGCAAACCACGGCCGCCAGTAACCGGTCAGGTTCCCGGTTGCAACATGATAATCGGTAAACTTCATCATATTGTCCCAGTCACGCTGCTTAACGTAGTTACCGTCGATACCCACTGCCCAGCTGGCGTCCAGCGGGCGATACAGCAGCTCCGCACCGGCACCGCCGTACATCATCTCCAGGTAGCCGGCATATACCTGGCCATAGAAGCCATTCCCCAGTGCACGCATATAGTTGGTCTGCAGGGTCTGCACATACACGTCGTTATCCACATACTGGCGGATATGGGTACGCACCCGCGGCAGGCTGGAGTCATGGGGTACGCCGTCATAGTTAAACTTGTTGTAGTTATTGGCGATGTTGGCAAACAGGCTGCCGCCCGCCAGCCAGTGATCGGTCAGCCAGTAGCTGGCATCCGCCACCACACCTATCTGGTACATATAGAAGTTTTCCGGCCCGCCAACAGACTGGCGCAATACCGGAGAGAGGCTGTAATTCAGCCGGTCCTTATCCATAAAGAAGCCCTGGCCCTTACGGGTGTCCGGCTCCACACGCTGCTGGCGCAATGGCTGTTCCTGGCCCAGCGGATATCCTTCTATTTCGTTACGCAGGCTGTTAACGTCGGTACGGGTGGTCACCATCGGCATGCCGTTGCGGTACTGGGTCACATCCAGGGTCTTCACATTGGCAGGCATATCTTTCAGCATCACCACATTGGCGCGGTCGACCCCTTTCTGCGTGTCGCGATATTTGTCCTGCTGCCCGCTGGCTTTCAGCGTATCACCGAGGATCTCCACACGCGGGCCTGCCAGCCCGGCATTGTCACGCAGTTCGTACAGTTCCCCGGCGGCCAGGCTGTAGTTCACCAGGTGCGGCGGCTGGGTCTGCGGGTTATATTTCGGTGCCGGATCTTTCTGATGGCTGCGCAGATCGTTGAAGTTGGTTCGCAGGGTAAAGCCAAACATAAAGGTGTTGCCGCGCTCATAGCTGGCATTCACATCCATCCAGTCTGCCAGGCGGTATACCGCCCCCCAGTTCCAGCGGCTGCTCTGGGAAAGGTCGCCGGCAAAGTCATCTTTATAGTCGTTGCCGTCATATTCCAGTTTCAGGCGCAGGGGCTGCCAGGGGGTCTGCCACTCCACCCCGCCAAATAACGCGGCCGGGCCTTTAAAAGAGTCACTCAGGTTAAAGTTGCCCGTCTCCCGGGATTGGGGACGATGGCAGTACTTATCTTTCCAGGAGCAGAACGGGTTAGTGATATTGCCGCTATTGCCGATATAGCCCCAGCCCATCCCCAGGGAGAAATCAAAATCCCCCCAGGCTTTATTGGCCACCAGGTATTCGCTGTCGAACAGCCCCGTCCCGCCGATGTCGCGCTTACCGAGAGCCACCTGGGGCAGGTAACGCCCCTCTTCCCACAGGCGCAGTTTTACATCGAAGGATTTATCTTTATAGGTCTGGTTTCCACTGAAGCCGGGGTCATTACTGTATTTACGGGTACGCACATCCGTATAGCGCACTGTCGTTTCCAGCCACGGGAACAGGGCCATAGACACCGAGTAAAAACGGTATTGATCGTTATTGCGGTAGTTGGCGCTGAACTCCCCTTCCTTCGGGATCCGCGCCGTCGGGGTTTGCAGTAACCCGGCGCCGCCAAAGTCAGACTGGGAAGGCCCGATAGGGTCCGGGTAGGTTTCGGCCGCCATTGCCTGGCAGGCACCGGCCACAGAGGCCGCAATAATGCTGAGCAGGTAACGTTTTTTCATCAGTCAGGGATCCGGTGGGTCAGAATATTAATGATCTGCTGGTTAAGATCGTCACCATCCCCGGGTAATGCCCGGGAGGTGAACCCCACCAGAATGATGCTGCCCGGCTGGGGTTCCACATGGCGGCGGTTCCAGTAATCCACCGGGGCCACGCGCACTGCACCATCAGGATCAATCACCGACACCTGGCTCGGTTGCGCGCCAGATAAAAAGTCATGCCCGGATAAATAATCACTCACCTGGCGGCCGGGCTGCCACACCAGTTTCCCCGCCCCGCTGACAGGCCCCATCAGCCATACAGAGGCCGGAGCAGAAGCCTGATAAAGGCTGTACTCGCCCGCCAGCGGGCGGTTGGCTTTATCGTTATTTTTGACAAAATCCGGATCCAGGGAGGCAAACTGCCGCCCGGTCACCTTCAGCGGGGTCAGCTGGTTTATCACCAGCCGGATAGCCGCGGCCCGCTCCCCGTCTTCCGTGGCGGCCCAGGCCTGCAGACGGTTCAGGGTTTGCAGCTTGTCCTGCTCTGCTTTGCGGGTGGCCGCAGGCACGGCAATGGTCATGCCGGGCTGGTACGGGCCAAAAGCCGGATCCGCCACCAGCTGGCGCAGATCCTTCACCTGGTTAAGCACCTGGCTGTGGCTGCTGCCCGGCGCATATATCGTTACCCGTCCTTCACCCCATACCGGGGCACACGCGGCAGTTATCACCCCTGCTGCGCAAATTAGCGTGGTTGTTATTTTCATTATGGTGTCGCCGGCTTAAGAAGGCTGATTTCAACAGGCAGAACGGCACTGTTGCAAATAGTCGGT
>NZ_JAGRQZ010000070.1:0-2404 GCF_018223915.1 Klebsiella sp. 64
CGGTGGGGGCGGGGCTGGCGGTACAGCTTTAGGCTGGCTGGATGTTGTTCCGGGAGCGACCTTATCCGTTGTCGTCGGCAAAGGTGGCGCAGCGGTATCAGGTGCCGTGTCCGGCAATGACGGCGGTGACTCTTCTTTGGGTGGGTTCATCTTCGGCCGCGGCGGGAAAAAATCCAACAAGGCCAGCATCGTGAACAGCGCCGGGGGTGATGGCGGTGTTGCGTCAGGTGGCGATATCAACATTCAGGGTGGTACCGGTCAGGACGGCCAGGCTGCGACCAACATGCTTACCGGTTCTGGCGGGGCTTCGTTCTGGGGTGGTGGCGGACGTAGCGGCGCAACCGGCGGCGTAAAAGGGAAAGCGGCAGGCTCCGGAGGTGGTGGTGCTTACGATATTGATTTCAGCGGAATAGCTTACCCATCCGGCGATGGCGCCGATGGCATTGTGCATATCGAGTGGTAATAACAGGAAAAATTATGGCGACTACCGACACACAGCAAACGGCACAGTTCGCGGCACAGGCCGCTGTGAGTGCTGCAGAGGCGAAGCAGTATCTTCTAAGCATTGAAGCCCCCTTAATTGATATTAAAGATTCTGTAGAAGAAGCGCAGAATGCGGCAAGAGCAGCAGAACTATCAAAAGAACAGGCTGAAGCCATCTCAGTCGGCCTTGAAGAAAAAATAGATGCTCAACTTTCAGAGCAGGCTACGGAATTCGAAAGTCAAATGACTGAACAGCAGTCTTCATTCATTTCCCAGCTCAATCAGCAGGAGCATGAGTTTGACGCGCAGCTTACCAGCCAGGAATCGCGTTACGAAGCTGTTCTTCAGGCGGCGGGGAAAACCGTGCTGGGTCGCTATGAGGATGGCCCCTGGACGCTGACCAGCTATAACCAGCTTATTTCCTACGGCGGTACGTTCTGGAAACTGGCTGCTTCGGTTGTTATCGGCTCCGGGTATACCACGGCGGGCACAACCGAATCCACCTGGAATGCCACGGATAAGGCAAATTTTGTGGATGTTGGACAGGACCAGCTGCGGTCAGAATTAGGGGCGATATTTATGCCTGGCCCTTCCGGTAACGCAACAACGGATGTTCAGCTTTTAAAGTCGGCTCTAAATGTTGGTGGTTTTATTAACTACAATGTGCCGGGGAAATATCTTTACAACGATTCAGGTGTAATAAAGTCAGGAACTTCTTTACATACCTCCGCAGGGGCTGACTGGCATCAGGATGTAAATTCAGCTCAATGGCATCCGTTTCTGATCAATAATGCCTACTATGCTTCTCGCTTCCTTGTCACCTCAATGACGAAGTTAGCCGGTTACACTAACCCCTGGCGCGATAATGCGGCGACGAATGGCACTGTTTTTGCCCGCGTAGTGTGTAACAGTCACCCGTTTAAAGCAGGCGACTACGCGGCATTCTACGGTGCTGCAGAGTTCGGCTATGACGGGATCATGTTTGTTACGGAAGTGGTGAGCAGCAATGAATTTATCATTGAATCCCACTCATCCCTCCGCGATGCTCAGGCTACGTCAGCGGGCTGGGCTGGAGGAATATATTGCTTCGTGCCAGATAAGGACATAGACATAAACCTGCAGGGCAAAGTAGATGCAAGCTATGGCGCGATGGTTAATCCGCAGCAGTCCTCCTTCCCCGCAATACACACGATGGGCATTGTCTTACACGGCATTGTTAATAGCCGATTAGAAGCAGCGAACGTGTGGGGCTGTCGTAAATACGGCGTTCTGATGGCCAACATCCGAAATATTTACGTGCCAAGAATTAACTTCAACACATATTCAGATGGCTTGCACATAATGCCTCCTTATGTAGCAACAAACGTCGGTGTGTTGACTGGTTCAACTGGCGACGATATGTTTGCGCTTACCGGAGGTGACTATGCTGCTTACGAGATATCACGAGGTCATGGATACTCGATAGAGGTGGGGAGCATTGAGTCTCAAAACTCATTAACTTGCTTAAAGATGACGGGTAATGCTCCTTACAAATTCTGGGATACTGAAATCGGCAGGATGGCAGGGAGTACGGTTCTCCACGCTATATCTCTAACTCGAGATACAAATCTTACTTATACAGATATTGGTCGGCTAAAAATTGGTAGCATGAACGTCAAGTCACAAACTGATAGTGAGTTGTGGATACGTTGTGACAACGCAGATAGCATCATTATTGATGAATGCGGTCTGATGGAAAACCCGACAGGGAGAAGATTTGCGCTAGTAGGCGGAACAACCAGGCACAAAGTCAATATTGGTACGCTGGAAATCAAAAAAATCCGGGAAATGGTTCCGAATCCTGGCAGGCAGCTTGTATACGGACTGTACGGGTCACGGATAGAAAATCTGAAATTAGGGAAGGTGCGAATAAGCAGGTCAT
>NZ_JAGRQZ010000007.1:0-87367 GCF_018223915.1 Klebsiella sp. 64
TTTATATAATATTTACCCCATAATTAAATACGGGCATACAGAGAAACATTTAGTTACAAAGTCAGTGCTGATATAAGAATTGGCTTAATCTTTTATGATGAACCGTTAAATGCATCAATAACAAAAACAGGGAATAGCCGATAGCTATTCCTCTCCTCAATATTTATTAACATTCACTCTGGCGATAATGTTAAAACAGCAGCCAGCGGACGACCGGCGCAGCCAGCACCACTACTACGCCTGACAGCATCATCACCAGGCTGGCCACCACGCCCTCCTGCTGGCCCAGCTCATACGAGCGCGCCGTTCCCGCACCATGGGAAGCCGCGCCGAACCCGGCTCCTTTCGCCATCCCCTCCCGGATAGCAAGACGTAAGAACAGCATATCTCCCACCGCCATGCCAAACACGCCGGTGATCACCACAAACAGCGCCACCAGATCGGGTTGTCCGCCGAGCGGTTTCGCCGCCGCCAGCGCAAAGGGCGTGGTCACCGAGCGCACCGCCAGGCTACGCTGAATTTCATCAGACAACATAAACCCGCGCGCCAGCCATACGGAACTGGTGACAGCCACCACTACCGCCGTCACCACCCCGGCGCTGAGCGACATCCAGTGGCGTTTAATCACCGCGACATTTTCATACACCGGAACGGCAAAGGCGATGGTCGCCGGGCCCAGCAGCCACAGCAGCCAGTGGGTCTCTCCCATATAGCTCTGATAAGAGATGTGGCCTACCACCAGAATCAGCACCAGCAGGATCGGCGTGAACACCAGCGGCATCAGAGGGAGTTTATGAAAACGGCGATACAGTTTTTTGTTGGCGTAATAGAGGACCAGCGTCGCCACCAGGCACAGGATACTCAGTACGGCATCGCTCATTTTTTTAACCTGCCCACTTCGTAACGATAGACCTTGTCAACGACCCAGGCGGTGGCGCCTAGCACCATCAGCGTGCTTAAGGCAATCACCAGAAAAATCCGCCAACCATCGACCATCAACAGCTGGGCGTAGTTCACCACCGCGACCACTGCCGGGACGAAAAACAGCAGCATCTCCGCCAGCAGCCAGCGGGCGCCGGCGCGCACCCAGCTTACCGGTATCACCCGGCAGACGATCAGCAGCAGGAGCATCACCATGCCGACCAGGTTAGCCGGCAGCGGTACCTGCCACCTGTTCACCAGATATTGTGCGAAGATGAATAACCCGACGTAGAGAAGTACCTGTACCGGGATCTGAAGTCGTTGCGCCACGGCGGGGGCAACGCGAGCTGGCGCGAAGGCCATGTGCGATAGTCCTGAAAAAAAGAAGTCAGGCGAGCAGTATAGAGAGCCGCCGAAGCGGACAGAAATGAATTAAAATCATCGCAGGTATAGTCTCAGGGAATAATTATGGATATCCGAACGCTGCGCTATTTCGTTGAAGTGGTTCGTCAGCAGAGTTTTACTCGCGCGGCGGAAAAGCTGTTTGTCACACAGCCCACCATCAGCAAGATGCTCAAGAATCTCGAAGATGAGCTGAACTGCACGCTGTTGATCCGCGACGGCCGCAAACTACTGCTCACCGATACCGGGCGCGTCGTTTTTGAACGCGGCCAGGCGATCTTGGGCGAGTTCAGCCAGCTGGAGTCAGAGCTGAGCGATATCAACCACCTGCATAAAGGGGTGCTGCGGCTTGGCATTCCGCCGATGGTCGGGATGCTGATGGCCGAGCCGATCAGTCGCTTCCGCCAGCGCTATCCGGGCGTCGAGCTGAAGATCGCCGAGTTTGGCGGCCTGACGGTCCAGCAGGCGGTCAGCAATGGCGAACTTGATATGGCGATGACCGCCCTGCCTGTCGAGGAGGATAGCAGCCTCACCATTCTGCCGTTGTTCAATCACCCGCTGTGCGTCCTGACGCCAAGGACCGCGGAGTGGGAAGGTAAAACCTCGCTCTCGCCGGCCGAGCTGGCGTCGCATCCGCTGGTTATCTACAACGAGGAATTTGCCCTTAGCCAGCAGCTGATGCGGCTGTTTGCCGAGCATGACGTGAAGCCACGTATCGCGGTGCGCAGCGGCCAGTGGGATTTTCTCGCCGCCATGGTGCAGGCGGGCATTGGCGTAGCGATCCTGCCGGAACCGATTTGCCAGCGTCTCGACCGGCAGAATTTTTGCTGGATCCCGTTGCAAAGCGAGCTGCGCTGGGAGCTGGGGATGATTTGGCGGGAAGGCGTATATATGTCGCGCAGCGCTGAGGCCTGGCTGGCGTGCAGCAAAGCGTTCTGGCTGGAATAATTCCCTGGTGACAACGCGTTCCGCAAGGGAAGGGGTAGCCCGGGTCAGGCGCTTGCGCCGCTGCCCGGGTTTCCCCCGGTCGCGCTAACGCTTACCGGGGCTACACATTTACTGCAGTCTCGCCAGTAGTCCGAATAAGCGTCGCGCTATCCGGATTACAGGTTATTGATCTTCGATTAACAGCGCTTCCAGCAGGTCGAGATCGTGGAGCAGCTTCTGTAGCGTCTCGTTACTGATCTGCCGGGTGGCGCGCAGATGATACAGCTCGCCGCGCTCAGAGCGCAGCGCCGCCAGGCGGAAGCGGCGTTCCAGACTCTCTTCGAGCATAGAGGTTTCCACGTCGTTACGCCCATCGGCGCGCCGGCGCAGGTTACCGATCACCCGCGAACTGACTTCGGTCAGCAGCTGGGTATCGATATTCTCTTTGGTATCCGCCGCCAGACGCTCTTCCATCTTCTGGATCGCCACAATCGCCACGTCAGCCGTTGCCGCGCGCGCCAGACGCTCCTCTTTCCGCTGCTGCACATTATCGCTCGATTCAATGTGACGTAGCAGGATCGGCAGCGCAATCACCCCGACGAACAGCGAGAACAGGATCACCCCGGCGGCGAGGAAAATCAGCTCATAGCGCGCCGGAAAGACATTCCCGTCAGGCAGCAGCAGAGGAATGGAGAGCACACCGGCGAGGGTAATCGCCCCGCGCACCCCGGCAACGGAGGAGATCAGCAGCTCGCGCGTAGTCCAGGAGCCAAACTCCATCGGCTTCTTCTTCAGGAAGCGCTGACTGAGCTTACGCATCGACCACAGCCAGCCAAAACGCACCAGCATCAGCGCGGCATAGATCAGGATAATGTCGGTAAACAGCATCCAGGTCTCAACGTTGGGGTCGGCCTCCGCCGCCACCAGCGAACTGGAGAGGATATCCGGCAGCTGCAGGCCCAACAACAGGAAGACCATGCCGTTGAAGACAAACTCCAACATTGCCCAGGTGCTGTTGGCGCGCAGGCGCATGGCCAAGGGCGCGGTGCGCATCACGCCGGAACGGGTGATGGTCATCCCCGCCGCCACCGCCGCCAGGATGCCGGAGACACCGATATGTTCGGCAATCAGATAGGAGGCAAACGGCAGCAGGAACAGCAGGACAATCTGCGTGGCGGGTTCATCCCCGCCCCAGCGGCTGAGGAAGCGCATCGAGCGGCCATACGACCAGCTCACCACAAACCCGGCCAGCACGCCGCCAATCGCCACCTTCAGAAATTCTACGGTGGCGCCGCCAACGGTAAAGACCATGGTGCCCATCGCCACCGCGACGGCAAACTTGAGCGAGACCAGGCCGGAGGCGTCGTTCATTAGCGCCTCCCCCTGCAGAATGCCCATGATTTTCTTCGGTATCCGCCCTTCCCCAACGATGCCCGAAAGCGCCACGGCGTCGGTCGGCGACAGCACGGCCGCCAGCGCGAACGCCGGGATCAGCGGAATGCCCGGTACAATCCAGTAGATCAGAAAGCCGATGCCGACCACCGTCACGACCACCAGCGCTAGCGCCAGGCCGAGGATCTCGCGCCCGTGTTCAATAAATTCGCGGGTTGGCGTTTTCCAGCCGTCGGCGAATAGCAGCGGCGGGATAAACAGTACCAGAAACAGCTCTGGATCAAATTCAACGTGCAAACCAAAGGTCGGCCACGCCAGAAGCGCGCCAATGGCGATTTGCATCAGTGGAAGTGGAACCTGAAAGGGCAGTACGCGCGTCACTACCCCGGAGAGTGAGACCACAAGGGTCATGATGAGGATGGTAAAGAATATTTCCATGTGTTCCCTGTTTGCTGCGTTTTCTTTTATACCTGTAAGGCGTCGTGCCTGTGAATCATACGCTACCCAGATTAACGCAAATGGAAACAGGATGTGGCTTAAAAATAAAACGGGCGGCCTGAGCCGCCCGTGAGGAGCACGAAGGGTTTAAATCGCCCAGCCGCCGGCGTAGAACACCACCAGCGCCACAGCGATAATCACCGTGCCGAGGTTCAGTTTGCGCCACTCGCCGGAGACCAGACGGCCAATAACCAGGGTCGCGAAACCGATCATGATGCCCGTCACGATGTTACAGGTCAGCACGATAAACACCGCGGTGATCAGGCCAGCCATCGCGTCAACAAAGTCATTGAAATCGATTTTCGCCACGTTGCTCAGCATCAGCAGGCCAACGTACATCAGCGCCGGCGCGGTCGCGTAGGCCGGCACCAGATAAGAGAGCGGGGAGAGGAACAGGATCAGCAGGAACAGGACACCGACCGTCACCGCGGTCAGACCGGTTTTACCACCGGCCGCGGTACCCGCCGCCGATTCGATATAAACCGCCGCCGGCGCCGCCCCGACTAAACCGGAGAAGACGCTGCTCAGGGAGTCGGTGGTCAGCGCTTTACCGCCGTTGATGATCTGTCCGTCCTTATCCAGCAGGTTCGCCTGGCCAGCCACCGCGCGGATGGTACCGGTGGCGTCAAAGACCGCCGTCATCACCAGCGCCAGCACGCTTGGCAGCACGACCGGGTTGAGCGCGCCGACGATATCCAGGCTGCCGATCAGGGAATTACCCTGGCCATCGCTCAGGGATGGCATAGCGAAAATGCCGGAGAAATGGACGTTGGGATCGAAAATCAGGCCGACAATCGACACGCCGATAATGGTCAGCAGAATGCCGCCCGGCACCTTCATTTTTTCCAGACCAATGATCACCGCGAGGCCAATCAGCGACATCACCACCGGGAAACTGTCAAAGTTGCCCAACGCCACCGGCAAACCGTCCAGCGGGTTTTTGATCACCAGACCAACGCCGTTGGCGGCGATCAGCAGCAGGAACAGGCCAATGCCGATCCCGGTACCGTGCGCCACGCCCTGCGGCAGGTTACGCAAGATCCAGCTGCGGATGCCGGTTGCCGAGATCACCGTAAACAGGACCCCCATCAGGAATACTGCGCCGAGGGCTACCGGAATACTGATCTGCTGCCCCAGCACCAGGCTGAAGGCGGTGAAGGCGGTCAACGAGATAGCGCAACCGATCGCCATCGGCAGATTCGCCCATAATCCCATCGCCAGCGAGCCAACGCCCGCTACCAGACAGGTCGAGACAAACACCGCGGCCGGCGGGAAGCCCGCTTTACCGAGCATGCCCGGCACCACGATGACGGAGTACACCATCGCCAGAAAGGTAGTAAGACCTGCAACAATCTCCTGACGCACGGTGCTGCCGCGCGCCGAAATTTTAAACCAGGCGTCCAATGAACCGCCGGTACGCGCTGAAGGCGTAGACATAGAAAACTTCCCCTGAAAATTTTTATCGTTCGTTGATATGCGTGGTGGACCGTCCACTGCCAGTTAAACGCGATCTCCATGTACCGAATCGCAGCGCCAGGGGGGCCGCAAAAAAGCAAACGTTTAACTCCGCGCATACACTACGGTGGTCAACCTTATCGCCTCCCCCGGACAGCAGAAAAAAGGGGGAGCGAAACAGAAAGGCAAACGATTATCCGGCCTTTAGATAACCCTTTTCAACCGATGTTTATCGTATTTCGCTAAATTTCGCTTATGACGAACAGAAAATAACCAGACGATGCGCAAACGTTATCGTCCATGCGCAATCCGCTAACAATTTTTTAGTGAGTTGCTTTCATTTATTGACGTCATCGGATCCGCTGATATCTCAGGCGCCGGGTAAGGTGAAGGGGCCGCCGCGCTCGATGGCGCGTTGCCAGGCCGGTCGCTGTTCCACTCGCTGACGCCAGGCCTCGATATGGACAAGGTCATGCATGCCGCCGCGCGCCAACAATGCCATCACCGGGAAGCTCATCTGGATATCGGCCATGCTCAGCCGCTCGCCAGCGAACCATGGCCGCGCGGCAAGATGGTCGTCAATGAACCGCGCATGGGTGGCCAGCTGCGGATCGAGCCACGTTTTCTGTATCCCCTTGCCCAGCAGCGAACCCAGCGAGCGAATGCCAAAGGGCACAGGGGGTTTGCCAAGGCTGGCGAACACCAGCTTCATTAACAACAGCGGCATCAGCGAGCCTTCGGCATAGTGCAGCCAGAAGCGGTACTGCAGTTTGTCGTCAATTCCCTGCGGCTTCAACAACCCGCCGCTGTCCCAGGTTTCCTGCAAATACTCGAGGATCGCCCCGGACTCCGCCAGCACATAGCCGTTGTCTTCCAGTACCGGTGATTTGCCCAACGGATGGATTTTTTTCAGCGCCGCCGGCGCCAGCATCGTTTTCTCCCGCTGATAGCGGACTATCTGATAAGGCAGCTGCAGCTCTTCCAGTGCCCACAGTACGCGTTGCGATCGTGATTGATTAAGATGATGAACCGTCAGCATGAGCCTCTCCCGTAGTTTGTTCAAATTAACTATAGGAACAGGCGCTCATTGCCGGGAAAATTTCAGCAAAATAGTGAGGAAAAAGCGACGGCAGATGCCATAGTTAAAGTGTCGACGCAAACCGGAACCTCCATCAACAGATTGCGCAATACTGAGGGACGTCGACGTCGGGGGAAACCCTCTCGCGAACCAGCGAGATAATGCGAAAGACCAAGACCGGAAAACAACTAAAGCGCCCAGTTGTGGCGCTTTAGTTTTATCACTCGTCTTCCAGCAACCGGGCGCCGGTTCCCTCTTCCCCCAGTTTATCGCCCGGGTTGCGCAGCGGGCAGTCGCGTCGCGATAAACAGCCGCAGCCGATACAGCCGTCGAGCTGGTCGCGTAGCGCCGTCAGGGTATGAATGCGCCGATCCAGCTCCTCACGCCACTGCGATGACAGCATCTTCCACTCTTTTGCGCTGAGATTGTGCCCTTCCGGCAGCACGCCAAACGCGTCGCCGATAGTGGCCAGCGGGATGCCAATACGTTGCGCAATTTTGATAATCGCCACCGCGCGCAGAACGTCACGCCGGTAGCGCCGCTGATTGCCGGCATTCCGCTGACTGTGGATCAATCCTTTACTCTCATAAAAATGGAGGGCCGAGACCGCCACGCCGGTTCGTTTTGCCACTTCTCCAGGCGTCAACAGCATTTTGATGCGGGGTGATTTCTTTTCCATAAAGCGCTTTACCTCAAGTTAACTTGAGGAATTATACTCGCCTGCAGACAAAACGACGAATCGAGAATTGAGAGAGGCCGCTTTATGTCCCATCAGGATATTATTCAAACTTTGATTGAATGGATTGATGAACATATCGATCAACCACTTAACATTGATATAGTCGCCAGAAAGTCAGGATACTCGAAGTGGTACCTGCAGCGGATGTTCCGTACCGTGATGCATCAGACGCTGGGGGACTATATTCGCCAGCGCCGCCTGCTGCTGGCGGCGGAAGCGTTGCGAACCACCCAGCGGCCGATCTTTGATATCGCCATGGATCTGGGCTACGTCTCGCAGCAAACCTTCTCCCGAGTGTTCCGCCGCGAGTTTGACCGCACTCCCAGCGACTATCGCCATCAGATCTCCGCGTGACGCGGCGGCTGAGGCACGTTCGCGGGCGCGGGAGCATTGGCTAACCACTGCATAAACTCCCGCGCCGGCATCGCTTTCGCAAACAGCCAGCCCTGGCAATACTGTACGCCGCGCTTGTAGAGCCAGCTTACCTGCTCTGGCGTCTCCACGCCTTCTGCAATCGTCTTTAACCGCAACCCGCGCGCCATCTCGATGATATGTTCAGCAATCAGGTGGCTGGTGTTGTTGGTGGTGAGCGTATCGACGAAGGTTTTATCGATTTTAAGGATATCGACGTTCAGCGCGTGCAGATTATGCAGATTCGAGTAGCCGGTGCCGAAATCGTCGATGGCAATTTCATAGCCTGCTTCGCGGAACGCCTGGATCACCGGCGTGGTCTTCGGTACGTCGATAAACCCGCGCTCGGTCACTTCGATTTTGATTTGTCCGATACAGACCGCGTAGCTGTGCGCTTTCTCACTGATCTGTGAAATCAGCCGCGCCGAATGGAAATCCGACGCAGAGAGATTGATGGCTATATACAACTGTGGATGGCTGGCCAGAAACTCACCCATTTCATAAAACAGTTCATCCACCACGTAGTCCGTGACCTGGGCAATCATGCCTTCATTTTCCGCCAGCGGAATAAACTCCGCCGGGTTCATCACCGGACCGTCAAACCCAGGCCAGCGCAGCAGCGCTTCCGCCCCAACGCAGCGGTTATTTTTAATATCGATAATCGGCTGGTAGTGCAGGCGCAGTTGGCGGCAGCTCAGAGCCCGCTGCAGCATATTGCGCGGCGAGTGATACTGTCGGCGGGTGCGCGACCACACCAGCACCAGTAAAATACTGCAAATTATCCCCAGCGGCAGCGTCAGACTGGCCTGGTCACAAAAGTTGTGATAGTAGCTGGCCCGCGAGGTGGACATAATGACGGCGATGGGGCGAATAGCGGAGCGGGCGATCGTATACACCCGGCCATTCTGATTAAAAAAGGTATCGCCTTCGCGAATTAACGCATGGAGTTCCGCGGGCTCGACATTGTTACTTACCGAGAAAAAGAGGTTGGTTTTGGTATCGAAAACGCCATAGGCTAAATCGCGGTCGCTGGCGATCACCGAGCTGTACGAGAAGGGATTAACCACCACAACATAGGGCCCCTTCTGCATATAATTCATGGCAAAGCCCGGATAAAACGGCGTGTCCCGGTAATAGTAAATCGCGACATCCGGCTTTTTGGTGTAATTAGCCGCCGGCATCCGCCAGCCGGTTTGCTGATGAACGGACGTTGAACAGATAAAGCGCTGGCCGTTAGCGTAGATCAGATCTTCCACATACAGCAGGCCGCGCACAATATGCAGTAAATAACGCTGGTGCTCCGCTGAACACAACTCACCGCGATACTGGCTGGCTTTAGCCCGAGCCTGATCCGCTTCCCGGATGACCATTTCCGTTTTTTGCAGCGCCAACTGCGAAAATGAGTGTAATTGATCAATGGTTTCGGCTTTAGCCCGCAGCTGGGCAAACCACAATGCCAGCACCACTGGCAATAAAATAACCAAACCTGTTCCGATGAGTCTTAGCGCCTTATGCGGCGCACTGTCACCCATTTACGCTTACATCCATGCGATATGCCTTAATTAAGGTAGCCCGAACACGTTAGCAATCGCGATTGCGATAGACATCAGCTGACATCCGACAGCCCTCACGAGCGTCAGTTTTACCTCTGATGGTGATGAATAATACTTATTTATCAGGTATTCGGAAGATATTCCGGCAAGATTAAGAATAGACGCGCATCTGACTCGGTTTCTCCGTGTAATAAACAAGAACAGGTAATAAAACCCGCAGAATAATAATCATTAGGCAGTGAATGAAAATATGCTTCCCGGGGTTGCCCACCAATATCCACACAAACTTCATAGTTATTAAACGCAGCAAAAGCTCATTTTTTGACTGGTGAATAAAGCGCCAAGTGTGATATAGTTCACACAAGTTGATGAAACAGAAATGGCGTTTCATCACTCTCTAGTACGCCAGTTGAGACCAGAGCGCTATGCCATCGTCAGTCGCGCCAGGTCGTCCATGGCTCCCGACTTTCTTTGAGGATAGGTTAATGGCTTCCATTACTACCAGTGTCGTATTATTGCGCTGGCCCCTGGTGAGCGCGGTGCTGATGTTTCTCGCCAGCTCACTGAATATTCAGCTTCGCAAAAGCGATTACGCCGGTCTGGCGGTGATCTGCAGCTGCCTCGGCCTGGCCGCCGCCTGCTGGTTCGCCACCGGTTTGCTCGGTATCACCCTGCTTGATATGGCCAAAATCTGGGGCAATATCAAAGATGTGATGATTGAAGTCATGAGTCAGACACCGCCAGAATGGCCAATGATGATGACCTGAGGTTAAAAAGCTTCCCGACGGGAAGCTTTTTCGTTTTCTGCAGCCCTTATTTCCCTAATTTGGCCATCATCTCCGGACGCATAAATTTATGGATCACCACCATAAAGAGCAGCGATGGGGCCAGCAAAATCAGCGCGGTAATCGACGAGACCTGATAGTTACCCGACATGCTGGCGTTATAGAGCAGCAGCGGCAGCGTGGTGATATCCGGCGCCCCGACGAAGAAAGTGCCGGTAAACTCATCCAGCGACTCCAGAAAAACAAAGATGCTGGCGGCAACGATCCCCGGCGCCGCCTGCGGCAGCACAATGTGCCAGAAGGTATACACCGGCCCGGCGCCAAGGTTACGCGATGCCCGCGCCAGCAGCGGGTCGATGGCTGAAAACGCGGCCACACAGATCCACACCGAGTACATCAGACCGTGGACGCTATGCACCAGCACCACCCCTGCGATACTGCCGTTCAATCCCCACTGATAAAACAATCGGGCAACATTCATGTATACCGTCAGGTTAGGAAAGGCCTGCGGGATAAGAAATAGCAGCATGAACAGCATCCGTAATGGCATTTTCCGCCGGGAAAGCGCATAGCCGGCGGGTACGGAAATCAGCAAACAGACCCCCACCGATAACAGAGCGATCAGCACGCTGGTTAACAGCGAGCTGGAGACATCGCTGTATGGATTGAAAACCTGATACCAGTACTTCAGCCCCCACCGGCTGGGCAGCGAATGGGGAAAATACCAGCTTTCCGCTACGGTCCAGATCAACAGGTTCAGCAGCGGACCAAACATCGCCAGCAGCATAAACAGCAGCAGCAGGGTCTGTAGCACCGGACTGGCGCGCACTTTACGGCGCCCTTTCACCCACCATGCCGAGGTTGATACGAGGGCCAGCGCTTTCATGATTCACCGCCTTTTTGCTGCAGGCTGTGGCGCAGGTAAAACCACGACAGCGCGCCGCAGATCGCCAGCGACACCACGCCAAGCGCATTCGCTACCGCGTAATCACCATAGGAATTGACGCGAAATGCCATATCCACGGTTAGCATCGTCGGGGTCCCCACGCCGATCATCAACGGTACCGACAGCACCGACATCATGGTCACCGTCGACAGCACCAGCGCCACGCCGATAGTCGGCAGGACCTGCGGCAGCATGATATCGAACAGGATCCGCGGCCGGGAGGCGCCAAGATTACGTGCAGCAAGGATCTGCGACGACTCCAGCGCCGCCATCGCCCCGCAGATCAGCAGCGTGGCAAAGGCCAGTTGCTTCCAGACAAAGGTGATCACTATCCCTTTCCATCCCAGCCAGGAGAGCGTCTCCAGCGGCGTGACCAGGTCGGCCGCCACCAGCGCATTGTTCATCAGGCCATTTTTGGCGAGAAAAGTGCGCATCATCTGGGCAACAACGATAAAAGGAATAAACAGCGGCAGGCGATACAAAAAACCCAGCAAACGCACAACGGGTCGGCAGGGTGACAGCGCAATCACTGCCGACAGGGTAATGGCGAGCAGCGCTAACAGCGCCACTGAGATCAGCACGATAAGCAGCGAAAAGAGCACATCGCTGGCGTAGAGCGCATAGACCTTGCGGAAGTGATCGAGGGTGAACGGCTGTCCCGGCGCGGTAAACGCCGAGACCAGCGAAAACCCCAGCGGATACAAAAACAGGATCGCGATCATCAGCGCCGCCGGGGCAACCAGCAGCAGATATTTTAATGAACTGGACATAATAAACCTGGCGTCAGCACAAGCAAGCGCCCGGGACGGCGGCCCGGGCTGGAAAAAGGTTTAATTAGCCACCTGGCTTTCGTAACCCTCTTTGATATCGTCAAAGTAGGGGGCGATCGGGAAGCTTTTGCCATACTTCGCCAGCGCTTCCGGCGAGATTTCGGCAAACAGCTTTTGCCAGGTCGCCGCATCCAGCTTCGGCTTCACCTGCCCGGCGTCGATGCCCGGATACCAGTTGAACTGCTTGACGATCCCCTGCGCCTGCACTTCCGGGCTGGTGGCCAGCGCGATAAAGTCGCGCGCCAGCTGCGGATTCGCCGCCTTCGCCGGGATGACGTAATACATCGGCTGGCCCGGCATGCCCGGCGCCAGTAAAGCAAGCTTGATCGACGGCGGCAGCTTGCCCTGATCTTTCCAGCTATAGAACATATCGACCCACACCGGGCCCATGGCGATTTCCCCCCGGCTCAGCATATCGAGCGTCCCGGCGTTGCCCGGGGTGAAAGTTACGTTTTTATTGAACGCCTTTAGCTTCTCATAGGCCTGCTGCCAGCCTTTTTCGACGCTTTTATCATAGGGCCCGGCGGAGAGACGCTGGGCGTCGGTCCCGTAGGCGTAGATCCAGCCCACCACAAAGCTGACGCCGGACATGCCGTTCTTGATGCCGTTATAGCCAAAAGCCTGCGGGTGTTTCTGCGTCCAGGCCACCAGCTCGTCATACGACGTCGGCGGGGTAGTGACCAGATCGCTGTTCCAGGCGATAGCGGTCTGGCTTAAGAACATCGGCATCACGTATCCGTCAACGTTAACGCCCAGCGCCTGGATGGCGCTCGGCGAACTCACCATGCCGCCGGTCTGAATATCCTGACGGTATTTTTGCAGCAATCCCTTTGCCACCTGCTCACCGCCCGCCTTCTGGTGCACTACCGCGACGTCGATATCCCACCGCTGCGCGCCGCTCTCCTGCTGGGCCGTTAGCTTCTCGCTAATTTTATTCGACCCGGCGTCGCCGGGGCCGGTACCGATCACCCGCACCTTGACGCCGGGATGAGCGGCTTCAAATTTTGGCCCCAGCCAGGTTTTTACATAATCCACCATATTCTGATCGCCCGCGGTGGCGACGTTGAGAATGGTGTCGGCCTGTGCGCCAAGGCTCAGGAAGAGGGTCGTTACGATCGCTGCTTTCGTCTTAGTCAACATGGATTGTCCCCAGAATGAACACGCTGATATCACTGTGATAGTGGTAAAGGAAAAATATGCAGGGCCGGCGTTGGCACATGGAGCCGAACGCGGCTTTTTGTCGGCCAGCACTGCGCGGCATCCGCCAGCAGCAGGCGGTCATGGCAGCGCACGCTGTGACGATACAGATTGCCCAGAAACGCGCTTTGCTCCACCACGCCTTCCAGAGCCAGTCCCTCCTGCGGCGCAGGCTGCGTTAATTCAGCGAGCGCGGCATCGGCGCTGCGAAAATAAATAACGTTGTCACCCTGCTGAGCGGCAGATAAACCGGATATTGCGGCAGCGGATAATTCACCGGAAATTATTTTATTATCGGCCCCCATAAAATCAGCGACGAAGGGCGTCGCGGGGCGTTGATATATTTCTTCCGGCGTGCCGGTTTGTTCAATACGCCCCTGATTTAATACCGCAATGCGGTCCGCCATCACTAAGGCTTCCTGCTGATCGTGGGTGACAATTAATGACGTGAACCCCAGTCTCTTTTGCAGAGATTTAATTTCATGGCGCACATTCAGGCGCACTTTGGCATCCAGATTAGATAACGGCTCATCCAACACCAGCACCTGGGGCTCTATGGCCAGGGCTCTCGCCAGCGCCACCCGCTGCCGCTGGCCGCCCGACAGTTCGGTCACTTTCACCTCGCCAAGCCCTTCGAGATTGACTATTCGCAGCAGCTCCGCCACCCGCCGCGCGATATCCGCCCCCCGCCATTTGCGCAGCTTCAGGCCATAGCCGATATTGCGCGCTACCGTCAGGTGCGGCCACAGGGCGTAGCTTTGAAATACCATGGTGATATTGCGCTGCTCCGGCGCAAGATGAGTGATCGTTCGGCTGGCAATAGCCACCTCGCCGCTTTGCACCGGAATAAAGCCGCAGAGGGCGTTCAGCAGCGTGGTTTTTCCGCATCCCGACGGGCCCAGTAGAGCAATCATCTCTCCCTGCTCTACCGCCAGATCGATATTATGTAAAACCACCTTATCGCCATAACTAATTTTAAGGCCGGAGATCTGTAAATAACTCATATTCGCTACCTGAAAGCGCTGCTGCGGCATTTTTTTTAGCAAGGTGAACACGTGTTCATTTGGCTGTAAAAAAAATGCAACGTTGAATCGACATGATGTGAGCCTACTTTGTCGGGTATTTATGACAATTTAATTAAGCGGCAAAAAATTTTGGCGAGGGTAAATGAAAATAGATGTGCTTGGCTGCGGGAGCGCCTTTTCCTGCACGCAAAATACCTCCGCGCTGCGGGTGATCGATGCGGACAACAAACAGTGGTTAATCGACTGCGGCCCCACCGTTCCCCGCGCGCTCTGGCAGCGCGGCGGCGAGGTCAACGATATCGACGCGATCTACTTCACCCACGTTCACCCGGACCACTGCACCGGCCTGACGGCGCTACTGAACCACTGGAAAAGTTATTCCCGTCAGAAGCCAGTCATTATCTACTGCCAGCCGGCGCAGCAGCCGGTGCTCATGCAGCTGGCCGCGCTGGCGAACTGGCCGCAGGCGGACCTTGGTTTCACCATCGACTGGCAGGAATGCCGCGAAGCCTGGACGTGGCAGGACTGGCAGATCCGCACTGCCCCCACCCAGCATGAGCTGAGTAATCGCGCCATCCGCATCACCATTGCCGGGCAGACGCTGTTTTACAGCGGCGATGGCCGACCGACCGCCGACTCGATAGCCCTGATGGCCGGCGCCGGGCTGGCGTTTCAGGAGTGCGCCTCGGTAGCAGCCCTGGACGATGACGCCTCGCATGGCGATTTCCCCTCCTGCCTGATGCTGTTCAGAACGCTGCAGCTCCCGGCGCTGGGGCTCTGTCACTGCGAGGATGCTTCCCTGTCGGCGCTAAAGCAGGCCTGTCAGCCGTGGCCGGGCTTATTCGTTTCCCGGGATGGACTCACCTTAACGCTGCCGCGTCCCACGCCCACTGACGAGACGTACCTCCTATGAACCCACGCAAACCCAGCGTCACCGCCCAGGATGTTGCCCGGCGAGCGGGCGTCTCCCGGGCAGTGGTGTCCCGGGCGTTGAGCAACAACGGCAGCATCTCTCCCGACGCCCGGGCGCGGGTACTGCGCGCCGCCGAAGAGCTGGGGTATCAGGTTAACTTCCTCGCCCAGGGGCTGAACCGTCAGCGCAGCCACTTAATCGGCGTGATCGTCTCGCGCATCAGCGATCCTTTTCGCAGTACCCTGCTTGATGCGCTGCTTAACGAGATCCAGCGCCAGGGCTTTCAGGCGCTGGTGAGCGAGATCCACAGCGAGCAGGATCTGGCGCAGACCTTGCGCCGTTTCGCTCAGTTTCGCGTCTCCGGCGTTATCGTCACCTCCGGCCAGCCGCCGGAGGCGCTGGTGAACGAGTGCGTCCAGCAGCATATTCCGGTCGTGGGCATTAATCGTCAGCCGACGATCCCCGGTGTGGATTACGTTTGTTCTGACAACGCCGCCGGCGCCGAACTGGCCGCCGACCAGCTGCTGCGCAGCGGCTGTCAGCGCTTTGGCTGGCTCAACCACCATCCTTCCACCTGGGCCGGCCGCATGCGCGGGGAAGCGTTCGGCCGGGCGCTGCAAACGCGCGGAGTGGACGTCGAACGCCACCTGGCGATCCTCGCCTGTCAGCAAGAAGGTTACGCGGGCGGGTTACAGGCTGCGGCGCTCGCCGACGAGGCGCTGGAGGGGATCTTCTGCGCCAACGCCCAGCTTGCCTGTGGCTTTCTCGATGGAATGCGCCAGCGCGGCAGAGAGGCTCCGGCGGATTTTCAGCTGATTGGTTTTGATAACACGCCGACGACCGCGCAATATAGCTATCAGCTCACCACGCTACATCAGGATGTGGCGGCGATCGCCCGCCAGGCGCTCGCCCGGCTTCTGGAGCGCGCCGCCGACCCTTCGCAACCTTCACGCACCACCTGGGTGGAGGTAACCTTAATTCACCGGCGCACGTCGCCCTTTGTTATCTGAGAGCAGGACTATGACGGAAGCACAACGAGAGTCATTATGCGCCTTGGTTCGCCAGGCAGGCGCCCACGCCCAGGCGCTGCGCGATGCGGGATTACAGGTCGATAAAAAAGCGCGCCAGGACTTTGTGTCGCAGGCGGATCTCGCGGTAGAACAAGAGATTAAAGGCTGGCTGCAGGCCCACTTTCCCGAGGAGGGTTTCCTCGGCGAGGAGAGCGGTTTTGAAGGCGACGACCAGACCGTCTGGGTGCTGGATCCTGTCGATGGCACCACCAACTTTATCCTCGGCATGGATTACTGGTGCATCTCACTGGCGCGAGTGTGCCAGGGCGAGCTGTCGCTCGGCATCATTTACGCCCCCGATCGCGATGAATTTTTCTTCGCCGCCCGCGGCGAAGGCGCGTATCTCAACGGTCGGCGCCTGACGCTACGCGAGCCGGAGCCCGATGCGGTGGTGATCGGCATGGGGCGCTCCAGCCGGGCCCCGGCCAGCGACTACGCCCGGGCCATCGACACGCTGCTCGACGCCGGTCTGGAGTATCGCCGTTTTGGCGCGGGCGCCCTGATGCTGGCGCATGTCGCCGCCGGTCAGCTCCACGCCTATTATGAAGCGCATATGAACAGCTGGGATGCGCTGGCAGGCATGCTATTGATTGAGGAGGCGGGCGGAACGTGCAATGCGTTTCTCGCCAATGCGGGCCTGCGGCGAGGCAACCTCGTGCTGGCCGGCTGCGCAAGCGTCCAGCCTCGACTGGCCGCCCTGCTGGCGAAATGACGTCACGCCGCCGGTGTCTGACCGGCGGCGTGGACTGGCTAACGCCAGGGTTCACTGCGGGGAATATTATTCGGGCAACGCTTAATCGTGCAAAAGGACTGGTAAAAACAGGAGTCAGACCGCTCGCCACCGGCATGGTAAGGGCACGATGGTCGCTCACGTAATTTTTCCCACTGCGCCTCGTCGTACACCGTAATATTATAGATTTTTAATGAATGATACTGGTCATTAATTAAAACTCTCGAGGAATAGAGTCTTATCGACTCACCGGGCAACAGGATTACATCAGCCTCGTACCACATGATAAATTTCAAGAAACGCAGACTGGATATAGCCGAGAAGGCGATACCAGATTGCGGGCAGATCAGGGTATTAAGAATAGTCCATTTCATATTCCTTCCTTATAAAGATGCTACAAATTATTGCAATATATAGTGATAGCATTCATTGTTATAAATCGCAAGCGCCCCTGGCAATTATGTGACTTAAGACAATTCCTAACGACATACTCCATTATTAGTAACGTTTCATTTCCCTCTCTAAATTTATGGTTAGGCCTGATGAAAAACAGCCAAATTACCCTTAAAAAAGAAAATATAATAAAAAATAAGATAATATAAACTTAATTTACAATACGTCTTAGTCCCTCTGGATGAGGCCTCAGTCATTGGTATTAGATGATGCAGCACTGAGTATTACCCGCGGTTTGGCAAGAAGAGAGGATAGTAGCAGGCAGCTATTTATTGCGCGGTTACCTCGTCGTACGCCACCAGGTCCGCGAGGCCCTCAGACCGCGCTCGGGTAAATGTCGCGGGTGTCCCGCCAGATCGTATTCCTTAGCGATAATATCGACATAGCGGTTGAGTATATTCTGCTCAATCGCTATGTCGGAGGACAGTCCACAGAATATAGCCACGCCGGTCTATCAGGCCCCGTTGGAGCCCTACCAGGTTTTGCCGATATTAAACTGAAACTGTTCTGCTTTATCACCATCGTACTTTTTAAACGGCTCTGCCCAGGAGAAGACCAGTGGACCGAGGGGAGACATCCACTGCACGGCAATCCCCGCGGAGAGACGAATATGACTCGGATCGCCGTAGTCAGGGATCCCTGCCGCCAGCGTCTGCGCGGTGTTGTGCCAGGATGTACTCCAGACCGTCCCCGCGTCAACAAACAGCGAGGTTCGCAGACTATCGGCGTACTTATCATTCACAAAGGGGGTTGGAATGATAAATTCGCTGTTCAGCACCGCCATGGCATTCCCGCCGACCGCATCAGACGAGGCGTCCAGCGGGCAGGCGCTATAGCTGCTTTCGCTACCGTTACAGCGGTAATAGGCCGCTTTAGGCCCAATGGTGTTAGAAGAAAATCCGCGCACTGACGACGAACCGCCAGCGTAAAAGTTATCGTAGAACGGCACACTTTTGCCGTCTAACCCGCCGGCATAGCCTGCGCGCAGGCGTTCCATCCAGACCCAGCGCTTGTTCTCGCTCAGCGGCAGATACTGGGCGGTGTCAAAAGAGAGTTTGTAGTAGCTATTATCCGAACCGGGGAGCGTCACTTTACCGCTCAGGCTGCTCTTGTTTCCCGCACGCGGGAAGAAGCCGCGATCGAGATCGTTGTAGCCCCATCCAAGACTCACAAAATAATCGTTGGCGCTATATTTTGCGCCGCTGTCGCCATCTTTCGTCACCACGCTGGGCTCGATTCCCCGAGAGCTGAGGTAGCGCCAGGTCGTCAGCTCCGGATCCATATTGGTCAGGCGATTATGGACATAATCCAGTCCCAGGTTCAGGGAGTTATTTTCGCTAATGGGAAACCCTAGCGTACTACCTAAACCATAGCTCTGCTGGTTATAGCTCCCGGCATCCGCATCAGAAGCATCATAGCTGTTATAAAAAATCTTTCCGCCCAGGCTGATGCCATCTACGGTAAACCACGGGTTCGTCGCCCCCAGTTCAAGATAAGACTGGTAGCTGTTGCGCGTCCCGTTGAAGCTAACGCTATTACCCGTTCCCAGCCAGTTATCCTGCGTCACGCCAAGCTGATAGCTCACGCCGCTGTCCGTACCAAATCCCAGGCCCACATTGAATGAGCCGGTGTTGCGCTCCTTCACCTTGTAGACCACATCGACCTGATCCGCCGTTCCATTGACCGGAACGATCTGCTGTTCAACGTTCTCAAAAAAACCCGTTCGATCAAGACGTACCTTCCCTTGATCGACTTTTTCGTTGTTGAGCCACGCCCCTTCCATTTGGCGCATTTCACGACGCAGCACCGCGTCCCGGGAGGTGTCGTTACCGGAAAAGCGGATCTGGCGTACCGAGTAGCGGCGGCCCGCGTTGACCTGAATATGCAGCACCACGCGGTGATGCGCATCATCGATTTCCGGCGTGGACGTCACCTGCGGCCAGGCATAACCATACTTACCAAAGTGCTTTTTGATCTCATTTTCAACCGTGGTGACTTGCGCCCCGCTATACCATGCCCCCGCCAGCGGCTGGGCAAGCGCCTCGATCTCCGGCCCATGCTGAGCCAGATCGCCTGTCACCTGAGTTCGGTCGACCCGATAACGTTCGCCTTCATTGAGGGCGATAGTGATATACAGGGATTTTTTATCTGGCGTCATACTGACCTGCGTGGACTCGATAGCAAAGCGCGCATAGCCGCGATCGAGATAAAAACTGCGCAGCGTTTCCAGATCGGCTTCCAGCTTCTGCTTCTGGTATTTTTTATCGGCTACCACGTTCCACCACGGCACATTATCACGTAGCTGAAGCTGGTCCAGGAGCGTCTCTTCCCGAAACGCCTGATTACCGATAATGTTTATTTGTGCGATTTTCGCCGAGATGCCTTCCTGAAAAACGAACGTTAAGTCAACGCGATTACGCGGTAACGGGGTCACCACCGCGTGAACCTGCGCACTGTATTTCCCCGCGCTGTAATAGAAATCCTGTAACCCTTTTTCTATTTCGCTAAGCGAATTTCTGTCCAGTGCGCTACCTGCAGAAATACCGGACGCGGTGAGATTTTCCTTTAGCGCATCATCCTTCACTGCCTTATTCCCGGAAAAACTGACGCTGGCAATAGTGGGCCGTTCCTTAACCTGCACCACCAGCGTTTTCCCATCGCGCAGCATCTGCACATTTTCGAAATTGCCGCTCGCATACAGCGCGCGCACTGCCTCGCTGACATCTTCTGGCGTTACCGCATCTCCCGCGTGCAATGGCATACTTAATAGCGCCGCCCCGACGGTCACGCGCTGTAGCCCTTCAAAACGGATATCATCAACTTGATATGATGTTGCGGCATATAACGTTAAAGGGGTGATCAATAATCCGCTGATGATATGAGTCTTTTTTAACATGAATGTGTCGTCTACGAGATAATGAGCAATAGCAGTGTCCTGCTGGCGTTGAGCTTATTTGTTCAGGATGCATCTCTAAAATATGCGACAGAAAATAACCTGAGCGAGGCGCAGAATTACATGCAATTATGGCGACAAAATGGAGAAAAAATGGATATTAAAGCATCTTTAAAAATATATTTAATGATGGAACTTTTTCTGAAGCGCATTGTTCTAATGGCCAACACCAGTACTATATTTAGATTTGCCTGAACGTTTTATTAATAAAAAGCCCCCTTTCTTATTAATGGAAAGGGAGAAGGATCTCGTTAGGAATGATGCTCTCTGGGATCACCAGGAACAGGGAGAAAAATAACCTGCAACCCAGCAGATTTAATGAAGAGAAATTGAATAAATTATGCAACTGATATCACAACATTCTACCCCGAATTCACCGCCAGACGCCGTTGGCAAACATCTCCATATTTTCCTCAAAATAGCAGAATACAGTAGGGTCGCCTTATCAAGGCATCAAGGAAAGTCTATCGTTATCTACAATAGCCAAGCAGTGGCGCCTCGCCAGGGAAGGTGAGGCATAGGTTTCGCCATCCTGCCGCCTCCCATCATCAGCCACAGGGAACTGCGTATGACACGCTTACTCAAGACAATCTTGCCCATCATCCTCTGCGCCCTCTTCGGGTTATCGTTCGCTTCACCCACACAGGCTGTCGCCAGTCTGCCGATCGTTCTTCCCGCGCTGACATGCGATGCGCTAAGCGCTACCGACTTCAGCGCGGCCGTTGGCGCAAAGGTCACTATCAATCACACTGAAATGCAGACCTCCGCGCAGGGAAGCTGGTGCAAGGTGAGCGCCACTATCGCCCCTGAGATTGGCGTGCAGATTGCCCTGCCGACTCAACGCTGGAGTCAACGTTTTTTGCAGGTCGGCTGTGGCGGACTGTGCGGGAGTATTAACCTGAGTCTGTCGAATGCCAGCGGCTGCCTGCCGGCAATGAACGGCGAGTTTGTGGTGGCAGCAACCGATATGGGGCACCATGGCAGTATGATGGATGCGTCATGGGCCGAAGATCCGCAAAAGCGCATCGATTTTGCCTGGCGCGCCAACCACCTGACCGCCGTGCTGGCCAAAGCGGTGATGCAGACGCTTTACCGCCAGCCGCCAAAGTATGCCTACTTTATGGGCTGCTCAGACGGCGGTCGCGAAGCATTGATGGAAGCGCAGCGCTTTCCGCAGGATTTTGACGGTATCAGCGCTGGCGCGCCAGCGGCCTTTTTCCAGTTTCAGAACTCCTTCTTCCACGGCTGGAATGTGGCCGCCAATCAGCGCCCGGACGGTACCGCTATCCTGCTGAAAAATCGCCTTCCTCTGATTCACCAGGCCGTGCTGGCTCACTGCCCGACGCTTTCCGGCGTGCAGGATGGTATCCTGCAAAATCCGTATGCCTGTCAGTTCTCTGAGTCATGGCTCCCCCGCTGTCCTGCCGATGCTCGGGACCGTTCTACCTGCCTGACGCAGGAAGAGATCGAGGTGGTGAAAAAGCTCTACCGCGGCGCTTACGACAGCCACGGCGCCCAGTTCGTCGCGGGCGGTCTGCCGCTGGGTTCCGAGCTACGCTGGCCGGTGCCCGAGACGCCGACCGGCCACTCAATGTCGGAAATGATGGTACTACCGGCTCTGCAATCCGTGCTCCTGCCAGGAGAAAAACAGAAGATCCAATCGATGCGGGATTTCCCGCTTAACCAGCAGAATTTTGACGCCGTCGCCCAACTGGCGCCGCTCTATAACGCGGCAAATACCAATCTTCATGCCTATCAACAGCGCGGCGGCAAGCTTATCCTCTGGCACGGTCTGGCCGATGACTCCGTCAGCCCGGCCTTTTCTATCGCCTATTATCGCGGCGTAGAAGCAGAAATGGGCCATGCCGCAACGGATACCTTCCTGCGGTTATTCCTGCTGCCTGGGGTAGCCCATTGCGGTAATGGCGAAGGTTACGATCAAATTGATCTCCTTACCCCGCTGATGCGCTGGACCGAGGAAGGCATCGCCCCGCAGGAGATCATGGCCGGCAAACGGGCAACAGCCGCTGCCGACCTGCCGCCGATGACAGAAAAACCAGATGCGCAAACGCAGTTTCACGGCGTGCAGAAAGTCAGTCAGCCTTACGCTGACGCCGCTCCAGCTGTTATCGCGACTCGTCCGGTGTATCCCTTCCCGGCCATTGCCCGTTATAACGGGCGCGGCGACGTGAATGACGGCGAAAATTATCATGCAGAGCAAACAACCGCCTTTGGTCATCTGCAGCTGGCAAAACCCGCCAGCGACTATATTGGCCCTGATAATCAAAAAAATTATCAGGTTCGCCACGGCACACTCACTGTTCAATAAACCCCAGGGCTCCTCATTGGGGAGCCCTGCGTTATGGGATTGGCCGCAATTATGCGTAGCAAAACGCTCCAGCAATCGGTATTAAGCGACCTGCTCTTGTGGATCGATAATAATCTGGATAAGAAACTGACCGTCGACGATCTGAGCGATATCTCTGGTTATTCCCCCTGGCATTTGTTTCGGCTCTTCCGTCATTATTTTGATCGTTCGCCAATGGAATATATCCGCCAGCAGCGCATGTCGCTGTGTTGCCGTTTATTACTGACAACGCCTGGTTACCGAATCGTCGATATTTGTATGATGGTCGGTTATGACGATCTCAGTGCGTTTAATCGTACCTTCAAAAAATATCATGCGCTCACGCCCACTCAGTATCGCTATCAGATCACGCGGCAAAAATAAGGAGGTCCCCCTCCTCCGCATCGCTGCGGTTGGGAATGGAAGGGGGACAGGGGATATTACAGAAGGGAAATAGCAGGATGCTATTATCGAACCCGGTCGGGATCAACGACCTTGCGCGACGGAAATCAGTATAAAAGGATATGTTGAGCTAATAATGTAGAGGGCGTGAAGATTTTGTCACGATTTATAACCGCCTCCTCCGCTCTCATCTGAAATAAAAAAACCGGGTCGCGTTGCACCCGGTTTACTCCTTATCAGGATCATCAGAAATGAGTATTAACGCTCATAAAGAAGGTCCGCCCCGATTCGTTATAGGTCTCGGCACCCGCGCCATACAGATAAGCTCCCGTCGTCGCGTTGCCGGTCGTTTGCGCATTCCCTGCCCGGTAGTGGCGAATATCAAACAGGTTATCTATCCCGCTGGTGAAGCTCAGATTTTTGTTCACATCCCAGGTCGCACTGAGGCCGACAATGCTGTATGGGCTGACTTCGTTTAGTTCGCTGCCGCTGACCGCCTCGCCCTTATAATTGAAGCGTTTTGGTTTCTGTCGGCCATACCAGGTAAAGGTGCTCTGCAGGGAGAGATCTTCACGAACCTGCCAGCTTAGGGTCGAGTTCAGGGTAAACTGCGGGATCACTGACAGCCGGTCGCCTGTCGTCTTATTCTTGCTCTGCAGCATCCAGGTCAGGTTATTGCTCCAGTTAACCGCCTCCCCCACCGGCAGATTCAGCGTTCCTTCCAGGCCTTCCACTAACGCCTTTGGTACGTTTTCCCACTGATAGATATTGGTGGTGCCGTTGCTGGCGGTACCCACCGCCGCATACCCTGACTCAATCTTATTGTGATAGTCGTTACGGAACCAGGTGATCCCCGCCTGATAGCCATCATGCTTGTACTCAAGACCAATCTCTTTATTAACGCTGGTCTCCGCTTTCAGATCGCTATTCCCCATCAGATAGCAGGCGGAACTACTGGCGTAACAGCCTTGACCGTTGCTGTAGAGAATATAGTTCGGGTTCAACTGGTAGAGGTTAGGCGCCTTGTAAGCACGGGCAATGCCCAGCTTCAGCGTCCAGTCGTCTGTCAGCTCTTGGGACAGGTTCAGTGAGGGACTCCAGTTATTGCCGACGATGCTGTGGTGATCGAAGCGCAGAGCGGGTGTCAGCATGGTGCTGTCCGTTAGCGCCATATTATCTTCGGTAAACAGCGAGAAGATCTCGGCGCTGGTGTACGGGCTACGACCGGTAGCCGATACGCCATCGATAGTGCCGTAAGAGAGCGCCTGGGTTGTCGATACGCCATCTTTCATCCGCTGCTGATTCCATTCTGTCCCCAGCGTCAGATTCTGATCGACCCCCAGCGTAAACGGAATATTCACTTCACTATGTAGCAGGACATCGGCCAGATCGATATCTGAAAACTCGCTACTGGAGAAGATCCCTTCCGTACCGCCCGCCAGCCCTTCATCCATTCGCGAGTTACGGGTGTGTTCGTACTGGGCATAGCTGTTGCTGGTCACGCCATTATCCCAGCCGCCGGTCCATGTTACGCCGTAAGTTTGCCGGTAGAGACGGTTGGTCTCTTTCCCGTACATACTCTTCACCAGCGTACTGGTATTGGTGTTTTGTGTGTCGCCGGCATAGAGATTACCCTGGCGGCTGTAACCGGCCTCAAACTCCAGGGCCTGCATCGGGGCAAACTCCCAGCGCAGCTTACTGTGAATATCTTTGTTCACCACCCCTTCACGTCCGGCGGGATAAGAACCGGCGTAGGAACCGGTACGTTCCGCTTCATGCCCGGCGTTAATATCCTGTGCATCGGCCTGGGTTTTACTCAGATTACCCCAGAGATTGAAGCTGACACTGTCCGACAGCGGACCATTGAGGCTAAAGTTAGTACGTTTCGTCGCCCCTTCTTTACGGTGCTGCGGAGCATTCATATAGGTATTCCACGACCCGTGCCATTCTCGCGTGGTCGGTTTGGTCACGATGTTGACGACCCCGCCCATCGCGCCATTACCATAGCGCGCCGCCGCCGGGCCGCGGATCACATCGATATGATCGATCATCTCCGCTGGCACCCAACTGGTATCGCCGCGGGAGTCACGATCGCCGCGCCAGCCATACCGCACCGAGTTACGGCTGGTCACCGGTTTACCATCGACCAGCACCAGCGTATTCTCGGGCCCCATGCCACGGATATCAATTTGCCGGTTGTTGCCGCGCTGCCCGCTGGTGGAGTTGCCGGTCAGGTTTACCCCGGGCTGCGTACGAATTAACTCCGACACATCGCGGGCGGGGGGATGTTTGCGGATCTCTTCTGCGGTGATGGTCGACACGCCCGGCGCCTGCAGGTTCTGCCTGGCGGCGGTTATGACCATCGTCTCCTCGTGATTTTCGGCAGTGGCGGCGCTCTCGTCAGGCGTCGATTGTTCGGTCATGTTCTCTGCCGCCTGCAGCGGCACGCTACAGGCGAGCAGAGGAATGACGATCCCCAGCGGGAAGTGAGACGTGTATTTCATAGAATATGCCCTGTTTTCTGTTGCTGTCGGGCATAACGCCTTCCCCAATTGAAAAAACAATGGGATAAAATACTTGCCTCAGCGCGTCGCCAGATTTTGGCGCAGGTCAGCGCCTTCCCGGCATTAATGGGAATAAAAAAAAGCGTGAGGCATAATAAAATTAAGTACCCTGTTTCATCATTAGAGAAAAAGCGCTGCGCGCTATTCTTTGATAGCGTAATCCAGACAGCGTGTCATTAGAGTAATGTGCCGTGTTACGGTAATAAAAATGAGATTCATTATCAAGATGATAATAATCAATATCGGAGAAAAATAAAATAAACACCAACAATCAAAAGGTTACAACAAAACAGATGGGGAGAAATAAAATAAAAACATCATCATTATTTTCTATTTATCATTAAAAACACACATTTTTTCCATATTATCTCCATAGTTAAATTAAAGATAAAAACACATTAATAGTAAGCGATAAAATGGGAGAAAACTATTTGTCGGCATCGTTATGTTTTTTACGCCCTTGTCGTGCCCGGCTAACGGCGGCCGTTCTGCTAAAATAATCACATCCCCTGCGGAGTATTCCTCCATGAACGCCTACTCGCTATCACGTCTGTTTATCGCCTGGCTCACCTGCCTCGCGACACTGTTATTCGCTCCTCTGCTGCCGGCAGTAGAGGCGGAAAAAGCGCCGCCGGCAGCAGCCGAAGACAACACGCTATCGATTCATATCGACGATATGCTACGGCCATGGAGAGGCGATTTGCCTGGCATGATCGACCGTCGTACCATTCGGGTATTAACCACCTACAGCAAGACCTTCTTTTTTATTGATAAAGGCACCCAGCGCGGGGCGACGCACGACATTTTTATCGCGCTGGAAAACGAGCTGAATAAACAGCTAGCGAAGGATAAAAAGCTCAAACAGCGCCACCTGAAGCTGCATATCGTTTTTGTGCCGGTCAGTCGGGACAATCTCTTTATCGCGCTTAATGAAGGTAAAGGCGATATTGCGGCTGCCAATCTGACTATCACGCCCTCGCGGGAAGCACAGGTCGATTTCGCCCAGCCGCTCTACAGCAACGTGAAAGAATTACTGATCTCCGGCCCGGCTTCACCGAAGGTCGACAGCCTGGAGCAACTCTCTGGTCAAACCGTCTTTGTTCGCCGCTCCTCCAGCTATTACGACAGCCTGCAAGCGCTGAACGCCCGATTTGCCGGTGAGTCGCGCCCACCGGTGATACTGGAGGCGGCGCCGGAAGCGCTGGAGGATGAAGATCTGCTGGAAATGCTCAACGCCGGGCTGATTCCGCTGATCGTCGTCGATCAGCATAAAGCGTTGTTCTGGAAACAGGTGTTTCCAAAAATTCAGGTCCATGACAATGTGGTGCTGCGCGACGGCGGCGACATTGCCTGGGCGGTACGCAAAGACAGCCCGCAGCTGCTGACGGTACTGAACAACTTCGTCAAAAAGAATCGTCAGGGCACCACGCTGGGCAATACTCTCCTGCTGCGTTACCTGAAAAATGCTAAATATGTCAAAAATGCCGCGGCGAGTAAGGAACGACGCAAATTCCTCGCGATGGTAGATGTCTTCCGCAAGTACGGCGATCGTTACGACGTCGACTGGCTGCTGATGGCGGCCCAGGGATACCAGGAGTCGCGGCTGAATCAGTCGGTACGGAGCCACGTCGGCGCCATCGGCGTTATGCAGGTGATGCCCAGCACTGGAAAAGAGCTGAAGGTGGGCGATATTAAACAGCTGGATCCCAATATCCATGCCGGCGTGAAATACATGCGCTGGATGATGGATCGGTACTATGCCGATGAGCCCATGACCCGGCTCGATAAAGCGCTGTTTACCTTTGCCTCCTATAACGCGGGTCCGGCGCGTATCGCCCGCCTGCGCACCATGACTAAACAGCGAGGATTTGACCCGAACGTCTGGTTCGGTAACGTCGAAAATATGGCGGCAGAAAAAATTGGCGCCGAGACGGTAACCTACGTCAGCAATATCTATAAGTATTACATCGCCTATCGGCTGATCGTCGATGACATGGCCCGCAAACAGAAAGCGACGGCCGTACCGCGGCAGGAGCCGGTAGCGCAGCCAGCCAAACCGCAGCCCAGCGTGGCGACAGCCGCCACCGCTCAGGTGCCCGTCATCTGAATCGCTCGTTACCGTAGGTCAAATTCCATCCTGAAATGACGGTGCAGGAATAACAAAGAAAAAGCCCCGGCGAAACCGGGGCTTTCTGCTTTCGACTGCGCAGACAGTGCGCCTAAGGCAAGCCTTAGAACGGGATGTCGTCGTCGAAGTCCATCGGCGGTTCGTTGGAAGGCGCTGCCGGGGCCTGCTGCTGCGGACGGGACTGCGCGCCGCCGCTGAACTGGTTGCCGCCCTGCGGCTGCTGCGGCTGACCCCAACCGCCCTGCTGCTGGCCGCCGCCTGCCGGTGCGCCGCCGCCCTGACGGCCGCCCAGCATCTGCATGGTGCCGCCCACGTTCACCACCACTTCGGTGGTGTATTTGTCCTGACCGGATTGATCGGTCCACTTGCGGGTACGCAGCTGGCCTTCAATGTACACCTGTGAGCCTTTACGCAGATACTCACCAGCGACTTCCGCCAGTTTGCCGAACAGCACAACGCGGTGCCACTCGGTCTGCTCTTTCATTTCGCCGGTCTGCTTGTCACGCCAGGATTCGGAAGTTGCCAGCGTGAAGTTGGCGACAGCGCCGCCACTTGGCATGTAGCGTACTTCCGGGTCCTGCCCCAGATTACCGACGAGAATCACCTTGTTTACGCCTCTGCTGGCCATGTTCGTGTCTCCTGAATACGTTTCTTAATAGTGTAAACGCGCGAGTGTACCATTTCCACGTAGCATTTTAATAGCTGCGAGGCTGATTCCAGAGATAGTACCCGGCTACGACATTGTTGCACACTCGACCCGAATTTGCATTCCGATACTGTATATTCATTCAGGTTAAATTGTGTCATAATTAGCCGTTTCTGCCGTTTGTCCTTCAAGCAAACCAGGCAATCCGTGTATCTACCTACCGGGAAAGGTGAATGGATAAGATCGAAGTTCGGGGCGCCCGCACCCATAATCTCAAAAACATCAACCTCGTTATCCCGCGCGACAAACTCATTGTCGTCACCGGGCTTTCCGGGTCTGGCAAATCTTCACTCGCTTTCGACACCCTGTATGCCGAAGGCCAGCGTCGCTACGTCGAATCGCTCTCCGCCTATGCGCGACAGTTCCTGTCGCTGATGGAGAAGCCGGACGTCGACCATATCGAAGGGCTGTCGCCGGCGATTTCCATCGAACAGAAATCAACCTCTCACAACCCCCGCTCGACGGTGGGTACTATTACCGAAATTCACGACTATCTGCGTCTGCTGTACGCCCGCGTCGGCGAACCGCGCTGTCCGGATCACGACGTGCCGCTGGCGGCGCAAACCGTCAGTCAGATGGTCGATAATGTCCTCGCCCAGCCGGAAGGCCTGCGCCTGATGCTGCTGGCGCCCATTATTAAAGAGCGCAAAGGCGAGCACACTAAAACCCTGGAAAACCTCGCCAGTCAGGGCTACATCCGCGCGCGGATCGACGGCGAGGTCTGCGATCTGTCGGATCCGCCGAAGCTGGAGCTGCAGAAGAAGCACACCATTGAGGTAGTCATCGACCGCTTCAAGGTGCGCGACGATCTGGCGCAGCGCCTGGCCGAGTCGTTTGAAACCGCGCTGGAGCTCTCCGGCGGGACCGCCATTGTGGCTAATATGGATGATGAGAAAGCGGAAGAACTGCTGTTTTCCGCCAACTTCGCCTGCCCGATCTGCGGCTACAGCATGCGCGAGCTGGAGCCGCGTCTGTTCTCCTTTAACAACCCGGCGGGCGCCTGCCCGACCTGCGACGGCCTCGGCGTGCAGCAATATTTCGATCCCGATCGCGTGGTGCAAAATCCCGAGCTGTCGCTGGCGGGCGGCGCCATCCGCGGCTGGGATCGGCGTAACTTCTACTACTTCCAGATGTTGAAGTCGCTGGCGGAGCACTATAAATTCGACGTCGAAGCGCCATGGGGCACCCTCAGCGCCAACGTGCAGAAAGTGGTGCTGTACGGTTCAGGTAAAGAAAGTATTGAATTCAAATACATGAATGACCGCGGGGATACCTCGGTGCGCCGCCATCCGTTCGAAGGCGTGCTGCATAACATGGAGCGCCGTTACAAAGAGACGGAATCCAGCGCGGTGCGCGAAGAGCTGGCGAAGTTCATCAGCAACCGTCCGTGCGCCAGCTGCGACGGCACGCGTCTGCGTCGCGAGGCGCGCCACGTGTTTGTGGAAAACACCCCGCTGCCGACCATTTCCGATATGAGCATCGGCCATGCGATGGATTTCTTCAACAATCTGAAGCTCTCCGGACAGCGGGCGAAAATCGCCGAAAAAGTGCTGAAAGAGATTGGCGATCGTCTGAAATTCCTCGTCAACGTCGGCCTCAACTACCTGACGCTCTCCCGCTCGGCGGAAACGCTCTCCGGCGGCGAAGCCCAGCGTATCCGTCTGGCAAGCCAGATTGGCGCCGGGCTGGTTGGCGTGATGTACGTGCTGGATGAACCCTCTATCGGCCTGCACCAGCGCGATAACGAACGCCTGCTCGGCACCCTGATCCACCTGCGTAATTTAGGCAACACGGTGATCGTCGTTGAGCACGACGAAGACGCCATTCGCGCCGCCGACCATGTGATCGATATCGGTCCCGGCGCTGGCGTTCACGGCGGCCAGGTAGTAGCGGAAGGGCCGTTGGAGGCCATTATGGCGGTCCCGGAATCCCTGACCGGGCAGTTCATGAGCGGTAAACGCAAAATTGAAGTGCCGAAGCAGCGCGTGCCCGCCAACCCGGAGAAAGTCCTCAAGCTGACCGGCGCGCGCGGCAACAACCTGAAGGATGTAACGCTCACCCTGCCAGTGGGCCTGTTTACCTGCATCACCGGCGTCTCCGGCTCGGGTAAATCCACGCTGATCAACGATACCCTGTTCCCGATTGCCCAGCGCCAGCTCAACGGCGCGACCATCGCCGAACCAGCGCCGTATCGCGATATCCAGGGGCTGGAACATTTCGATAAAGTGATCGATATCGACCAGAGCCCGATCGGCCGGACGCCGCGCTCCAACCCGGCAACCTATACCGGGGTGTTTACCCCGGTGCGCGAGCTGTTCGCCGGCGTACCGGAGTCTCGCTCACGCGGCTATACGCCGGGGCGCTTTAGCTTTAACGTTCGCGGTGGGCGCTGCGAAGCCTGCCAGGGCGATGGAGTGATCAAGGTCGAAATGCACTTCCTGCCGGATATCTACGTGCCGTGCGACCAGTGCAAAGGCAAACGCTATAACCGCGAAACGCTGGAGATTAAGTACAAGGGTAAGACCATCCACGAAGTGCTGGATATGACCATTGAAGAGGCGCGTGAATTCTTTGATGCCGTGCCGGCGCTGGCGCGTAAGCTGCAAACCCTGATGGACGTCGGCCTGACCTATATCCGCCTTGGCCAGTCGGCGACGACCCTGTCCGGCGGCGAGGCGCAGCGCGTGAAGCTGGCGCGCGAGTTGTCCAAGCGCGGTACCGGCCAGACGCTGTATATCCTCGATGAGCCGACCACCGGTCTGCACTTCGCCGATATCCAGCAGTTGCTGGAAGTGCTGCACCAGCTGCGCGATCAGGGCAATACCATCGTGGTGATTGAGCACAACCTCGATGTGATTAAAACTGCCGACTGGATTGTCGATCTCGGCCCGGAAGGCGGCAGCGGCGGCGGCGAAATCCTGGTCTCCGGTACGCCGGAAACCGTCGCCGAGTGCGAAGCCTCGCACACCGCGCGCTTCCTCAAGCCCATGCTGAAATAATTAGCGGGTAAGCTGCTGCCGGACCGGCTCCGGCAGCATTTTCACCGCCTGCTGATAAGACGCATCGACCAGGTAGTAGATTTGCGAATCCGGCAGCGAGCCATCCAGATAGACGGTGCTCCAGTGCGCTTTATTGAGATGCTGGCTGGGCCGGACATCGCGATGCTGCTGACGCAGCAGCTCAGCCAGCTCCGGACTCGCCTTCAGCGCGACCGCCGGCCGCTGGTCCTCAACCTCCTTCACCATGGCAAACAGCACATCTGAGACCTTAATCTGCGTGGCTTTCCAGTCGCTGTGGACGCTCTGCTCTGCTCCCGGTTTCGCCATGCAGTACTGTAATAACTCCGAAATTGTCATCTTTTATTCCCCCATGAGCGTCGCAACGATGCGCCGCGAACCGCCGTGTATCCGATGCTCCCCCAGCCAGATGCCCTGCCAGGTTCCCAGCCTGACGCGCCCGTCCTCGACCGGCAGCATTAGCGACACGCCAAGCATCGATGATTTGATGTGCGACGGCATATCGTCAGGGCCTTCATAGTCATGTTCATACGGCGCATTGTCCGGTACGGCGTTGAGAAAATACTGCTCCATGTCATAGCGGACGGTGGGATCGCAGTTTTCGTTGAGCGTCAGGGAAGCGGAAGTATGCTGGAGCAGGAGGTGCAGCAGGCCAACCTTCACCCCGGACAGCCCGCGGATCTGGCCAAGGATTTCGTCGGTGACCAGATGAAAACCGCGGGATTTTGGCCCAAGCGTCAGGGTTTGCTGATACCACATCATTGACTCCTTTTGCGAATGAATCCTTCTAAGTGTGCAGCAATACGTGAAAAGGTAAAACCTTCCACCCCTGATTTTGCATAAAAAAACGGCAGCGCCGTCGCTGCCGTTTATCGCGTTCAGGCGGTCATCAGTATTCGGAATTGACGATTACTTCCTCGCCCAGCGCGCCAGCCATCGGCAACGGCTTATAGGAGGAGTTGGCGGCCCGCAGCACGCGGATGCCACGGGCGCCCGCTTCGCGGGCGGCGGTGATATCGTTATCCGAATCGCCGTAGAAAACCTTTATCTGCTTCGCCTGCAGCCACTGGGTCTTGGTGTTTTGGCCAGGCTTATCGCCAGCGAAAATCACCGGATTCATATTGGCGGCCGGGATGAGAAAATCATCCTGCAGGGTTTTAGAAACGGTTTCGGTTTTGGTCTGGCTGCGGCCGGTGACGAACCAGATGCTGTCCCCGCGCTTCACATGCATCGCAATCAGCTGGCGCGCCACCTCTTTCGGCATGCTGAATTCATCCCAGCCGTTGTTCATTTTTTCCCAGAACTGCGGGTTTTTCAGGTAATCTTCGCTGCCGGGAGAGAAGGTTTTTTGCCCGCGCCAGAAACCCGGACTGGAGAAGAGGACGGTGTCATCGATATCAAAGCCGACGGCCATCGGCGGCCGCCCCAGCAGGCTGTTCTCAATTTGCGCCACCGAAACCCAGTGGATCGGCGCCTGCTCGGCCAGCTGGGCCACGTTGGTGCCGACCCACAGCGGCTGCGGCGTGGAGGCGCGCGCCACAACGGCGCTGTTCAGCGTGAACAGGAGAGAAGCCGCCGCAAGGGCGAGAGTAAGTTTGCGCATATTTATCCCTAAATCTATCAATCATTATTGTTTTCAATAATGTGCATGCTTATCAACGTCCCGACCTTACCCGCCGGCGGCATGGATGAAAAGCCTTTTTCGCGCAGATGTCATAGAAAAAGAGGATGATCACATCCGAGGGGGGGTTGCCCCTGCCCGTTGACCGGCAGAGACAACCTGCTGGAGAGCGGCTTACATTACCGCGGCAAAAGCTTTCGCTACCTGCTGAACATTACGTGAGTTTAACCCCGCCACGCACATGCGTCCGCTGGCAATCAGGTAGACGCCAAACTCGTCGCGCAGACGATCCACCTGCGCCGCGCTAAATCCGGTATAGCTGAACATCCCGCGCTGCTTGAGCAGGTAATCCACTTTGCTGCCAGGGGCAACCTGCTGCAGCGCGTCGACCAGCGCCTGGCGCATGGTCAGGATGTGCGCGCGCATGGCGTCCACTTCCGCCTGCCACGTGGCTTTCAGCCCGGCATCGTTCAGCACCGTCGCCACCACCTGCGCGCCAAAGCTCGGCGGGCTGGAGTAGTTGCGGCGCACGGTGGCCTTCAGCTGCCCCAGCACGCGGCCCGCGGTTTCGCTGTCTTCACAGACCACGGACAGACCGCCGACGCGCTCCCCGTACAGCGAGAAAATTTTGGAGAACGAGTTGCTGACCAGCATCGGCATCCCGGCGCTGGCGATGGCGCGAATGGCGTAGGCATCCTCTTCCAGCCCCCCGCCAAAGCCCTGGTAGGCGATGTCGAGGAAGGGGATCAGCTGACGCGCTTTCAATACCTCAACCACGCGGTCCCACTGGGCTGGCGTCAGGTCGGCGCCGGTCGGGTTGTGGCAGCAAGGGTGCAGCAGCACAATATCGCGGGCCGGCAGCGTTTGCAGCGTCGCCAGCAGGTCCTCAAAGCGCACGCCGTTGGTGGCTTTATCAAACCAGGGGTAAGTACTTACTTCGAAGCCAGCCCCTTCAAAAATGGCGATGTGGTTTTCCCAGGTCGGATCGCTGACCCAGACATGAGACTCAGGAAAGTAACGTTTGAGGAAGTCGGCCCCGACCTTCAGCGCGCCCGAACCGCCGACCGTCTGAATAGAGGCAATGCGATTTTGCTTAAGCGCGGTATGCTCTGCGCCAAACAGCAGCGGCGCAATCGCCTGACGGTAGCCGCTCAACCCTTCCATTGGCAGATACAGCGAGGCGCCATGCGGCTCGGCGTTCAGGCGTGCTTCCGCTTCCGCCACCGCCTGCAGCTGCGGGATAATGCCGTCATCGTTGTAGTAAAGCCCGATACTCAGGTTGACTTTGTCGCTTCGCGGGTCTTCTTTGAAGCGTTCCATCAGAGAAAGAATAGGGTCGCCGGCGTAGGCGTCAACTTTTTGAAACACGCGATGTATCTCCAGGTTTACATGGGGCAGGTTCTTACACAATAAACCGGATATGACGGCAGGTCGAGAGGATGTTGAGGGGAAAGTGACCGCGCAGCGGTATAAACCGCTTTTTTGAGCGCCGCAGGCCTGGTGCGTACCGGATCAGCCTCTGTGCTATCCGGTACGCCAGAGGCTTAGTCGAAGTATTTCATGGCGACGCGGGAGGTCAGTCGCGTAATAAGTTCGTAAGCACTCACTTTCGTTATCTCGGCGATGCGCTCTACCGGGAGCCCCTCTCCCCACAGCACTACCGCATCGCCGGCCTTATCCTGGGCCTGCGGTCCGAGGTCAACGCAGATCATATCCATCGCCACCCGGCCGACAATCGGCACTTCCCGGCCATTGACCAGCACCGGCGTGCCCGACGGCGCCGCGCGCGGATAACCGTCGCCATAGCCCATCGCCACCACGCCGAGACGGGTATCGCGTTCGCTGATCCAGGTGCCGCCGTACCCGACGGGCTCCCCTGCTTTATGCTCGCGCACCGCAATCAGGCTGGACGTCAGGGTCATCACCGGCTGGCAGCCGAAATCTTTCCCGGTGGAGCGATCGTCCAGCGGCGACACGCCATACAGGATAATTCCGGGGCGCACCCAGTCGTAATGCGATTGCGGCCACAGCAGAATGCCGCCCGAGGCGGCGATAGAGCGCAGCCCCGGTTTGCCTTCGGTAAAGGTGGTGAAGATATCCAGCTGGCGTTCGGTGGCGCCGCAGGTCGGCTCATCGGCGCGCGCGAAGTGGCTCACCACGTTCACCGGCTGGCGGACGTTTTTACACTGGCTCAGACGCTGATAAAACGCCTCGGCTTCCTCCGGGCGCACCCCTAAGCGATGCATGCCGGTATCCAGCTTCATCCACACGGTCACCGGCTCGGGGAGATCGGCTTGCTCCAGCGCCGCCAGCTGTTCGGGGCTATGCACCGCCGTATGCAGGCGCTGGGCGGCGATCACCGCCAGGTCTTCCGCAGCAAAAAAGCCTTCCAGCAGGAGGATCGGCTGGGCGATGCCCCCCGCTCGCAGGCGCAGCGCCTCTTCCAGGCGGGCTACGCCAAAGGCGTCGGCGTCGGTCAGCGTTCGCGCGGTCTCGAGAAGACCGTGTCCGTAGGCGTTCGCTTTCACTACCGCAACCAGTTTGCTGGCGGGCGCCAGTTCACGCAGACGTTGCAGGTTGTGTCGCAGAGCGCGGCGGTTGATAACTACAGTTGCCGCTTGCATTTGAATTCCTTAATAAAAGAAGGCGGAAGGATTACTCATCATCATACTGAGGACCGGCATAATTATCGAAACGCGACCACTGGCCGTTAAAGGTCAGTCGCACGGTGCCGATCGGACCGTTACGTTGTTTACCAATGATAATTTCCGCGATGCCTTTAAGATCGCTGTTCTCGTGATAGACCTCATCACGGTAAATGAACATGATTAAGTCGGCATCCTGTTCGATAGAGCCGGACTCACGCAGGTCGGAGTTGACCGGGCGCTTATCGGCGCGCTGCTCCAGCGAGCGGTTAAGCTGCGACAGCGCCACCACCGGCACCTGCAGCTCTTTCGCCAGCGCCTTCAGCGAGCGGGAGATTTCGGCAATCTCAAGGGTACGGTTGTCGGAGAGCGACGGCACGCGCATCAGCTGCAGGTAGTCGATCATAATCAGTCCGATGCCGCCGTGCTCGCGGGCGATACGCCGCGCGCGGGAGCGCACCTCCGTCGGCGTCAGGCCGGAGGAGTCATCGATATAGATATTGCGCTTTTCCAGCAGGATGCCCATGGTGCCGGAGATCCGCGCCCAGTCTTCGTCGTCCAGTTGACCGGTACGAATGCGGGTCTGATCGACGCGCGACAGCGAGGCCAGAGAACGCATCATGATCTGTTCCGAGGGCATCTCGAGACTGAAGATTAATACCGGTTTGTCCTGCAGCATCGCCGCGTTTTCCACGAGGTTCATCGCGAAGGTCGTTTTACCCATCGATGGACGGGCGGCGACGATAATCAGATCCGACGGCTGCAGGCCGGCGGTCTTTTTGTTGAGGTCGTCGTAGCCGGTATTGACCCCGGTGACGCCGTCATGGGGCTGCTGGAACAGCTGTTCGATACGGGCGACAGTGGCATCGAGGACATCGGCGATGTTCTTCGGCCCTTCGTCTTTGTTGGCCCGGCTTTCGGCGATTTTGAAAACCCGGGATTCGGCGAGGTCGAGCAGATCTTCGCTGGTTCGCCCCTGCGGGTCGAAGCCGGCTTCGGCGATCTCGTTGGCCACCGAAATCATTTCGCGCACCACCGCGCGTTCGCGCACGATGTCGGCATAGGCGCTGATGTTAGCCGCGCTGGGCGTGTTTTTGGACAGTTCGGCCAGATAGGCGAAGCCGCCCACGCTGTCCAGCTGCCCCTGACGCTCCAGCGACTCGGCGAGCGTAATCAGGTCAATCGGGCTGCCGGACTCCTGCAGGCGCGCCATCTCGGTAAAAATATGACGGTGCGGACGGGTATAAAAGTCGTCGGCAACGACGCGTTCGGCGACGTCGTCCCAGCGCTCGTTATCCAGCATTAAACCGCCCAACACCGACTGCTCCGCTTCAATCGAGTGCGGCGGGACTTTCAGCCCGGCGAGCTGCGGATCGCGTTCGCGGGTTTCTGTCTGTGGTTTGTTGAAGGGTTTATTTCCTGCCATAGCCTAACATTTCACCGATCCGGAAAAGAGCGTGACAGTATAGCGAGAAAGCCATTGCCGCTAAAGAACCCATTAAGCGTGGCAGGCCTGAGGCGGGTAAGAAAATCCGTCGCCGCCGGCGCAGGCTGTTAAGCTTACTGAATAATCTCGGAACAACACAGGAGCGAACATGGCAACACGCATCGAATTTTCGAAACACGGGGGACCGGAGGTGCTTCAGGCGGTTGAGTTCACGCCACGCGATCCCGCAGAACATGAGATTCAGGTCGAAAACAAAGCCATCGGCATCAACTATATCGACACCTATGTTCGCAGCGGCCTCTATCCGCCGCCGTCGCTGCCGAGCGGCCTGGGCACCGAGGCGGCCGGCATCGTCAGTAAAGTTGGCCATGGGGTCACGCATATTAAGGTAGGCGATCGGGTGGTGTACGCCCAGTCGGCGCTCGGCGCCTACAGCACGGTACACAATGTGCTGGCCGACAAAGCGGCGGTCCTGCCGGACGCTATCTCCTTCGAACAGGCCGCCGCGTCGTTCCTCAAAGGATTAACGGTCTGGTATCTGCTGCGCAAAACCTATGAAATTAAGCCTGATGAGATGTTCCTGTTTCACGCGGCCGCTGGCGGCGTGGGGCTGATAGCCTGTCAGTGGGCGAAAGCGCTGGGGGCGAAACTTATCGGTACCGTCGGCAGCGCGCAGAAAGCGCAGCGCGCCAAAGAGGCGGGCGCCTGGCAGGTGATTAACTATCGCGAGGAGTCTATCGTGGAGCGGCTCAAGGCGCTCACCGACGGTAAGAAAGTGGCCGTCGTCTACGACTCGGTGGGGAAAGATACCTGGGAGGCCTCTTTGGACTGTCTGCAGCGCCGCGGCCTGATGGTCAGCTTTGGTAACTCCTCCGGTCCGGTGACCGGCGTTAATCTGGGGATCCTGAATCAAAAAGGCTCCCTGTACGTCACTCGCCCATCGCTGCAGGGCTATATCACCAACCGGGAAGAACTGGAGGAAGCCTGCAGTGAATTGTTTTCGCTGATCGCCAGCGGGGTGATTAAAGTGGACGTGGCTGAAAGTCAGATCTATCCGCTGAGCGAAGCGCGGCGGGCGCATGAAGTTCTGGAGAGCCGGGTGACGCAGGGTTCGAGTTTGCTGCTGCCATAAGTTGGCAGAAGGGGCAAAAGTTTAGGGCTTCCACCTGGGAAGCCCTTACTTTTTTTTAGTTCGGCTGTATGTAGGGTACAGCGCGATGAATTCGTTAACGCGCTAATAGTGACAGATTTGCGCAGCAATGCCTACGCGGTTGTCTGCAAAATTGTTCAGGTTGTGACGCACCCCTCAATACCTTAGTAACGCCAACGGTTATTGTCGCGAAAAGCGTTTCCGTTCGGGGATTTCAGCGCCCGAATAACCCACACCGCCGCCACCGCCAGCAGCAGCCACGGCAGTAATTTGATCATCAAGGCGAACAACCCGCCGACGAACATCAGCGCCGTCGCCACCACGATTGCCGCGATAATCCCCAGCAGCGATACGCCGGTGACCAGCAGCATGACAAAAAATCCAATGACAAATAGCAGTTCCAGCATGGTTCTCTCCCCAAAGAATGAATACTTCACTCTGCAGGTATTACAAAAAGCATGCCAACCATAAGCTTTTGACTTTAAAACAAAACGCCCCGCGTCAGTGCGCGAGGCGTGGTCAATTTCACCAGGTTTTGGTCAGAAATTAACGTTTATCGGCCACCAGCTTCAGGGCATGCTCCAGCACCGCAATATCGGCGCCGGCTTTATGCGCATTTTCGCTCAGGTAGCGACGCCACTGGCGAGCGCCGGGGATCCCCTGAAACAGCCCCAGCATATGGCGGGTAATATGGCCCAGATAGGTGCCCTTGCTGAGCTCGCGCTCAATATAGGGGTACATGGCTCGCACCACCGCTACCGGATCGGCATCCGCGCCGGCGACGCCGAAAATTTCGCGGTCGACCGAGGCCAGAATGCCCGGGTTCTGATAGGCCTCACGCCCGACCATCACCCCATCCATATGCTCAAGCTGTACTCTGGCTTCGTCCAGCGATTTGATGCCGCCGTTGATCGCCATCGTAAGGTGGGGGAAATCGCGCTTCAGCTGCCAGACGCGGGGGTAATCCAGCGGCGGGATCTCGCGGTTCTCTTTTGGACTCAGGCCGGAGAGCCAGGCTTTGCGGGCGTGAATAATAAACATCTCACACTCGCCCTTGCCGGAGACTGTCTCAATGAAATCGCACAGAAACTCATAGCTATCCTGGTCGTCAATGCCGATACGGGTTTTCACCGTGACCGGAATCGACACCACATCGCGCATCGCCTTGATGCAGTCGGCCACCAGTGGCGCATTGCCCATCAGGCAAGCGCCAAACATCCCGTTCTGCACGCGGTCGGAGGGGCAGCCGACGTTGAGGTTGATCTCATCATAGCCGCGCGCCTCGGCCAGCTTCGCGCACTGCGCCAGGGCCTGGGGATCGCTGCCGCCGAGCTGCAGAGCAACCGGGTGCTCTTCTTCGCTATAGGCCAGATAGTCCCCTTTGCCGTGAATAATCGCCCCGGTGGTCACCATTTCGGTATACAGCAGCGTATGCCGCGACAGCAGCCGCAGGAAGTAGCGGCAGTGTCGGTCGGTCCAGTCGAGCATCGGCGCGATGGAGAAGCGGTGAGCAGGGAAAACAGGTGACGTTGATTCAGGCATCATGGCGAATAAATAAGCATCCGGGTAAAAAGGGGCGCTACTATAGCATAAAGATACACCACAGGCGCATAGTGCGCCGCGCTTCGCCCCTCACCTGAAATGATTACTTTTTCCGCGGCTTACCGTCGTGTGGACCGAAGAACTGCGGCGGATGGTCAACCCAACGATCCTGGCGCGTCGCGGCATAGCCGGGATTGAGCGGGTAATAAATGCGGTTGTACTTCTTGTTGGCCTCGCCCACCACCAGCAGACGAACTTCCTGCTCGGTGTTATTGAGAAAGGTGTGGCAGATGCCGGTACCAGCGGGAAAACCCACGCTGTCGCCGGGCTCCAGCTTCCAGAGATAGCCGTTTATCCACACTTCCGGATAGCCCTCCAGCACGTAGATGAACTCTTCCTCATCGCTCTCCGCGTGTGGATAAGAGGTGCGCCGCCCGGGCGGCAGCCGCTCGTGGTGGATCCCCAGCCGGTTGAGACGTAAACCTCGCCCCAGCGGCGCTCCGATTGAAAAACGCTCCGGGCTGTCGGGATAAGTAGCATCGTCGGGCCCTTCCAGTTCGCGCCAGTGGCGAATGCAATCAGGTCGTTTCATCGTTTTCTCCCGAAAATGAGACACTTCAGATATAGCATACCCAGGGTCGGGCGTGTTGTGATTAAATCGGACATGGTGGTTTTAGCGAGCGGCTAAGGCGTAGTCTGCTCGAGAATAAGCGGCCAGCGCTCGGGACGGGCGCCGGTGCCGACAACCTGAAGTATGACCCGTATCACCTGCCGGCTCTCGGTGTTTTCTGAGGAACGTGATAAAGTAACAGATTCAAATTCACGCAACCCGAGGATGCTCATGGATAAGACCCCTTCGCAAGAGATGTTAGCGCATGCTGAAAAGCTTTGCGCACAGCGCGGCGTACGCCTGACTCCACAGCGTCTGGAAGTGTTGCGCCTGATGAGCCTGCAGCAAGGGGCAATCAGCGCCTACGATCTGCTGGACTTGCTACGTGAGAAAGAGCCGCAGGCGAAGCCGCCGACGGTTTACCGTGCGCTGGAGTTTTTACTCGAGCAGGGTTTTGTCCATAAGGTAGAGTCAACCAATAGCTATGTGCTGTGCCATCTGTTCGACCAGCCGACCCATAGCTCGGCCATGTTTATCTGCGACCGCTGCGGCGTGGTAAAAGAAGAAGCGGCGGAAGGGGTGGAAGATATCATGCATACGCTGGCGGCCCGCATGGGGTTTGCCCTGCGCCACAATGTGATAGAAGCTCACGGGCTTTGCGCGGGCTGCGTGGAAGTCGAAGCCTGCAGCACCCCGGGACATTGCCAGCACGATCATACTATTCAGCTCAAAAAGAAAGCCCGCTGAGCGGCTGCCGCAGCGGGAAAAAGGGTTAACGGCGCGTCCCTGCGCCATTCAGACAGGCACTAACACAAATGCTTCATTCTTCGGATCAAGGAACGCTACCAGCGATAGTCGTTCTTATGCTCCCAGTCTGAGACTTCTTTCTCAGCCTGATCTTTCTCATAACCGTAACGCTCCTGAATTTTGCCGACCAGCTGGTCGCGCTTCCCTTCGATTACGGTCATATCATCATCGGTAAGTTTGCCCCACTGTTCCTTGGCTTTACCTTTAAACTGTTTCCAGTTACCGCCGATTTCGTCTTTATTCATAATAACGTCCTCATCATTCGGTGGGTTTACAGCCCGTTTTGTGCCGGACATGGTATTAACTATAGATGAGAATGCTGGCGTCGATTCGTTATTCGGAATTTTTAACCATCGCACCGCGGGATAACGCGAAGAGGATGTTCCCGGCCTGCGCCACGCTGAGCCGGGCTATTGAATCGCCCTGTAAACGTAGCGCGACCGGGGAAGGTCACGGCTAGCGGCAATGACGGGAGATGACTAACTAAACCATGTGCCGCGTCGCCAGTGACGACGCCAGATCAGCGCCAGCGACAGGCCGCGCAGGGCGAGGAACACCGCCAGCGCCAGCCACAGACCATGGTTGCCAAGCACCGGTAGCGTAAGCAGCGTCACAGCAAACCCCGCCGCGGCGACCGCCATACTGTTCCTCATCTCAGCGCCGCGCGTCGCGCCGATAAACATGCCGTCCAGCAGATAGCACCAGACGCCGACCACCGGCAGGATCGTCTGCCAGATCAGATAGCGATCGGCCAGCTGCTGCAGGGAAGGCAGTGAGGTTAACAACGCGATAATGTACTGCCCCGCCAGGCTGTAAATCAGGGCAAACGCCAGCGCCACCATGCCGGACTGCCGGCAGGCCGCCCGCCACACCTCCAGCAACTGGCTACCGTCGCGCGCGCCGTAAGCCTGGCCGGAGTGAGCCTCCACGGCATAGGCAAAGCCATCCAGCGCGTAGGCGGTAAAGGTCAGCATGGTCATCAGTACGGCGTTAACCGCCACGATGTCGCTGCCCAGACGGGCGCCGAATACGGTCAGCGCGCCAAAGCACAGCTGCAGCAGCAGAGAGCGCAGCATGATGTCCCGATTCAACGCCAATAAACGGCGCAGATCCCCGCGCCAGGCGTTTTTCAGCATCGCCAGCGACACGCCGCGCAGCGTCAGCACCCGCTTCGCCATCAGCAGGCCAATAATGAGGGTGGCGTACTCCGCGGTGACCGTGGCCAGCGCCGCTCCCTGGACGTTCATCCGCAGGCCCATCACCAGCCACAGATCGAGCACAATATTCAACAGATTACCCACCACCAGCAGAATAACCGGCGCCCGGGCGTACTGGACGCCCAGCAGCCAGCCGAGCAGCACCAGGTTGGCCAGCGAGGCGGGGGCGCTGAGCCAGCGAATTTCGAGAAACCGTCTCGCCTGCTCAAGCACCGCCTCGCTGCCGCCGACAATATGCAGAGCGAGGTCAATTAGCGGCAGGCGAAGCAGGATAATCAGCACCCCGGCGCCCAGCGCCAGGGCCAGCGGCTGCACCAGCGCCCGCGCCAGGCGCTGCGGATCTTTGGCGCCCCAGGCCTGAGCGGTGAGCCCGGTGGTGCTCATGCGCAGGAACAGCAGCAGCATGAAGAGGAAACTGGTGGCCGTCGCCCCGACCGCTACGCCGCCGAGGTATACCGGGCTGTCCAGGTGGCCGATCACCGCCGTATCCACCAGCCCCAGCAGCGGGACGGTGATGTTGGAGAAAATCATAGGGAGGGCAAGACGCCACAGCGCTTTATCGGCAGCGTTGAGCAGCATGTTTGAGGACCTGATTGAGGAAAAACGTCGCAGCGTCACGCAACAGATGACGCTGCGCAGAGGCAGGCGCTACAGCCATTCTCCATTACGGATCACGCCAACGGCCAGACCCTCAATGGTAAAACTCTGCTGGCGCAGATCGACGACGATCGGGGAAAACTCGCTGTTTTCCGGCAACAGTTCAACGACATTGCCCTGCTTTTTCAGGCGCTTCACCGTCACTTCTTCATCGATACGCGCGACAACCACCTGGCCGTTACGCACATCCTGGGTTTTGTGGACCGCCAGCAAATCGCCATCCAGAATACCGATGTCTTTCATCGACATCCCACTGACGCGCAGCAGGAAATCGGCGTTGGGCTTAAACATCGACGGGTCGACCTGATAGTGGCCTTCAATATGCTGCTGCGCCAGCAGCGGCTCACCGGCGGCGACGCGGCCGATCAGCGGCAGGCCTTGCTCTTCTTCCGTCAGCAGGCGAATACCGCGAGAAGCGCCGGAGACGATCTCGATCGCGCCTTTACGCGCCAGCGCTTTCAGGTGTTCTTCCGCCGCGTTTGGGGAACGGAACCCCAAGCGCTGAGCAATTTCCGCACGCGTCGGCGGCATGCCCGTCTGGCTGATATGATCCCTAATGAGATCAAACACCTCTTGCTGCCTGGTCGTTAACGCTTTCATTCCGCCCCCTGGGTGTATATACAGTTATGCTGTGAGTATATACAGCTAACGGTGATTTTGGAACCACATGGCACACAAAAATCGGCGGATTGTTCATATTTTGCGAGGGTTAGCGAAGAACGTTAGTGATAATGGCTCCACAGCAGCGTTCCCCAGGTGATCAGCGCGATGATAATCGCCAGCAGAACCGCCGCCGACCCCATATCTTTGGCGCGCCCTGAAAGCTCGTGAAAATCCGAGCCGATACGGTCCACAACCGCTTCAATCGCGCTGTTGAGAATTTCGACTATCATCACTAGCAGGACCGAGCCAATCAGCAATACGCGGGTGATGGCGTCGACGTCCAGCCAGCAGGCTACCGCGACGGCCACGATAGCGGCGACGCCTTCCTGACGAAACGCAGCCTCGTTGATCCACGCCGCGCGAAATCCTTTCCAGGAGTAACCTGCCGCCTTAATGATCCGGGTTAACCCGGTGGTATTATTGGCCATCACAAAACCTTTTTACGTAAATGACGTCGATGAGTGTGCGCGTTTGCCGCGTGGTAACGGAAATTTTGCCCACTTTCTGTTATTCTTGCCGCGCATTTGCATGATTAACCAGAGGCTTCACATCGTTTATGTCCGGCTGGCAACGAATTTACTATAAATTACTGAATTTACCATTACAGGTGCTGGTAAAAAGCAAGTCTATTCCGGCAGAGCCTGCCCAGGAATTAGGACTCGATACCTCGCGTCCGGTCATGTACGTCCTGCCCTATAATTCGAAGGCGGACCTGCTGACGCTGCGCGCCCAATGCCTGGCGCATGATTTACCTGACCCGCTTGAACCGCTGGAAATCGACGGCGCCCTGCTGCCGCGTTACGTATTCATCCACGGTGGGCCGCGCGTATTTACTTATTACACGCCAAAAGAAGAGTCCATCAAGCTGTTCCACGATTACCTCGATCTGCACCGCAACCATCCGGACCTCGATGTGCAAATGGTGCCGGTTTCGGTCATGTTCGGCCGTTCGCCGGGTCGCGAGAAAGGAGAAGTCAATCCGCCGCTGCGGATGCTGAACGGTATTCAGAAATTTTTCGCCGTCTCCTGGCTCGGCCGCGACAGCTTCGTGCGCTTCTCGCCGTCCGTTTCGCTGCGCCGCATGGCGGATGAGCACGGTACCGATAAGATCATCGCCCAGAAGCTGGCTCGCGTCGCTCGCATGCATTTTGCCCGCCAGCGGCTGGCCGCCGTCGGCCCGCGTTTGCCGGCCCGCCAGGATCTGTTTAATAAACTGCTGGCCTCGAAAGCGATTGCCCGCGCGGTGGAAGACGAAGCGCGCAGCAAGAAAATTTCGCACGAGAAGGCACAGCAGAACGCTATCGCGCTGATGGAAGAGATTGCGGCGAACTTCTCATACGAGATGATCCGCCTGACCGACCGCATTCTCGGCTTCACCTGGAACCGCCTGTACCAGGGCATCAACGTGCATAACGCCGAGCGCGTACGCCAGCTGGCGCACGACGGCCATGAAATTGTCTATGTCCCCTGCCACCGCAGCCACATGGACTATCTGCTGCTCTCCTACGTCCTGTACCATCAGGGGCTGGTCCCTCCGCATATCGCGGCGGGCATCAACCTCAACTTCTGGCCGGCCGGACCGATCTTCCGCCGCCTCGGCGCTTTCTTTATTCGCCGCACCTTTAAGGGCAACAAGCTCTATTCCACCGTGTTCCGCGAATACCTTGGCGAACTGTTCAGCCGCGGCTATTCCGTGGAGTATTTCGTCGAAGGCGGCCGCTCCCGTACCGGCCGCCTGCTCGATCCGAAGACCGGTACGCTGTCGATGACCATCCAGGCGATGCTGCGCGGCGGAACCCGACCGATCACCCTGGTGCCGATTTACATCGGCTATGAGCACGTGATGGAGGTGGGAACCTACGCCAAAGAGCTGCGCGGCGCCACTAAAGAGAAAGAGAGTCTGCCGCAGATGGTGCGCGGTTTAAGCAAGCTGCGCAACCTGGGCCAGGGTTACGTTAACTTCGGCGAACCGCTGCCGCTGATGACCTATCTTAACCAGCATGTGCCGGATTGGCGGGAAGCGATCGACCCGATCGAAGCGGTTCGCCCCTCCTGGCTGACGCCGACGGTGAATAGCATCGCCGCTGACCTGATGGTGCGCATCAATAACGCCGGCGCGGCCAACGCCATGAACCTGTGCTGTACGGCGCTACTGGCCTCCCGCCAGCGTTCGCTGACCCGTGAGCAGCTCACCCAGCAGTTAGAGTGCTACCTCGCGCTGCTGCGCAATGTGCCCTATTCTCCGGATGCGACCGCCCCATCCGCTTCGGCCAGCGAGCTCATCGATCATGCACTGCAGATGAACAAGTTCGAAGTGGAGAAGGACACCATTGGCGACATCATCATCCTGCCGCGCGAGCAGGCGGTGCTGATGACCTACTATCGCAACAATATCGCCCATATGCTGGTGATGCCGTCGCTGTTAGCCGCTCTGGTGACTCAGCATCGTCATCTCAGCCGCGCCGAAGTGCTGCGTCATGTGGAAACACTCTATCCGTTCCTCAAGGCCGAGCTGTTCCTGCGCTGGGAAAAAGCGGAGCTGGCCGGAGTGGTGGATGCGCTGATTGCCGAGATGCTGCGTCAGGAGCTGATCGTCGTCGATGGCGATGTCATGAGCCTCAACCCGTCGCACTCTCGCTCCCTGCAGCTGCTGGCCGCTGGCGCCCGCGAGACGCTGCAGCGCTATGCCATCACCTTCTGGCTGCTGAGCGCTAACCCGGCGATCAACCGCAGCTCGCTGGAAAAAGAGAGTCGCACCGTGGCCCAGCGTCTGTCGGTGCTACACGGCATCAATGCGCCGGAGTTCTTCGACAAAGCGGTGTTCAGCACCCTGGTGTTGACCCTGCGCGATGAAGGCTATATCAGCGACACCGGCGACGCCGAGCCGGAAGAGACCCTGAAGGTTTATCGGATGCTGGCGGATTTGATTACGTCGGATGTCCGACTGACCATTGAGAGCGTCACGCAGGACGACGCGTAACGCGGCGTTTGCTGCCCCCCGGAATGCCGGGGGGCAGCGGACAGGAGGTTACAGATAGCTCATCGCCAGGCCGAGGAACAGCACCAGCCCGACGTAGTTATTGTTCATAAACGCTTTGAAGCAGTTATCGCGGTCGCGATTGAAGATAAGCTTCTGCTGCCAGCCAAACAGACCCGCCGCCACGAACAGCGACCAGTAATATTCCCAGCCCAGCCCATTCAGCCAACCCACCGCGCCCATCAGCGCCAGTACGGCCACCTGCAGGATACCGATAATCAGACGATCGTTTTCGCCAAACAGGATCGCCGTCGACTTGATACCGATCTTAACGTCGTCATCGCGATCCACCATCGCATACTGGGTATCGTAGGCCACCGCCCACAGAATATTGGCGAGGAACATCAGCCAGCAGCTCAGCGGCAGCGATTCGCTGACGGCCGAGAAGGCCATCGGGATCGACCAGCCAAAGGCCGCGCCCAGCACCACCTGCGGCAGATGAGTGTAGCGCTTCATAAACGGATAGACCCACGCCAGCGCCAGCGCCGCCACCGACAGCAGAATGGTCATGGTGTTGAGGGTGAGCACCAACAGGAAAGAGAGCAGCACCAGCACGATAAACAGCGTTCGCGCCTCTTTCTCGGTAACATCGCCGCTCGGCAGCGGACGGCGGGCGGTACGCTTTACGTGACCATCAAATTTTCGGTCGGCATAGTCATTCACCACGCAGCCGGCGGCGCGCATCAGCCAGACGCCGGCGACGAATACCGCCAGGATCCACAGCGGCGGGACGCCCGGCGAGGCCACCCATAGCGCCCACAGCGTCGGCCACAGCAGCAGCAAAGCGCCGATCGGTTTGTCAGTGCGCATCAGGCGATGAAACGCCAACAGCTTATTCTGCGACAGACTCCACTCCATTTTTTCTTCCTCTTAGTACAACGGCGACGCAGGCAAAAAAAGCTCGGTCAGCAGCAGGGGTTTGCCGCTCAGCCGCAGGCGGGAACGACGCCCCCACAGCGCTGCATCGCGACCAATTTCAATAAAATCGCGGGTTAATGTCGACGACGTAAACAGGTATCGGCCCAGCGGAGTTTGCCCGAGCTGCTGTAGCGCCAGTTCCGGACCACACAGCGTCGACTCCGGCGCCACCGTGCGCCCGGCCAGCCAGGGCTCGCCATCGGCATTGAGTATAATCTCCCGCAGCCAGTAGCGCGGCTCGTCGGGCAGCAGCGCCGCTTCGTCAGTCAGCGCGTCACGGCCGATATACCCTTCGTTAACCAGGGTCACGGTGACCTGCTTTCCTTGTTGTTCAAAGCGCTGGGTCATTGAGTCCTCCAGCAGCAGCCAGTCACTTAGCGGCGGCGGCAGGGATGGCATAACGGCAAAATAGCGCAGCGCACGCAGTCGCGTAAGCGCAGGATGGGACATGCCTGATTCTCCGGTACATAACGTGAAAGCATTGTATCGCAGAATAGGCGGTTGGTGGCGGGCAAACGTCAATATACGATCATTCACGCAACAGCCATGCAACAGGCTGCCGCGCGTGCAAAAAAAGGTGCATCCCGGAGGATGCACCTAAAGGCTGTGCCTAAACATCAGCATTGTGGGGAGACGATTACCCCTTGCCTTTTACACTGCTGATAAAGGTGGAACGAGCGGATTTCGAGCCGAGGCGCTCAGCTTCGTTCATCAATTTCAGGGCTTTGTCGATGTCACCTTGTTTCACCGCCTGCTTAATACCATTGTTGAAGTAGGTTTCGGTATCGCTGAGCATCGGTTCGCTTTTGGCGGCCGGCGCCGCGGCGGCGGCTGGCGCGGCTACCGGCGCCGCGGTGTTGCCGACGGTTACCGGACCCGGGCCGGAGGAGCCGAACAGCGGCCCCACCAGCACGCTGGAAGTGCTATTAGTTTTCACTTTCAGCTTCAGCACGCCATCGGTGGTATGTTTAGCGATCGGATCCGGGATATCCGGGGCCGCATTGCCGGCGCCTTTGGCATAGGCTTTCGCCGGATCCAGCAGGGTCGTGGTCTGCTGGAGATCTTTTTCAGTGGTAAACACCAGCACATAGAGCTTTTGCTGGCCCAGCGCCGGGGTCAGGCGCATCACGCCGCCCAGGCGGTCAGCGGTCATCACGCCCGGCTGCTGATAGGTAAAGTAATTGCTGGGGAAGAACGCCGCGGGCGTCATGTTCTGGTCGAGAATCAGCACGTTCGGCGCAAAAATCTGCTTATGTTTGTTCAGTTCGCTGTCGAGCGTCAGGGTCAGCTCACCGATATTGGCCGGCACGCTCCAGGCGGCGACCGGTCCGACGATCCCCGGGACATCCAGGCGTTGACCGCCGGTAGTTAAATCAACGCTCTGCGTCTTTGATTGATCGGCAGGCGTCCAGATCAGCTGCTGCAGCGCGCTGGCTGGAATAGCCGGCGCGGCGCTGGTGTTCTGCGGTACAAAGTTAACATCGGCAAGGCTCATCCCCGGCACGCATGCCAACATCCCTGCGGATAAACACAGAGCGACGAGAGTTTTCTTCATTTTCATTCTTCTCACCTTGGATAGCATCGGTTTAGCGGTAGCCAGGCAATAGCGCGCTAACCCTGAATAATCAGGAGGGGCTGACGCCCCTCCCAGGTTACACCCGTCCTGCGGACGGTATTACCACCACACTTCCATCTGGGCACCGAAGGTAACTTCGCTGTCGTCACCGCGGCTGGAGGTGAAAGCGCCGCTTCCGCTGCTGTCTTTCGTCTGCAGACCGGAGGTGTTGCTGTAGCCCCAGTTTTCATCCCACTTCGCGTAGGTTGCGAAGATACGGATAGCCGGACGAGACCAGACGCTGTTGCCTGCCTGCCACTGTTGAGCCAGAGTAATTTTGTACTGGTTGTTGTTTTCGCTGGTACGCTGGGATTTCACGTTGTCGTAACCGATTTCCAGCTGGGTGCTCATGATCGGCGTCCATTTGTACATCGGACGGACACCCACGGTGTACCAGGTAGAACCGTTCTTGCTGTCCAGATCCACGTCCTGGTACATTGCCACGTACATCAGGCCCCAGTCATCGTTGAAGTCCATCGCGCCGTGATCCAGAACGCGGATCATGCTGCCGTTGTTATCGATGCTGGTCCCCTGAGAGTGGCCGCTGTTCCAGGAGGTCATTGCGTCAGTGGCGTACTGAACCACAAACTTGTTGAAGCCGCCCCAGATAGACTGAGTATGTTCACCGGTCCACATCCAGCCGTCTTTCGACGCGCCGTCTTCCAGGCGATAGTCATCCTGCGGGTTAGCACGGCCGTAATCGACCCCTAACTCCAGCACGCCGCCCGGGTTGGTTTCCAGACCCGCCAGACGGATATCAAAGACGTCGTTGGCAGTTTTCGCAGCATATTTTTTGGTGTCATCGCTGGAGAAAGTATAAGAGCCGCCGCTTTCTGAGTTACGGGTAGCGGCCAGAGAGAGCTTACCGAAGCCAAGGTCAACGTTTTCCAGACCTGCACCCGGGCCGGAGATATCCCAGTAGTAGAAGTCGATCATGTGAACGTCATGACGCTGATAGAAGCGTTTACCCGCCCACAGCGTGGAGCCCGGCAGCCAGTCGATCAGGTTTTTACCCTGGATGTTGGCTTCACGGAACGCCGGAGAGGTGCTTTCCCAGTCATCTTCCTGATTCACGGAATAGGCAACGTTAGTATCGAAATAAAAACTCTTATCCCCTTCCTTCCACAGCTCCTGGCCCAGCTTCAGTTCCGCATAGGTTTCACATTCGTTACCAAGACGGTATTTACTTTGAGCGCCGGTCGCTTTGAAGCACTGTTGCTCGCCGCCGCTGCCGGTCCAGCCAATGCCGGAACGCGCGTAGCCATGGAAATCGACAGCCAGCGCCTGAGCAGACATCACGCCTGCTGCGACGGCGACCGCCAGAGGAAGTTTGCGCAGAGTAATCATCATTCTATCTCCTGAGATCATTGCTTTTCTTTGCACGCTTCGCCGGTATATCGCCAGCCGGGTTCGCGCTTTTTTAATGGGAAGCCTTACACGCCCGGCTCTTTATGCAGCCGACGACAAGCGGTGCCATCCTCACGGAATAAATGGCAACGTTCTGGCGGCAAACCGATAGCGAATGTGGCTCCCTCTTCTACCAACACCACGTCGTTCTGGCGGTAAACCAGGTTCTGACGGATGGCGGGGATCTGGATATGAATTTGCGTTTCGTGACCGAGCTGTTCGACGACCTGGACCTCGCCTTCAAGGGTTACATCGGCGATATCGCTGGGCAGTAAATGCTCCGGTCGAATACCTAAGGACATATTGGCGCCCGCCTGCACGTTGGCGCTGTCCACCGGTAACCAGATTTGCTGACGGTTCGGCAGTTCAACCTGCACCTGATCGATAGCCGTCGCGGTGACTTTGACCGGCAGGAAGTTCATCTTCGGTGAACCAATGAAGCCGGCAACGAAGCGGTCAGCCGGATAGTGATAGAGCTCCAGCGGTTTCCCAACCTGCGCCACACGGCCGGCGTCGAGGACCACGATCTTGTCGGCGAGGGTCATCGCTTCCACCTGATCGTGGGTGACATAGATCATGGTGCGGCCCAGTCGCTTATGCAGACGGGAGATTTCGATACGCATCTGGACGCGCAGGGCGGCATCGAGGTTGGAAAGCGGCTCATCCAGCAGGAAAACGCTTGGCTCTGCCACCAGCGTACGACCAATCGCCACGCGCTGGCGCTGACCGCCGGAGAGGGCTTTCGGTTTACGCTCCAGCAGATGGGCCAGCTGCAGCACTTCCGCAACCTGAGTCACCCGCTGGTTAATCAGATCTTTTTTCGCGCCGGCCAGCTTCAGGCCAAACGACATATTTTCCGCAACGGAAAGGTGGGGATAGAGTGCATAAGACTGGAATACCATCCCAACGCCGCGTTCTGCCGGTGGGATCTCGTTCATGCGGGTGTCACCGATAAACAGGTCCCCGCTGGTAATAGTTTCTAACCCGGCAATCATACGCAGCAGGGTAGATTTGCCGCAGCCCGATGGCCCGACAAACACGACGAATTCCCCTTCGTGGATATCGAGATTGATATCTTTCGATACCACCACGTCACCCCAGGCTTTCGTTACATTTCGCAGCTGTACGCTCGCCATGCCCTTCTCCCTTCGTTACAACCTGTCACTAACAGTCACATTCAAGATGGGTCGACTATGCGGCATTCATTACGCAGGCAAATCCTCCACCCCCCGGCTTTTTTATGGGGGAGGAGATGGGAGGATGAGAGATTGGCTCTCGCCGCGGGGGATGGCGGGCGGAGCGTGATTTCGTGATGGAGGCGACAAAATTGGGCGCTTTTTTCTGTGCTCCAGGACGCAATACGGCCGTTTTTGCAATGGAGATCACACAACCAGCGGGTGGGGCGTAGACCTGGGGAGGATGGAAAGGGGTTGTTAAAAAAGGAAACTCATCATCGTTAAGCCACCGAAGTGTATCCACGAGTACAACACCAAAAAGGACGGGTATATGAAAATCAAAACTGGCGCTCGCATCCTCGCGCTGTCGGCACTGACCACGATGATGTTTTCCGCCTCTGCCCTCGCAAAAATTGAAGAAGGTAAGCTGGTTATCTGGATTAACGGCGACAAAGGCTACAACGGCCTCGCTGAAGTGGGTAAAAAGTTTGAAAAAGACACCGGCATTAAAGTTTCCGTAGAACACCCGGACAAGCTGGAAGAGAAATTCCCGCAGGTTGCGGCGACCGGCGACGGCCCGGACATCATCTTCTGGGCGCATGACCGTTTCGGCGGCTACGCGCAGTCGGGCCTGCTGGCGGAAATCACCCCGGACAAAGCGTTCCAGGACAAACTCTATCCGTTCACCTGGGATGCGGTTCGCTATAACGGCAAACTGATCGCCTACCCGATCGCAGTCGAAGCCCTGTCCCTGATTTACAACAAAGACCTGGTGCCGAACCCGCCGAAGACCTGGGAAGAGATCCCGGCGCTGGATAAAGAACTGAAAGCGAAAGGTAAGAGCGCGCTGATGTTCAACCTGCAGGAACCGTACTTCACCTGGCCGCTGATCGCTGCCGACGGCGGATACGCGTTCAAGTTTGAAAACGGCAAGTACGATGTGAAAGACGTCGGCGTGGACAGCGCAGGCGCGAAAGCGGGCCTGACCTTCCTGGTTGACCTGATCAAGAACAAGCACATGAATGCCGATACCGATTACTCCATCGCGGAAGCGGCCTTCAACAAAGGCGAAACCGCGATGACCATCAACGGTCCGTGGGCGTGGTCTAACATCGATAAGAGCAAGGTTAACTACGGCGTGACCCTGCTGCCAACCTTTAAAGGCAAACCATCGAAACCGTTCGTTGGCGTGCTGAGCGCGGGGATCAACGCCGCCAGCCCGAACAAAGAGCTGGCCAAAGAGTTCCTCGAAAACTACCTGATGACCGATCAGGGTCTGGAAGCCGTTAACAACGACAAACCGCTGGGTGCCGTGGCGCTGAAATCCTTCCAGGAAAAACTGGAAAAAGATCCGCGCATCGCTGCCACCATGGCGAACGCCCAGAAAGGCGAAATCATGCCTAACATCCCGCAGATGTCTGCCTTCTGGTATGCCGTTCGTACCGCGGTTATCAACGCCGCCAGCGGTCGCCAGACTGTCGATGCTGCGCTGAAAGATGCACAGAGCCGTATCACTAAGTAAGAAAACGGCGGGTGGCGCGTGCGCTTACCCGCCCTACCACTACGGCTCGGACCGTAGGTCAGGCAAGCGAAGCGCCACCTGACAAATAAGTTTTCACCGCTGTAGAGGATGATCCCCATGGATGCCGTTAAAAAGAGACACTGGTGGCAAAGCCCGCAACTCACATGGTCTGTGATTGGCTTACTGTGCCTGCTGGTGGGTTACCTTGTTGTTTTGATGTACGCCCAGGGGGAGTACCTGTTCGCCATCATGACGCTGATTTTAAGCTCAGTTGGCATGTATATTTTCGCTAATCGCAAGGCTTATGCCTGGCGCTATGTTTATCCCGGCCTCGCCGGCATGGGCCTGTTTGTCCTGTTTCCGCTGATCTGCACTATCGCTATCGCGTTTACCAACTACAGCAGCACCAACCAGCTGACCTTTGAGCGTGCGCAGCAGGTGCTGATGGATCGTTCCTTCCAGGCCGGCAAAGCCTATAATTTCACGCTGATCCCTGCGGGTGACGAGTGGAAGCTGGCGCTGACCGACGGCGAAAGCGGTAAAAACTACCTTTCTGACGCCTTTAAATTTGGCGGCGAGCAGAAGCTGGCGTTAAAAGAAACCGACGCCCTGCCGGAAGGCGAGCGCGCCAACCTGCGCGTGATTACCCAGAATCGCACCGCGCTGAACCAGCTGACCGCTGTGCTGCCGGATGACAGCAAAGTCATCATGAGCTCCCTGCGCCAGTTCTCCGGTACCCAGCCTCTGTATACCCTCGGCGAAGACGGGGTACTGACCAACAATCAGACCCACGTTAAATACCGCCCGAACAACGACGTCGGCTTCTACCAGTCAATTAACGCCGACGGCAGCTGGGGCAATGAGAAGCTGAGCCCGGGCTACACTGTGACTATCGGCTGGGACAACTTTACCCGCGTCTTCCACGATGAAGGCATTCAGAAACCGTTCTTCGCGATCTTCGTCTGGACGGTGGTGTTCTCGGTGCTGACCGTGGTGCTGACCGTCGCGGTGGGGATGATCCTCGCCTGCCTGGTGCAGTGGGAAGCGCTGAAAGGCAAAGCGATTTATCGCGTCCTGCTGATTCTGCCGTACGCCGTACCGTCGTTTATTTCGATTCTGATTTTCAAAGGGCTGTTCAACCAGAGCTTTGGTGAAATCAACATGATGCTCAGCACGCTGTTCGGCATTAAGCCGGCCTGGTTTAGCGACCCGACCACCGCGCGCACCATGATCATCATCGTCAACACCTGGCTGGGCTACCCGTACATGATGATCCTGTGCATGGGGCTGCTGAAGGCGATTCCGGACGATCTGTACGAAGCGTCGGCAATGGATGGCGCCGGCCCGTTCCAGAACTTCTTTAAAATTACCTTCCCGCTGCTGATTAAGCCGCTAACGCCGCTGATGATCGCCAGCTTCGCCTTTAACTTTAACAACTTCGTCCTGATTCAATTGTTGACCAACGGCGGTCCGGACCGTCTCGGCACCACCACCCCGGCCGGTTATACCGACCTGCTGGTGAGCTACACCTATCGCATCGCCTTTGAAGGCGGCGGCGGTCAGGACTTCGGCCTGGCGGCGGCTATCGCAACGCTTATCTTCCTGCTGGTTGGCGCGTTAGCGATTGTGAATCTGAAAGCCACGCGCATGAAGTTTGATTAAGGGAGATAACGATAATGGCTATGGTCCAACCCAAATCGCAGAAGCTACGTTTATTTACCACGCATCTCCTGCTACTGATTTTTATCGCAGCGATTATGTTTCCGCTGCTGATGGTTATCGCCATCTCGCTGCGCGAAGGCAACTTCGCCACCGGCAGCCTGATCCCGGATACCATCTCCTGGGAGCACTGGCGTCTGGCGTTAGGCTTCAGCGTCGAACACGCCGATGGCCGCGTCACGCCGCCGCCGTTCCCGGTCCTGCTGTGGCTGTGGAACTCGATTAAGGTCGCCGGGATCACCGCGATCGGTATCGTCGCTCTCTCCACCACCTGCGCCTACGCTTTCGCCCGTATGCGCTTCCCGGGGAAAGCGACCCTGCTGAAAGGGATGCTGATTTTCCAGATGTTCCCGGCGGTGCTGTCGCTGGTTGCCCTGTACGCGTTGTTTGACCGCCTGGGCCAGTACATCCCGTTCGTCGGCCTCAACACCCACGGCGGCGTCATCTTTGCCTACATGGGCGGTATCGCGCTGCACGTCTGGACGATTAAAGGCTACTTCGAAACCATCGATGGCTCGCTGGAAGAAGCGGCGGCGCTGGATGGCGCGACCCCATGGCAGGCTTTCCGTCTGGTGCTGCTGCCGCTGTCGGTGCCGATTCTGGCAGTCGTGTTTATTCTGTCGTTCATCGCGGCCATCACCGAAGTGCCGGTCGCCTCGCTGCTGCTGCGCGATGTGAACAGCTATACCCTGGCGGTAGGTATGCAACAGTATCTCAACCCGCAGAACTATCTGTGGGGCGACTTTGCCGCCGCGGCGGTGCTCTCCGCCATTCCGATCACGGTTGTCTTCCTGCTGGCGCAGCGCTGGCTGGTTAATGGCCTGACGGCGGGTGGAGTGAAAGGTTAATTTTTTTGTAACACCGGCCCCAAATTTCAGAGGAGGGCCGACGGTCTAGCCGCAATACACGACCCCAACCGGGTATTGTCGCCGTCGCCCTCAGCTGAAAAAGTAAGGTCAATGCCACTGCTATCCTCAACTGGACCCTACATAAATTCTATTTGTGACTGTTGGTCAGCGGCCCTGGAGGCCGCTTTTTTTATTCGCGTTTCAGGCGATTGGAGTTACACAGCCAGAGCGTAATCACCAGGATCAGGATCGCCGCGGAGTAAATGAGCACCGCCAGCGGCGACTCATGATCGACGATAATAAGCCGCACAATTGCGGTAATACCGATATAGACGAAATAGCGCAGTGGAAAGTGAAAACCGGATTCAAAATATTTAACAATCAGCGCGATAAACTCAAAGTAGAGAAAATAGACCACCAGCCCTTCGACCAGCTTGTACTTACTCACCGGCTCCGGCGTAAACAGTACGTGCGCCAGATGCAGGGTCTCCTTTCCCAGGAACACCACCAGAATAATTCCCAGGCACAGCAGTGCCAGATTCAGCACGGCCTGCATGGCCTTCGCAACGAAATTAACCAGCGGACGATATACCGACGGCATAGTGACACCTCAAATGCATGAACGTTGTCGATCTGTATAGCGCAAAAGTGTGATCCAGATCTACCTATGATTCCTTCGTCTTACGCTATCTCCGGGCTATTGATTCGAAAAGTACGAACAAGAGAAAATTGTCCTTCCAGCAACGCTGTGAGCAGATTAACAAAATCATCCATTACGCTTAGAACGAATCAGCCCAACTAACTGAAATATAAAAAGTTTACTTTTTGAAACAGGTATATCTTAAAACCTCCCGTAAGATAAAATTTTTCTCCAAACCACAGTCTTTTTATGGTTATTAGGGTAAGTTTTTTCTTATCTTTTGTCTTAGCATTATCGCAGCTGAATAAAATTTAATTTTGGACATTAAATCATTATGAACACCGATAACGCTTCCCTGTACGTAAAATGGCTCAAACAAGAGGTCGCCCCGGCTTTAGGTTGTACTGAACCCGTCGCTATTTCCTTCGCGGCCGCCTACGCCGCACAATATCTGGATCAGCCTTGCACTAAAATTAGCGGTTTTATTTCCGCCAATCTTTATAAAAACGCGATGGGTGTCACCATACCCGGCACCACCGTTTGCGGTGTACCGCTGGCAGCCGCAATTGGCGCATTTGGCGGCGACCCGCAAAAGGGATTAAAAACGCTGGAAGATATCACTTCGCGACACGTTGAAATGGCGCAGAAGCTGATCGCCAATAACGCCGTTGATATTGCCGTCGAAGAGACTCCGGATTTTATCCATCTCGATTTAACCCTCTCTGCTGGCGAGAATTGCTGTCGTGTCGTGGTCAAAGGAACCCACACCAACGTGGTCGAACTTTATATTAATGGCCAGCCGCAGCCATTAAGCGAAAAACAGAATACGCGCACCCAGCGCGAAACGCTGCCCACTTTCTCGCTACAACAGGCTTACGAATTTATTAATAGCGTCGACTTTAATGATATTCGCTTTATTCTCGACGCCGCGCGCTTAAACTCCGCGCTGGCGGCAGAAGGCAAAACAAAAAAATATGGCCTGAACATTAACGGTACCTTTTCTGACGCAGTGAAAAACGGCCTGATGAGCAACGATCTGTTAAGCAAGGTGATCATCAACACCGTCGCCGCTTCAGATGCCCGCATGGGCGGCGCGCCGGTGGTAGCGATGTCTAACTTCGGCTCAGGCAATCAGGGCATTACAGCAACCATGCCGGTAGTGGTGGTTGCAGAGCATCTCGGCGTCGATGAAGAGACCCTGGCTCGCGCTTTGTCTCTATCTCATCTCACCGCCATCTCAATTCATTCTCGTTATACGCGCTTATCTGCGCTATGCGCAGCCTCAACCGCCGCTATGGGCGCCGCCGCCGGTATGGCATGGCTGTTTACCCGCGACATCAACACCATTAATACCGCAATTATTAATATGGTCAGCGATATTACCGGCATGATTTGTGATGGCGCTTCCAACAGCTGCGCGATGAAAGTCTCGTCAGTGGTATCCAGCGCCTTTAAGGCGGTACTAATGGCAATGCAAAATAGCTGCGCTGGCGCCAATGACGGTATTGTCTGCGCCGATGTCGAGCAGACTATTAATAACCTGTGCCGTCTGGTGATTAAACCAATGACTCTCACCGATAAAGAAATTATCAGCATTATGGTCGCTAAATAATACCATTTCACGGGCCTGAAAGAGCAGGCCCCGATTAACGTACTCTACCCACACTATTATTTATAAATTAGCAGGTATAGCAGATGAATAAAAAAGTCATCTTCCGCGGCGCCAGCGCTATTATGCCCCTATGCATCGGCGACTTTCCATTTTCATTTATTGTCGGCGCATTAAGCGTTAGCGCGGGCATGAGCGTCTGGCAGAGTACGGCGTGGTCGGCGATCGTCATTGCCGGCTCGGCGCAAATGCTGGCACTGAATATGTTAAAAACCGGCGCCACGCTCGGCGTGATTATTTTCACCACATTAATTATCAATCTTCGCCACGTGCTGTATAGCGCCTCTATTTCCGGCACCGTGCGCGAAGCTTCATTCTTTAAAAAATGCTTTATGTCCTATGCGCTCACCGACGAGGTGTATGCCACCACCGTCAAAGAGATGGAAGGAAATAAAAAGGAAAAATATCTCTTTTATGGTTCGGCGATGATTACCTTCTGGGCGATTTGGGTGCTAGCTGATTTTCTTGGCGCGCTGGTCGGCGCCTCGTTTCCCCACATTGAGAAATACGGTCTCGATTTCGCCATGGTCGCCGCCTTTATCGCCATCGTGGTGCCGCAAATTAAAAGCCAGGCCTGCACCGTCGCCGCGGTTGTAGCCGCCGTTTCCGGCGTGCTGTTAGTGGTCCTACCCTATTCGCTGGGTATCGTCGTCGCCTCAGTGCTTGGCGTCCTCGCCGGCCTGTGCGTCGACCTGGCGGAAGAGCGCAAGCAGATGGCAAAAACCGAATCCGATATGCCGTTAGTGGAGGCGATGGAAAATGAGTAATAGCTATTTTATCGCCCTGACGCTGGGCATGGCCGCGGTGACTTTTCTCATCCGTTTCTCGTTTATCGGCCTGGCCGGCAAGATCCAGATGTCCGAGCGGGTGACCAAAACGCTACGCTTCGTGCCGGTCACCGTTCTGCCGGCCATCATCACCATTCAGATCCTGAGCGTGAATTCCAGCATGGAGTTCGACTTAAAAAATCCGAAGGTGATCGCCGCCATCATCTGCACGCTCGCCAGCTTCCGTTTAGGCCTGGTGTGGGTGGTAGTGAGCGGCGTCGGCTCGCTGGTGTTGTTAAATTATTTTATGTAACCGTTTGAAGGATAAACCGTATGATTATTACCACCGCTGACGCGCCTGCCGCTATCGGCCCGTACGTGCAGGGCGTCAATCTCGGCGCGATGACCATCACCTCCGGTCAGCTGCCGATTAATCCGCTGGACGGCACCATGCCCGAGGACATTGCCGAACAGGCGCGCCAGTCGCTGGAGAACGTGAAAGCCATCGTTGAAGCCGCCGGACTCACGGTCGGGCAGATCGTTAAAACTACGGTGTTTGTCAAAGACCTGGCGGATTTTGCCGCCATCAATGCCGCCTACGAGGCCTTCTTTACCGAACACCAGGCGGCCTTTCCGGCGCGCTCCTGTGTGGAGGTAGCAAGGTTACCGAAAGATGCCGGCGTCGAAATCGAAGCGATCGCTTTCGCCCGCTAACCCCCAGGCTGGAGGGAGCGCCTCCAGCCTTCTCCCACCGATTTTTGTCGTTCCACATTGTTCACTTTACAGGCAATATAGCCGCAGAACGACGCGAGGAACGCAGCATGTTAACTATTCGACAGGCATGTCCCGAGGACGCGCCCCAGCTTAGCGCGATGGGCTATGCCAGCTATCATCACCACTTTGCTCATCTCTGGCGCGATGCCGATGAACTGGCGTTATTTCTTAAGCAAGAATATGCCGAAGATGCGCTACGTCGGAGTCTTGCGGATGCGACCCAACACTGGCTCATCGCCGAAGCCCCCTCTCCTGTTGGTTTCGCTAAATATAGCTATCAGCAGCGAATGGCTGACGACGGCAAGATTGGTACGCTGCTGCATAAGCTCTACCTGATGCCGGGGAAGACTGGCCACCGCTACGGCGAGCATATTTTTCACGCCGTCGAGACGCGAGCAAAAACGGCCGGTGAAAGTTGGCTGTGGCTGGAAGTACTCGCCGCGAATCCCGCCGCGCGCCGTTTTTACGAACGCCAGGGGATGCAGCACATCAGAGACACGACTTTCCACTCCGCCAGCCAGCAAAGCACCTTACATATTCTGGCCAAACCGATTTGAGAGGAACTATGCCTGAGCTTCGTGATACCGGCGTACGTAACGTCGTTTGTGGGGAAAATGTCGTTATTTACCAGCCCGCCAACCTCTATGATTGCCAGCTCGGCGATAACGTCTTCGTCGGGCCGTTCGTTGAGATCCAGGGGAATACCCGCATCGGCGCGAACAGTAAAATTCAATCCCATACCTTTATCTGCGAGTACGTCACCATCGGCCAGCGCTGCTTTATCGGTCACGGCGTGATGTTTGCCAACGACCTGTTTCGCGAGGGTAAACCAAACGCCGACCGCGCCAGCTGGGGGCGGATCGAGATTGGCGATGACGTGTCGATCGGCAGCGGCGCCACGATTCTGGCCGTCAGCATCTGCGATGGGGTGGTGATAGGCGCGGGCAGCGTGGTAACGAAGTCCATTACCGAGAAAGGCGTGTGGGCGGGGAATCCAGCGAGGCTGCTGCGGCGGCTATAAATAAAAAATGCCGACCAAAGGGTCGGCATTCCGTCTTAGCTGCGCAAGCGTTATGCGCGCCAGGCTTTATAACGGTTAATCAGGCCGTTAGTAGAGCTGTCGTGGCTGCTAACTTCGCTGCCGTCTTTCAGCTCCGGCAGGATGCGGTTAGCCAGCTGTTTGCCCAGCTCAACGCCCCACTGGTCAAAGGTGAAGATGTTGAGGATCGCGCCCTGGGTGAAGATTTTGTGCTCGTACAGGGCAATCAGCGCCCCGAGGCTGAACGGGGTGATCTCACGCAGCAGGATGGAGTTAGTCGGGCGGTTACCTTCGAACACTTTGAACGGCACCACGTGCTCCAGGGTCGCCGGGTCTTTACCCTGATCGCGATATTCCTGCTCAACCACTTCGCGGGATTTACCAAAGGCCAGGGCCTCGGTCTGGGCGAAGAAGTTAGACAGCAGTTTCTGATGGTGGTCAGACAGCGGGTTGTGGGTGATAGCCGGAGCGATGAAATCGCACGGTACCATTTTGGTGCCCTGGTGGATCAGCTGGTAGAACGCGTGCTGACCGTTGGTGCCCGGCTCACCCCAGATGATTGGGCCAGTCTGGTAGTCTACCGCGTGGCCGTTACGGTCAACATACTTACCGTTGGACTCCATGTTGCCCTGCTGGAAGTAAGCGGCAAAGCGGTGCATGTACTGGTCGTACGGCAGAATCGCTTCGGTTTCCGCACCGAAGAAGTTGTTGTACCAGATGCCGATCAGCGCCAGCAGCACCGGCAGGTTTTTCTCCGCCGGAGTGGTGGAGAAGTGCTTATCCATCGCATGCGCGCCGGACAGCAGCTCAACGAAGTTGTCGAAGCCCACGGAGAGAATGATGGACAGACCAATCGCCGACCACAGGGAGTAACGGCCGCCAACCCAGTCCCAGAATTCGAACATGTTGGCGGTGTCGATGCCGAACTCGCCAACCGCTTTCGCGTTGGTGGAAAGCGCGGCGAAGTGTTTCGCCACGTGCTTGTCGTCGCCCGCGGTTGCCAGGAACCAGTCGCGCGCGCTGTGGGCGTTGGTCATGGTTTCCTGGGTAGTGAAAGTCTTGGACGCCACCAGGAACAGAGTCGTTTCCGGATTCACGTTCTTCAGCACTTCGGCGATATGGGTGCCATCGACGTTAGAGACAAAGTGCATGTTGAGGTGGTTTTTATACGGACGCAGCGCCTCGGTCACCATGAAAGGACCGAGGTCGGAGCCGCCGATACCGATGTTAACCACGTCTGTGATCGGTTTGCCGGTGTAGCCTTTCCAGCTACCGGAGATAATCGCTTCGGAGAAGGTTTTCATCTTCTCCAGCACAGCGTTCACTTCCGGCATCACATCTTTGCCATCAACCACAATCGGCGTATTGCTGCGGTTACGCAGCGCGACGTGCAGTACCGCGCGGTCTTCGGTGCGGTTGATCTTCTCACCTGAGAACATCGACTTGATAGCGCCCGCCAGGTCAGTCTCTTTCGCCAGATCCTGCAGTTTAGCCAGCGTCTCTTCAGTGATGCGGTTTTTGGAGAAGTCCACCAGCATCAGATCGTCGAACGTCGCGGAAAATTTAGAAAAACGGTCGCTATCTTTGGCGAAAAGCTCGCTGATAGTGACATCTTTCATTTCGTCGAAGTGTTTCTGTAATGCCTGCCAGGCAGAGGTCTGCGTTGGGTTGATGTTTTTCATTAGCAATACTCTTCTGATTTGAGATTGTGACTTCGGTCGATTGTAGCGCCGGTGACGGAAAATTGTGATGATTTTTGTGACTTGACCCTGACGCCGGTCAGGAATCGGGTCAAAACGGAGTAAAAAGCCCCATTAGTATAGCTATCATAAGGCTTTTTTCTGTTAGCCGCAGAGGCATGAAAAATCCGCATAACCGCAGCGTTGACATAGCTGGCGTTAAGCCTTTATATATCCGCAGTGCTTACGTATTGGTAGGTATCTATTGCTCGCGCATTTCACGCTACAGCGAAAGGGTATTCGCGGGGGATATAATGTCCCTGTTCCCCCGGCCAGGTGAAAGACGTCAGTAATTGCCAGAAGAGGTGCGTTGCCCAGGTAACCGTATTGGAGGAACCAGTCCGGGGAAGATACGTGAGGGGGAGCAACGCCGAGGTGAAAGAGCGTCTGGTCACGCTCCTCGCCGGCCACAGGGGCTGAATCCCCTGGGTTGTCACCAGAAACGTTCGCAGTCGGGCGTTTCATACCCGAACACCTCAGCGCCCAAAGCGGTGAGTCGGGTCTACAAGGTGGAGCACTTCTGGGTGACATCGTAGTTGTTTATCACTCTGCGCCACCCTGTTTATCGCTCTTCCCTTGTGCCATGGCTGAATAATTTGGCCTGGCTTATTAAGACATTTTGTTGCGATCCGGCGGCGTCCAGCCCCTGCCAGGATCGGTGCTCAGGAATCGTTTTAATAAGTCAGGCCCCCTGACACGAGGTTGTTATGACAGATCTAGTCGTCGCCAAATTTGGCGGCACCAGCGTTGCTGATTTTGACGCAATGAACCGCAGCATCGATGTGGCGCTGCTCGATGCCAATACCCGTATTGTTGTGCTCTCCGCCTCTGCCGGCGTGACCAACATTCTGGTGGCCTTAGCGGGAGGGCTGGAACCCACCGAACGTTTTTCCCAGCTGGACGCTCTGCGTCAGATCCAGTTCAATATTCTGGAGCGTTTGCGTTATCCCAACGTGATCCGCGAAGAGATTGAGCGCTTGCTGGAAAATATCACGACGCTGGCGGAAGCCGCCGCGCTCGCCTCCTCAACCGCCCTGACTGACGAACTGGTCAGCCATGGCGAACTGATGTCTACCCTGCTGTTTGTGGAAATTCTGCGTGAACGCGGTATTCAGGCGCAGTGGTTTGACGCCCGTAAAGTGCTGCGCACTAACGATCGCTTTGGCCGCGCCGAACCGGACATCGCCGCCGTCGCCGAACTGACCCAGCAGCAGCTGGCGCCGCGCCTGGCGGAAGGCCTGGTGGTGACCCAGGGCTTTATCGGCAGCGAAGCGAAAGGCCGCACCACCACCCTCGGCCGCGGCGGCAGCGATTATACCGCCGCTCTGCTCGGCGAAGCGCTGAATGCCACCCGCGTCGATATCTGGACCGATGTCCCGGGGATCTATACTACCGACCCGCGCGTCGCGCCGGCGGCGAAACGCATCGACGTCATCGCCTTTGAAGAGGCTGCGGAAATGGCCACCTTTGGCGCCAAAGTGCTGCATCCGGCAACCCTGCTGCCTGCAGTGCGCAGCGATATCCCGGTGTTTGTCGGTTCCAGTAAAGAGCCTAAAGCGGGCGGTACGCTGGTGTGTAAAACCACCGAGAACCCGCCGCTGTTCCGCGCGCTGGCGCTGCGTCGCCGGCAAACGCTGCTGACGCTGCACAGCCTGAATATGCTGCACTCCCGCGGTTTCCTCGCCGAAGTGTTCGGTATTCTGGCGCGCCATAACATCTCAGTTGATTTGATCACCACCTCCGAAGTGAGCGTGGCCCTGACCATGGACACCACCGGCTCGACCTCTGCGGGCGATACCCTGCTGACCCAGGCGCTGCTGACCGAGCTCTCTTCGCTGTGCCGCGTGGAAGTGGAAGAAAATCTGGCGCTGGTCGCCCTGATTGGCAATGAGCTGTCGAAAGCCTGCGGCGTCGGCAAAGAGGTCTTTGGCGTCCTCGAGCCGTTTAACATCCGCATGATCTGCTATGGCGCCTCCAGCCACAACCTGTGCTTCCTGGTGCCGGGCGACGATGCGGAGAAGGTTGTGCAGAAGCTGCATCATAATTTGTTTGAATAAAATTCCTTAGCACGATAAACAATACCTATAGCCGGGCTCGAACCCGGCTTTTTTATAACAACATCAACACAACCAGCTGACCTGCTCGCCGCCCATCGGGATGGCGCGGCCCGGTTCGCGTATCGCAAGGAACACAACATGCTCGCAACTCTGACGCGGCTGTTCCCGTTATGGGCACTGCTGCTCTCCGTTCTGGCCTATTACACTCCCACCACCTTCACCCCAATTGGCCCATGGGTCACCACCCTGCTGATGCTGATCATGTTCGGTATGGGCGTGCATCTGAAGCTGGAGGATTTCAAACGCGTCCTGTCGCGTCCGGCGCCGGTCGCTGCGGGGATATTTCTGCACTATCTGGTGATGCCGCTCGCCGCCTGGCTGCTGGCGCTGCTGTTTCATATGCCGCCGGAGCTTTCCGCCGGGATGGTGCTGGTCGGCAGCGTCGCCAGCGGGACCGCCTCCAACGTGATGATCTTTCTTGCCAAAGGGGATGTGGCGCTGTCGGTGACCATCTCCTCGGTCTCCACCCTCGTCGGCGTCGTGGCGACACCGCTGCTCACCCGTCTGTACGTCGACGCGCATATTCAGGTCGACGTCATGGGCATGTTGCTCAGCATTCTGCAGATTGTGGTCATTCCTATCGCGCTGGGACTGATTGTCCATCATCTGCTGCCGAAGGTGGTGAAAGCGGTAGAGCCGTTCCTGCCCGCCTTCTCGATGGTGTGCATTCTGGCGATCATCAGCGCGGTGGTGGCGGGTTCCGCCGCCCATATCGCCTCCGTCGGCCTGGTGGTGATTATCGCGGTGATCCTGCATAACACTATTGGTCTGCTTGGCGGGTACTGGGGCGGACGTCTGTTTGGTTTTGATGAATCCACCTGCCGTACGCTGGCGATCGAGGTGGGGATGCAGAACTCCGGCCTGGCGGCCGCGCTGGGTAAAATTTACTTCGGCCCGCTGGCGGCGCTGCCGGGCGCGCTGTTCTCCGTCTGGCATAACCTGTCCGGTTCGCTGCTGGCCGGGTACTGGTCAGGAAAGCCCATCGCCAAAAAAGCCGACAAGCGCTGAGCGTGATACGTCCGGGCGCAGGCCCGGGCGTGTGCCTGCTTTAGTTGCCATACAGGCTATCAGTAAAATATTCATTGCCGTACACTGGGTGCTCTGGTCTGACTGAGGGCACCACCATGGCACTCCCCCGTATTACACAAAAAGAGATGACCGAGCGCGAACAGCGCGAATTGAAAACGCTGCTTGACCGCGCGCGTATTGCGCATGGCCGCCCGCTGAGCAATGCGGAAACGAACAGCGTGAAAAAGGAATATATCGATAAGCTGATGGCGCAGCGTGAAGCGGAAGCGAAGAAAGCCCGCCAGGTGAGAAAACAGCAGGCTTATAAAACGGATAAGGAAGCGACCTTTTCCTGGTCGGCGAATACGCCGACCCGCGGCAGGCGTTAACGCCCTTTCTTTTTACGTCCCGGCTGGGTGAAACGTTTCCCGTTACCAGCCGGGCGGCCCTTATCGTTGCTATTTTCCATCTTCACCACCGGGCGCTTGATGCCGGGAGTCGCCGCTTTGGCCTTCGGCCTGGCTTTCGGCTTCGCTTCGGAAGAGGAGTTTTCAATCAGCTTGAACAGGTCGATCAGCTCGTCATCGGTTAGATCACGCCATTCACCCAAGGGGATCCCCGTCAGGCTCACGTTCATGATCCGCGTACGCTCAAGCTTCGTCACTTCATAGCCAAAGTGCTCGCACATACGACGGATCTGGCGATTCAGCCCCTGCACCAGAGTGATGCGGAAAACGAACGGCGCTTCTTTCTTTACCTTACATTTTTTGGTCACGGTCCCGAGAATCGGTACCCCCGCGCCCATGCCGCGAATGAACTCATCGGTCACCGGCTTATCGACCGTCACCAGATACTCTTTTTCATGGTCGTTGCCGGCGCGCAGGATCTTGTTCACCAGATCGCCGTGGTTGGTGAGGAAGATCAGCCCCTGAGAATCTTTATCCAGACGGCCAATAGGGAAGATACGCTTGCTGTGGTTGACGAAATCGACAATGTTGTCGCGCTCGCCGTCTTCCGTGGTGCTCACAATGCCGACCGGCTTATTCAGCGCAATCAGCACCAGATCATCCGCTTCGCGCGGCTCAATCAACCGTCCGTTCACTTTGACTAAATCGCCAGGCTTCACCTGATCGCCAATAGTGGCGCGCTTGCCATTGATAAAGACGTTGCCTTGTTCAATAAAGCGGTCCGCTTCGCGACGCGAGCAGATGCCGCTTTCACTGATGTATTTATTTAATCGGGTTGATGAGTCGGGCAGCATAGATTCTCCTGTAAAAGCGAAATATACCCTACCTTGTGGGCGAGAAAAAAGATGTGCCTTTGCGCCCTCCGGCGCAAGGTGTGATCGACTACGCCTTTTTTCACAAAAGTGTCCCGCTCAACGCCTGGCAACTTTGCATGATGAAATATCACAGAATCAGCGATTTAGCGTGCAATGCACAAAGGTGCCAACAACCCGCTATTGATAACGCAAATGTGCAAGATTATTCGCCAGATTAGGGTGATGAAATAAAAGAAAATCGCTTCAAACGGCGGCTCTAATAGGGTTATATCAGATCAACAGCACAAACCCGCGATTTGCACAAATGTGCAGGAGCCAGCAGATGACTATGGAAAACAGCGATGATATCCGGTTGATTGTCAAAATCGCCCAGCTCTATTACGAGCAGGATATGACTCAGGCGCAAATTGCTCGCGAGCTGGGGATCTATCGCACCACCATCAGTCGCCTGCTGAAGCGCGGCCGCGAGCAGGGCATTGTTACCATCGCCATCAACTATGACTACAATGAAAACCTGTGGCTCGAGCAACAGCTCAAGCAAAAATTTGGCCTGAAAGAGGCGGTGGTTGCCAGCAGCGATGGGCTGCTGGAAGAAGAACAGCTGAGTGCGATGGGCCAGCATGGCGCCCTGCTTGTCGATCGGTTGCTGGAGCCAGGCGATATCATCGGTTTTTCATGGGGCCGCGCCGTGCGTTCGCTGGTGGAGAACCTGCCGCAGGCCAGCCAGTCACGCCAGGTGATCTGCGTCCCCATCATCGGTGGACCTTCCGGTAAACTGGAGAGCCGCTACCATGTGAACACCTTAACCTACGGCGCGGCAGCCAGACTGAAAGCGGAATCCCACCTTGCCGATTTTCCAGCCCTGCTGGATAACCCGCTGATCCGCAACGGCATCATGCAGTCCCAGCACTTTAAAACCATCTCATCCTACTGGGACAGCCTGGATGTGGCGCTGGTGGGTATTGGTTCACCGGCCATTCGCGACGGCGCAAACTGGCACGCCTTCTACGGCAGCGAAGAGAGCGACGATCTCAACGCCCGCCACGTCGCCGGGGATATCTGTTCGCGTTTCTACGATATTAACGGCGGGTTAGTCGATACCAATATGAGCGAAAAAACCCTGTCGATCGAAATGGCGAAGCTGCGCCAGGCTCGCTATTCCATCGGCATCGCCATGGGGGAAGAGAAATACTCTGGCATTCTTGGCGCATTGCACGGACGCTATATTAATTGTCTGGTGACAAACAGAGAAACGGCTGAGTTATTACTGAAATAACACACAGGATATGATTTCACGCAGCACCCGCTGCGGGGGATCCCTTTATCTAAAGAAATGGGAGTGAATAATGAATACCTGGTTAAATTTAAAAGATAACGTCATTATCGTGACCGGCGGCGCCTCGGGAATTGGGCTGGCCATTGTCGATGAATTATTATCACAAGGTGCTCATGTCCAGATGATTGATATTCATGGCGGCGATCGTCATCACAATGGCGATAATTATCACTTCTGGCCGACGGATATTTCCAGCGCGACAGAGGTGCAACAGACTATCGATGCCATTATTCAGTGCTGGTCGCGTATTGATGGTTTGGTCAATAACGCTGGCGTGAATTTCCCGCGTTTATTAGTCGACGAAAAAGCACCGGCCGGCCGCTATGAATTAAACGAAGCCGCTTTTGAAAAAATGGTCAATATCAACCAGAAAGGGGTGTTTTTCATGTCGCAGGCGGTGGCGCGTCAAATGGTCAAACAGCGCGCCGGTGTGATTGTCAATGTCTCTTCGGAGAGCGGCCTGGAAGGCTCTGAAGGTCAAAGCTGCTACGCCGCGACCAAGGCCGCGCTCAACAGCTTTACCCGCTCCTGGTCCAAAGAATTGGGTAAATATGGGATCCGCGTGGTCGGCGTTGCGCCGGGGATCCTCGAAAAAACCGGTCTGCGGACACCGGAATATGAAGAGGCGCTGGCCTGGACGCGCAATATCACCGTCGAGCAACTTCGCGAGGGATATACCAAAAACGCCATTCCCATCGGGCGGGCAGGAAAGCTCTCGGAAGTGGCTGATTTTGTTTGCTATCTCTTGTCAGCGCGCGCCAGCTACATCACCGGAGTCACCACTAACATTGCCGGCGGAAAAACGCGCGGTTAAGGAGGCAGTATGGTTCACGCTATCTTCTGCGCTCACGGCCAGCTGGCCGGGGCCATGCTCGATTCGGTACGCATGGTCTACGGCGAGGTTAACGTCAGCGCCGTCGCGTTTGTCCCCGGCGAAAACGCGGCAGATATTGCCATCAACCTGGAAAAGTTAGTAAGCGCCCACACCGACGAGGAGTGGGTCATCGCGGTAGATTTGCAGTGCGGAAGCCCATGGAATGCCGCAGCCGGTCTGGCAATGCATCACCCGCAGATCCGGGTGATTAGCGGCTTGTCGCTGCCGCTGGCGCTTGAGCTGGTGGATAACCAGCATACTCTGAGCGCCGATGACTTATGTCAGCATCTGCAAACCATTGCCAGCCAGTGCTGTGTGGTCTGGCAGCAGCCAGAAACCGTTGAGGAGGAGTTCTGATGCAAATTACCCTCGCCCGTATTGATGACCGACTGATTCATGGCCAGGTCACCACCGTGTGGTCAAAAGTCGCCAACGCCCAGCGGATAATTATCTGCAATGACGATGTATTTAACGATGAGGTTCGCCGGACCCTGTTGCGCCAGGCGGCTCCGCCAGGCATGAAGGTAAACGTTGTCAGTCTGGAAAAAGCGGTTGCGGTCTATCATAACCCGCAATATCAGGACGAGACCGTCTTTTATTTATTTACCAATCCACACGATGTTTTAACGATGGTGCGCCAGGGCGTGCAGATCGCCACGTTAAATATTGGTGGCATGGCCTGGCGACCCGGTAAAAAACAGCTAACCAAAGCCGTTTCTTTGGATCCGCAGGATATTCAGGCATTCCGTGAACTCGATAAACTGGGCGTAAAACTCGATTTACGCGTGGTCGCATCAGATCCGTCAGTCAATATTCTCGACAAAATTAACGAAACAGCTTTCTGCGAATAAAAAATAGCGCCTGTTGTGATATGCCGTAGCAGGCAGGATGACTCACACCTTAAAGGTCATAAATTATGGAAATTAGTACCCTACAGATAATAGCCATATTTATTTTTTCCTGTATTGCCGGAATGGGCAGCGTGCTGGATGAATTTCAGACCCATCGGCCCCTTATCGCCTGTACCGTGATTGGCCTCATCCTGGGCGATTTAAAAACCGGGGTTATGCTCGGCGGTACGCTGGAGCTGATCGCCCTCGGCTGGATGAACGTGGGGGCAGCGCAGTCGCCAGATTCGGCGCTGGCCAGCATTATCTCCGCCATTCTGGTGATTGTGGGCCACCAGAGCATTGCCACCGGTATCGCCATTGCTCTGCCGGTGGCCGCCGCCGGGCAGGTGCTGACCGTTTTCGCCCGTACCATTACCGTGGTGTTCCAGCACGCCGCGGACAAAGCGGCCGAGGAGGCGCGCTTTCGCACCATCGACCTGCTGCATGTCTCCGCACTGGGGGTGCAGGCACTGCGCGTGGCAATCCCGGCGCTGGTGGTCTCGCTGTTCGTTAGCGCGGATATGGTCAGCAGTATGCTCAGCGCGATCCCGGAATTCGTCACCCGCGGCCTGCAGATTGCCGGTGGTTTCATTGTCGTCGTGGGCTACGCGATGGTGCTGCGAATGATGGGCGTGAAATACCTGATGCCCTTCTTTTTCCTCGGTTTTCTCGCCGGGGGTTATCTCGACTTCAGCCTGCTGGCCTTCGGCGGCGTGGGCGTCATCATCGCGCTGATCTACATCCAGCTCAATCCACAGTGGCGTAAAGCTGAACCCGCCGCCTCCACTGCCCCCTCTGCCCCCGCCCTTGACCAGCTTGACGACTAATGGAGCCGAAAATGGAACAGAAAAAAATCACGCAAGGCGACCTGGTGAGCATGTTTCTCCGCTCCAACCTCCAGCAGGCCTCCTTTAACTTCGAACGTATTCATGGCCTGGGGTTTTGCTACGACATGATCCCGGCGATCAAACGCCTGTATCCGCTCAAAGCCGATCAGGTCGCGGCGCTGAAGCGTCATCTGGTGTTCTTTAATACCACGCCGGCGGTGTGTGGCCCGGTGATCGGCGTCACCGCCGCCATGGAGGAGGCCCGGGCTAACGGCGCGGCCATTGACGATGGCGCTATCAACGGCATCAAAGTGGGTCTGATGGGCCCGCTGGCCGGCGTCGGCGACCCGCTGGTCTGGGGCACGCTGCGGCCGATTACCGCGGCCCTTGGCGCCTCGCTGGCCCTCTCCGGCAACATTCTGGGACCTTTGTTATTTTTCTTTATTTTCAATGCAGTGCGGCTGGCAATGAAGTGGTACGGCCTGCAACTGGGCTTCCGTAAAGGGGTCAATATCGTCAGCGATATGGGCGGTAACCTGCTGCAGAAGCTGACCGAAGGCGCCTCCATTCTCGGCCTGTTTGTCATGGGGGTGCTGGTGACCAAATGGACCACCATCAATGTGCCGCTGGTGGTTTCCCAAACGCCCGGTGCAGACGGCGCCACCGTCACGATGACCGTCCAGAACATCCTCGATCAGCTCTGCCCCGGCCTGCTGGCGCTGGGCCTGACGCTACTGATGGTGCGTCTGCTGAACAAGAAAGTGAATCCGGTCTGGCTGATTTTCGCCCTTTTCGGCTTAGGCATTATCGGCAACGCCCTCGGCTTTCTGTCCTGATTATTCCGCCCCGGCGATGCCGGGGTGACGTCAACAACATAGCCCCGAAAGATGAAGGGGATGAGGTGGTTTATGCAAACAACAACGGCCCTGCGCCTGTATGGCAAACGAGACCTGCGCCTGGAAACCTTTACCCTCCCGGCGATGCAGGACGATGAGATCCTCGCCCGGGTGGTCACGGACAGCCTGTGTCTTTCCTCATGGAAAGAGGCCAATCAGGGTGCCGATCATAAAAAGGTGCCAGATGATGTGGCCACCAGGCCCATTATTATCGGTCATGAATTCTGCGGCGAAATCCTTGCCGTCGGTAAAAAGTGGCAGCATAAGTTTCAGCCAGGGCAGCGCTACGTGATCCAGGCCAACCTGCAGTTGCCCGACCGACCCGACTGCCCCGGCTACTCATTCCCATGGATCGGTGGCGAAGCCACCCATGTGGTGATCCCCAATGAGGTGATGGCGCAGGATTGCCTGCTCACCTGGGAGGGGGATACCTGGTTTGAAGGATCGCTGGTGGAGCCGCTCTCCTGCGTCATTGGCGCTTTCAACGCCAATTATCATCTGCAGGAGGGGAGTTACAACCACGTGATGGGGATCCGTCCTCAGGGACACACTCTGATCCTGGGCGGGACGGGGCCGATGGGGCTGCTGGCTATCGACTATGCGCTGCACGGCCCCATCAATCCTTCACTACTGGTAGTGACCGATACCAATAAGCCGAAGCTCAGCTACGCCCGCCGTCATTACCCCTCTGAGCCGCAGACGCTGATCCACTACCTCGACGGCCATGAGGCCAGTCGCGATACGCTACTGGCGCTCAGCGGCGGCCATGGCTTCGACGATATCTTCGTGTTTGTGCCAAACGAACAGCTGATCACCCTGGCCTCCTCGTTGCTGGCTCCGGACGGCTGCCTGAATTTCTTTGCTGGCCCCCAGGATAAGCAATTCAGCGCCCCGATCAACTTCTACGACGTGCACTACGCCTTTACCCACTACGTCGGCACCTCCGGCGGTAATACTGACGATATGCGCGCCGCGGTGGCGCTGATGCAGGCGAAAAAGGTCCAGACGGCGAAAGTGGTCACCCATATTCTCGGCCTGAACGCCGCGGGCGAAACCACCCTCGATCTGCCTGCCGTCGGCGGGGGAAAAAAGCTGGTGTATACCGGAAAAGCCTTCCCGCTCACGCCGCTGGGCGAGATCGCCGATCCCGAACTGGCAGCGATTGTGGCGCGTCACCATGGGATCTGGTCCCAGGAGGCTGAAGCGTATCTGCTGGCCCACGCGGAGGATATTACGCATGATTAACCGCGATACGCTGCTGTGCATCTCCCTGGCGGGTCGCCCCGGCAACTTCGGCACCCGCTTTCATAACTATCTGTATGACAAGCTGGGATTGAACTACCTCTACAAAGCCTTTACGACTAAGGATATTGAGGCGGCGGTAAAAGGGGTTCGCGCATTGGGTATCCGCGGCTGTGCGGTCTCCATGCCGTTTAAAGAGAGCTGCATACCGTTTCTTGACGCGATCGATCCGTCAGCAAAAGTCATCGACTCCGTCAACACCATCGTCAACGACGACGGGAAGTTAACCGGGCTAAACACCGATTACATCGCGGTCAAAAGCCTGATCGCCAGCCATCGGCTCGATACCAACGCCAGAGTGATGATTCAGGGTAGCGGCGGCATGGGGAAAGCCGTCATTGCCGCCTTCCGTGATGCCGGTTTCCGCGACGTGATCATTGCGGCCCGCAATCGCCAGCGCGGCCTGGCGCTGGCAAAACAGTATGGCTTTCAGTGGCAGCCCCTGCCCGAAGGGATCGCAGCCGAGATTCTGGTCAATGTCACACCGCTGGGCATGGCGGGGGGAGCGGAAAGCAACACGCTGGCGTTCAGCGAGGCCATGGTGGCCCAGGCCAGCGTCGTGTTTGACGTGGTCGCGTTGCCGGCGGAAACTCCGCTGATCCGCCTGGCGCAACAACGGGGTAAGCAAACCATCAGCGGTGCGGAAGTTATTGCCCTGCAAGCCGTCGAGCAGTTTGCCCTTTATACCGGCGTACGGCCGGATAGCGCGCTGGTGGCAGAGGCCTCGGCGTTTGCCAGAAGCTAGGATGTCCCTCCCGGGAAGGCGTCAGCCACGTCCCGGGAGGGCTACCTCGCCAGAAAAGAAGCGACATAAACGGAAAAATAATCCGTCTCAGTAGTCATCCCGTTCGTCGTCTTCATCCGGCTGCTCCATCACGCTGTAAGCCACCGAGCAGAACAGGCTGTTCAGACGCTTCATATCCCCCAGCAGCGCCAGGTGCAACGTACTGGTTTCGATGCTCTGCACGTTCTGCTGATGCAGACGGTCAACGTGCGCATGCGAGTAGCGGCGGTTAAGAATGCGGAACCGGTGTTTGCTGCGCCGCAGGCGGCGGGCGCTGGGCACATCGCTGGAGAAGAAGACCGACATCGCCAGCTGCAGGTTGCTGAGCAGCAGATCGTACAGCGCATCAAGCTCCTTTAACCCTTCTACCGAGAAGGCGCGCCGCGCCGCCAGCGATTTATCGGCGATCTCGCTGCCCATTCGCTCGACGATATCGGACGCCTGTTCGAGGTTTAACGACATCTCAATAATTTCCGCCCAGCGCCGGGATTCCTCTTCCGCCAGCTCATCCTTTGGCATTCGCGCCAGATAGAGCTTAATAGCGGTGTAAAGTACGTTGATATCATCCGCCATACGGCGCAGCTCTTTCTCCTGACGCGGTTCGCCATGCATCACCTTGTGCAGGCTCTCCAGCATCTGCTCCATCGCGTCACCAATGCGCAGCGTCTCACGCGCGGCATTGGCCAGCGCCAGCGCCGGGGTGTCCAGCGCCGACGGGTCGAGATGCTTGGGTTTGAGATGGTTATCCAGCTCGGGCTCATCGCGGATCAGACGCTGGCACAGCTTCGCCATCGGTCCGGCAAAGGGCACCATCGCGATGCAGCGCAGCAGGTTGTAAAAGACGTGGAAGTAGATAACCAGCTCGGACTCGGCCAACGGCAGCTTTTGCATCGCCGCGGCCAGCGGATGGACGAACGGCAGAATAATCAGACTCCCCACCAGCTTAAACAGCAGGCTGCCCAGCGCCACCCGGCGCGCCGCCGCGTTCGCCGCGCTGTTGTTAAGCATCGCCAGCAGCCCCGATCCCAGGTTGGCGCCAATCACCAGACACAGCGCCACCGGGAAAGAGATCGCTCCCGCCGCGGTCAGCGTCGCCGTTAACAGCACCGCCGCCAGGCTGGAGTAGCTAATGATTGCAAATACGGCGCCAATCAAAGCATCCAGCATGATATCGCCGGTCAGCGAGGCGAAAATCACCTGCACACCGTTCGCCTGGGTTATGGGGTGTACGGCCTGGACAATCAGCTCGAGGGCCAACAGGATCAGCCCCAGACCAATCCCCACCCGTCCAAGCTGCCCGGCGCGGGTCTGCTTGCGGCCGAGGAAGAAAATCACCCCGATAAATATCAACAACGGCGACAGCCACGACAGGTCGAAGGTCAACACCCTCGCCATCAGCGCCGTCCCGACGTCGGCCCCCAGCACCATCACCAGCGCTGGCATCAGACCCACTAAATCCTGGGCGACAAATGAGGTCACCAGCATGGTGGTGGCGTTACTGCTTTGCACCAGCGCAGTCACGCCAAGACCCGCGCAGAAGGCGAGCGGCTTTTTCTCTACGCTGCTACTGAGAACGGTACGCAGGCGAGCGCCATAGACGCGCATCACCCCGGTACGCACGATATGCGTGCCCCACACCAGCAGAGCAACCGCGGACAACAGGTGTAGCAGAGTTAACACGGAATCAGCTTCTCCTTATCGTTATAGGTTTTCCGAAGTTCAGGAACCTATCTCAGTATAAGGGGTTAACCTCAATAAAGAGACAAGGCGCTCACAGAGCGCCTTGTTTGTTGTAAGGAAAGATGACGACTAGTCCGCATCATAGCCCAGATTAGGCGCTAACCAGCGCTCGACCTCCGCCGGCGTCATTCCTTTACGCAGCGCGTAATCTTCGACCTGATCGCGCTGGATCTGCGCCACGGCGAAGTACTTGCTATCCGGATGGCTGAAGTACCAGCCGGAAACCGATGCGCCCGGCCACATGGCGAACGATTCGGTGAGCTTCATGCCGGTATGGGCTTCAACGTCCAGTAGCTGCCAGATGGTCCCCTTTTCGGTATGCTCCGGACAGGCCGGATATCCCGGCGCCGGTCGGATCCCCTGGTAGTTCTCGCGAATAAGCTCCTCATTGCTGAGGTTCTCATTGGCCGCATATCCCCAGTAAACCTTGCGCACTTTCTCATGCAGATACTCGGCAAAGGCCTCCGCCAGGCGATCGGCGATGGCCTTGATCATGATCTTGTTATAGTCATCATGCTGCGCTTCATAGGCATCCGCCAGCGCGTCCTCTTCCAGGCCGCCGGTCACGGCGAAGGCGCCGATGTAGTCCGCCTTGCCGCTCAGCTTCGGCGCGACAAAATCGGCGAGGCAGTAGTTGGCGAAGCCAACCTTCTCCGTCTGCTGGCGCAGATGATGGCTCACCGTCAGCACGTGGGTGCGGGTTTCATCGCGATAGATTTCAATATCGTCGCCCACGCGGTTGGCCGGGAACAGACCCACCACGCCCCGCGGGTTCAGGGTTTTCTCTGCGCTCAGCTTATCCAGCAGCTCGTTAGCGTCTTTGAACAGGCGCTGCGCCTCTTCCCCTACCACTTCATCTTCCAGAATGCGCGGATATTTACCCGCGAGCGACCAGGTCATGAAGAACGGCGTCCAGTCGATGTAGTTGCGCAGAGTCTCGATACTGGCTTCCACCGTCTGTACTCCCAGACGATGAGCCACCGGCGGCGTGTAGCTCTCCCAGTCAAAGGCCAGATCGTTTTCCCGCGCGGCGGCAAGGGTCACCGGCGGCGTACGCGGTTTTTTACGCCCATGCTGGATACGCACCGTTTCATACTCTTTGCGCGTGCGGGCGACAAACTCGTCGCGCTGCGTGTCCGAGAGCAGCGCAGACACCACGCCGACGGTGCGCGAGGCGTTCTGTACGTAAACGGTCGGGCCGCTGTAGTTCTGCTCGATTTTCACCGCCGTATGCGCTTTCGAGGTGGTCGCGCCGCCTATCAGCAGCGGGATGGTAAAGCCCTGGCGCTCCATCTCTTTCGCCACATTAACCATCTCGTCCAGCGATGGGGTAATCAGCCCGGAAAGACCAATTAGATCCGCGTTTACCTCTTTGGCCGTTTTGAGAATTTTATCCGCCGGGACCATCACGCCAAGATCGATGATTTCGTAGTTATTGCACTGCAGCACCACGCCGACGATGTTTTTGCCAATGTCATGAACGTCGCCTTTTACCGTGGCAATCACCATTTTGCCGTTACTGGAGCCCTGCTCTTTACTGGCTTCAATAAACGGCTCAAGGTAGGCCACCGCCTGTTTCATTACACGGGCGGATTTCACCACCTGCGGCAGGAACATTTTGCCTTCGCCGAACAGATCGCCGACCACGTTCATGCCGTCCATCAGCGGCCCTTCAATGACCTCAATCGGGCGGGCGGCCTGCTGACGCGCTTCTTCGGTGTCCTGTTCGATAAATTCGGTAATGCCCTTCACCAGCGAATATTCGAGGCGTTTTTTCACTTCCCAGGTGCGCCACTCCGCCTGCTGGGCATTCGCGCCGTCGTCCGCTTTGCTGCCGCGATATTTTTCCGCCAGCTCAAGTAACCGTTCGGTACTGTCATCGCGGCGGTTGAGGATCACGTCTTCGACCGCGTCGCGCAGCTCGCCCGGGAGGTCATCATAGATGGCCAGCTGACCGGCGTTGACGATCCCCATGTCCATGCCGTTGCGGATCGCGTAGTAGAGGAATACGGCGTGGATCGCCTCACGTACCGGGTCATTACCGCGGAAGGAGAAGGAGACGTTGGAGACCCCGCCGGAGATTAGCGCATGCGGCAGCTCGCGTTTGATGTCTTCGCAGGCGCCGATAAAGTCCTGTGCGTAGTTGTTATGCTCTTCGATACCGGTGGCGACGGCAAAGATATTGGGGTCGAAGATAATATCTTCCGGCGGGAAGCCGACCTCTTCGGTGAGGATTTTGTAGGCGCGACGGCAAATCTCAATTTTACGTTCGCGGGTGTCGGCCTGACCAACCTCGTCGAAAGCCATCACCACCACTGCGGCGCCGTAGCGGCGAACCAGTTTCGCATGGTGGATAAAGGATTCGACGCCCTCTTTCATCGAAATCGAGTTAACGATGCCTTTGCCCTGAATACATTTCAGGCCCTTTTCAATGACTTCCCACTTGGAGGAGTCAATCATGATCGGCACGCGGGCAATGTCCGGCTCGCCGGCAATCAGGTTAAGGAAACGCACCATCGCCGCTTCCGCGTCGAGCATCCCCTCGTCCATGTTGATATCGATAATCTGCGCGCCGCTTTCCACCTGCTGACGCGCAACGTCCAGCGCTTCGCTGTACTTCTCTTCTTTAATCAGCCTCTTAAATTTCGCCGAGCCGGTGACGTTAGTTCGTTCACCGACGTTAACGAACAGGCTATCGTCGCCGATATTCAACGGCTCCAGGCCGGCGAGGCGGCAGGCCACCGCAATTTCCGGCAACTGACGCGGCGGCAGGCCCGCTACCGCCCGGCTCATGGCGGCGATATGCTCCGGGGTGGTACCGCAGCAGCCGCCAACGATATTAAGGAAACCGGCTTCCGCCCATTCGCGAATTTGCGTCGCCATGGTGTCGGCGTCCAGATCGTATTCGCCGAAGGCGTTGGGCAGGCCGGCGTTCGGGTGCGCGGTGACGTAGCATTCGGCAATGCGCGACAGCTCCTGGACGTACTGCCGCAGCTCGTCCGGCCCGAGGGCGCAGTTCAGACCAAACGATAAGGCTTCGGCGTGACGCAGCGAGTTATAAAAGGCTTCGGTGGTCTGTCCGGAAAGCGTGCGGCCAGAGGCATCGGTAATGGTCCCGGAGATCATCAGCGGCAGGTCAACGCCTAACGCCTCCAGCTCCTCTTTCACCGCATAGATGGCCGCTTTAGCGTTCAGGGTGTCAAACACCGTTTCAATCAGGATCAGATCCACGCCGCCTTCCGCCAGCGCCCGGGTGGATTCGCGATAGGCGGCCACCAGCTGGTCAAAGGTAATATTACGGAACGCCGGATCGTTCACATCAGGCGAGATAGAGGCGGTGCGGTTGGTCGGGCCAAGCACGCCCGCGACATAGCGCGGTTTTTCCGGCGTGCGGGCCGTCCAGGCGTCGGCGCTGGCGCGGGCCAGCTTCGCCGCGGCAAAGTTGATCTCGGCCGACAGGGATTCCATCTGGTAATCCGCCATCGCGATGGTCGTCGAGTTAAAGGTGTTGGTCTCAATGATATCCGCGCCGGCCTCGAAATAGGCGTCGTGGATCTCGCGGATCACTTCGGGTTTGCTGAGCACCAGCAGGTCGTTGTTGCCTTTCAGGTCGCACGGCCAGTCAGCAAAGCGCTCACCGCGAAAGTCCTGCTCACTCAGACGATAGCCCTGGATCATGGTGCCCATGCCCCCATCCAGAACCAGAATACGTTCTTTTAACTGCTGATGCAGTTGCTCAACTTTGCTGCTCACACTTGCTCCCGACAACGCTCGACTCAGGCCAAATAGCCAACAAACCATACTGGCATAAACCACCGGAGCGGAAAAGACAACAACGGGCAATATGAGACATGTTCAGCTTCACTCCTCCGATGAGTCCGGTTGTGATTGCATTATTGCCAAATAAAACGAAAATTATTTCCACGATACAGAAAAAGGAGTTCGCGATGGCCACAACCCCCATTCCCGCGAAACGCGGCAGAAAACCCGCGGCTGCCACTGCCCAGCAGGCTGGCGGTCAGGTTCAGTCGCTGACCCGCGGCCTGAAATTACTCGAATGGATTGCCGAGTCCCACAGCAGCGTCGCGCTGACCGAACTGGCGCAGCAGGCGGGTCTGCCCAACTCCACGACTCACCGTCTGCTGACCACCATGCAACAGCTGGGCTTCGTCCGCCAGGTTGGCGAGCTGGGTCACTGGGCCGTAGGGGCGCATGCTTTCGTGGTCGGCAGCAGCTTTCTACAAAGCCGCAATCTGCTGGCCATTGTCCACCCGATCCTGCGCCAGCTGATGGAAGATTCCGGTGAAACGGTGAATCTGGCGGTGCTCGACCAGAGCGACCACCAGGCGATCATTATCGATCAGGTGCAGTGCACCCAGCTGATGCGGATGTCGGCGCCAATCGGCGGTAAACTGCCGATGCACGCTTCCGGCGCCGGGAAGGCGTTTCTCGCGCAGCTGAGCGAAGAGCAGGTCACCAGTCTGCTGCACCGTAAAGGGCTGCATGCCTATACGCATGCCACGCTGGTCTCCCCGCTGCATCTGAAGGAAGATTTAGCCCAGACCCGCAAGCGGGGCTACTCTTTCGATGATGAGGAGCACGCGCTCGGCCTGCGCTGCGTCGCCGCCTGCATTTACGATGAACATCGCGAACCGTTCGCGGCAATCTCCATCTCAGGCCCCATCTCGCGTATGACCGATGATCGGGTGACTGAGCTGGGCGCGCTGGTGATCAAGGCGGCGAAGGAAGTGACGCTGGCGTATGGCGGGGTTAAATAAAAAAATGCCCCAGAAGGGCATTTTAAGTAGGCCTGATAAGCGTAGCGCCATCAGGCAGATCGGCGCACCTTGCCGGATGGCGGCGTAAACGCCTTATCCGGTCTACTGTCGGCGCCATAGCGCACGCTAAAACGCTGCTTGCGCCGGTAGGCGTAGACATCTTCCACATGGCCGTTTTTAATCCGCATCTGCAGTGCGCGCCAGTAGTCGGCGCGCAGCAGGTCGGCATGCATCTCTTCAAACAGTGGCCCAATGCGCGGGTCGGCGCACAGCCAGTGGCGGAACTCCTCCGGAAACACATCGCCAGGCGAAACGCTGTACCACGGCTCGCTGGCCAGCTCATCCTCCGGATAGCGCGGCGGCGGGATCTCGCGAAAATTCACTTCCGTCATATAGCAGATTTCATCATAGTCGTAGAACACCACCCGGCCATGGCGGGTGACGCCGAAGTTTTTAAATAACATATCGCCGGGAAAGATGTTGGCGGCGGCCAGCTGGCGGATAGCATTGCCATACTCTTCTACCGCATCACGCAATGCCTGGCCGTTAACCTGCTCCAGCCACAGGTTGAGCGGCACCATTCGCCGTTCAATATAGAGATGGCTGATGACGATGCGGTCGCCGAGATCGGTGAGTTTGTTCCCCGCTTCCGCCTGCAGCAGCGCCAGCAGCGCCGGCGCGATTTGCCGTTTATCCAGCACGAAATTTTCAAACTCCTGGGTGTCCGCCATCCGCCCGACGCGGTCATGCTCCTTTACCAGCTGATAGCAAGCCCGCACATGGGCGGCGGTCATCTCTTTCTGCGGCGCGAAGCGGTCCTTGATCACCTTAAACACCCGGTCAAAGCCCGGCAGGGTAAACACCAGCATCACCATCCCGCGAATACCCGGCGCTTCAATAAACTGCTCATCGCAGCGAGTAATGTAGTGTAGATATTCGCGATAGCTTTCGGTTTTGGCATGCTTCTGACAGCCAATCGCCATGTACAACTCGGCCGTCGTTTTACCCGGCAAGATCTCGCGCAGCCATTCCACCAGGGCGCCGGGCAACGGCGCATAAACCATAAAATAGGAACGCGCGAAGCCAAAAACGATACTCGCTTCGGCATGGGTTGTGAGGCAGGTGTCAACAAACAGCTCACCCTCTTCGCTGCGGTGGATCGGCAGCAAAAAAGGCAGCGTCGCCATCGGCATGACCAGTTTGCCCACCAGCCAGGCGGCTTTATTGCGGTAGAACAGCTCATTGGCGACCTGCAGATGACAGGTGGCGAGCAGTTCCTCCCCCAGCGCCTCCTGCAGACTGGCAATGATATAGCCGATATCCCGCGCTTTGTTTTGCCACGGTAGCCGCAGCGGCAGATCGGACAGTACTTTACCCAGCAGGTGCGACCAACCGCGTTCCGGAAAGAAATCTTTCGCCAGCGGTCGCGGGAGGGTACGAAAGGGTCGCTCGGGCTGCGAGCTGAAAATAAAGAGCCGCTCGGGGGTCAGCGAGCGGTGGTCAAACAGGCGGCAATAGACCGAATTGAAAAAGCTCTCAGCAATTTCAAAGCGAGGGTAATCCGGTAAAAGTTGGGTGTACTGCTGTTTCACCCGCAGAAGAAAATCGACGTCGGTGCTTTTCCCTTCGGTGATGCAGCGCAGCTGCTCTACTACCAGGCCCACGTGGTGATCGTAGAGATGGATCCGCTGCTTCATCGCCTGCTGCACGGCGTGCCAGTCAGCCTGTTCAAAGCGCTGCTGCGCGCCGGAAGTGACTTCAAGAAAACGCCCATACTGCGCGTCAAATCCCTGCAATATCGTTTGGGCAATCAGTAATTCCAGACCACGCGTCATCGCTTTCCCCCATCCGGCGCCACGTCATGCCGGATGGCGCGCTCGCTTATCCGGCCTGCGTCCTCTTGCAGGCCCGGTCAGCGTCGCGCCACCGGGCATGGCTTAAAACTGCTCTTCTTCGGTCGAGCCGGTCAGCGCCGTTACCGACGAGGTGCCACCCTGGATAATGGTGGTGACCTTGTCGAAGTAGCCGGTGCCCACCTCCTGCTGATGCGAGACGAAGGTGTAGCCTTCCGGCCCGGCGGCGAATTCCGGCTGCTGCACTTTCTCAACATAGTGGCGCATCCCCTCACCCTGAGCGTAGGCATGGGCGAGGTCGAACATGTTGAACCACATGCTGTGGATCCCCGCGAGGGTAATAAACTGGTATTTGTATCCCATGTCCGACAGCTGCTGCTGGAAGCTGGCGATGGTTTTATCATCGAGATTTTTCTTCCAGTTAAACGACGGCGAGCAGTTATAGGCCAGCAGTTTGCCCGGGAAACGCGCATGGATAGCCTCGGCAAAGCGGCGCGCCTGCTCGAGATCCGGTTTCGACGTTTCACACCACACCAGATCCGCATACGGCGCGTAGGCCAGCCCGCGGCTGATCGCCTGCTCGATCCCGGCGTGGGTGCGGAAGAACCCTTCGCTGGTGCGATCCCCGGTAATAAACTCACGATCGTACGGATCGCAGTCTGAGGTAATTAAATCCGCGGCGTCGGCATCGGTACGGGCGATGACCAGCGTCGGGACCCCCATCACGTCGGCCGCCAGACGCGCCGCCACCAGCTTCTGAATCGCCTCCTGAGTCGGAACCAGCACTTTACCGCCCATATGGCCGCACTTCTTCACCGATGCCAGCTGATCTTCGAAGTGAACAGCCGCTGCACCGGCTTCAATCATCGATTTCATCAGCTCAAAGGCGTTCAGGACGCCGCCAAAACCGGCCTCCGCATCCGCCACGATCGGCAGGAAGTAGTCGATAAAGCGCGGATCGTTCGGTTCAATTCCCGCTGACCACTGGATCTGATCGGCGCGGCGGAAGGTGTTGTTGATCCGATCCACCACCGCCGGTACCGAGTTGGCCGGATACAGCGATTGATCCGGATACATGCTGGACGCCAGGTTAGCATCCGCCGCCACCTGCCAGCCGGAGAGATAAATGGCTTCGATACCCGCCTTCGCCTGCTGCAAGGCCTGGCCGCCGGTCAGCGCGCCGAGACTGTTGACGTACCCTTTTTTCGCCTCCCCGTGCAGCAGACGCCACAGTTTCGCCGCGCCAAGCTGCGCCAGCGTGCATTCCGGATTCACCGAGCCGCGTAACTTCACCACCTCTTCCGCGCTGTAGGGACGGGTAATGCCTTCCCAGCGCGGGTTCGTCCATTCTTTGTTTAATTCTTCGATTTGTTGGGTACGGGTTTTCATGTGCAGATGCTCCATATAATTTCCTGGCTCCCCAGGCTCATAGGTGAAGGACTAAATGGCGAACCACACCATCTGGCGATTAGGCCAGCAGGCGGTAGCCCGGCAATGTCAGAAAATCAATTAGCTCGTCGGAGGTGGTGATCTGCTCCATCAGTCGCGCCGCATCGTCAAAGCGGCCGTGGCTGAAGCGGTGCTCTCCCAGCTCCTCCTGAATCACCATCAGCTCTTCCGCCAGCCACTGGCGGAACAGCGCCTTAGTGACCGGGGTACCGTCGTTCAGGGTTTTCTGATGATGGATCCACTGCCAGATAGAGGTGCGCGAGATCTCGGCCGTTGCGGCGTCTTCCATCAGGCCATAAATCGGTACGCAGCCGTTGCCGGAGATCCACGCTTCGATGTACTGCACCGCCACGCGAATGTTGGCGCGCATTCCGGCTTCCGTGCGTTCGCCCTCGCAGGGAGCCAGCAGTTGTTCAGCGGTAATTGGCGCATCCTCGCTCCGGGTGACCGAGAGCTGATTCGGCTTATCGCCCAGCACGCGGTCAAACACCGCCATGGCGGTATCCGCCAGGCCCGGGTGGGCGATCCAGGTCCCATCGTGACCGTTGTTGGCCTCCAGCTCTTTATCGGCGGTGACTTTACTCAGCACCTGGCGGTTACGTTCGGTATCTTTGCTCGGGATAAACGCCGCCATACCGCCCATCGCAAACGCGCCGCGTTTGTGGCAGGTCTTAATCAACAAGCGTGAGTAGGCGCTGAGGAAGGGTTTATCCATCGTCACCACCTGCCGGTCCGGCAGTACGCGATCCGGATGGTTTTTCAGCGTCTTGATATAACTGAAGATGTAATCCCAGCGGCCGCAGTTCAGGCCAACAATATGGTCGCGCAGCGCATGCAGGATCTCATCCATCTGGAACACCGCTGGCAGCGTCTCAATCAGCAGCGTGGCCTTGATGGTGCCCCGCGGCAGGTCAAAGCGATCTTCCGTAAAACTGAAGACATCGTTCCACCATGCCGCCTCCTGCCAGGCCTGTGTTTTTGGCAGATAGAAGTAGGGACCACTTCCTTTCGCCAGCAGCGCCTGGTAGTTATGAAAGAAATAGAGCGCAAAATCGAACAGGCTGCCGGGGATGGCCTCATTACGCCAGGTCACATGCTTTTCCGGCAGATGCAGGCCGCGCACACGGCATACCAGCACAGCGGGATTGGGCTGCAACTGATAGATTTTGCCGGCCTCGTTGGTGTAGCTGATGGTTCCGTTCACGGCATCGCGCAGGTTGATTTGACCATCAATGACTTTGCGCCAGTCAGGCGCCAGCGAATCCTCAAAGTCCGCCATAAAGACTTTGACGTTGGCATTCAGCGCGTTAATGACCATCTTGCGCTCGACGGGGCCGGTGATTTCCACGCGGCGATCCTGCAAATCAGCCGGGATACCGCGAATAGTCCAGTCGCCATTTCTAATGGAAGCAGTTTCCGAAATAAAATCCGGAAGCTGCCCGTCGTCAATAGCCTGCTGTTGCTGCAAACGCGCGGCCAGCAGCTTATTGCGCGCCGGCGTAAAGCGGCTCACCAGTTCCGTCAGAAATTCTACCGCCTCAGGCGTTAAGATCTGCTTCTCCTGCTCGCCATAGGGCTGACTAAAGGCCAGTTCATCGGTGATTGTCGCCTGCTGCGTCATTGTGCTGCTCCTCTTGGTTGATCCGCTGGAAGCGAGCGAAAGATCGTTGTGCAGTTTTCGCTCAGCACAATTAAGACTACTCAATTAATTTCCAAAATCAAAAACAATTTCCATTTTAATTTTAAATTATCATTAACACATTGATAACAATGAAATTAAAGTTATCATCGTGTATGAAGTGAATTTCGGAAATAAAAAAGGCACCCGAAGGTGCCAGAGGCAAAATGCTGAAACGCTTTAGGATCGTCTCACATAGAGTATTATTCCAGCGTCGGATTCATATGACGCAGATCGTATGGCGTAATCTGGTAGACGTAATAGTTAAGCCAGTTAGCGAACAGCAGATTGCCGTGGCTGCGCCAGGTGGCGCGCGGTTTGTTCTGCGGGTCGTTTTGTGGGAAATAGTTATGAGGTATCTCAGGGTTCAAACCGGCTTCCACATCGCGGAAATATTCACTTGCCAGGGTATTGGCATCGTACTCCGGGTGGCCGGTGACAAAGGCGATGCGCTTATCTTTACTGGCGAACAAATACGCATCGCCCTCTTCCGTCTCCGCGAGGATCTCAAGATCGGTATAGTCGCGAATAAGTCCGGCCGGAAAATCAGCATAGCGTGAGTGCGGGGCCAGGAAAGAGTCGTCGAAACCGCGGGTCAGTAAGGCGTGCGGATGAAGAATATGGTGTTCATAGACGCCGGAAATCTTTTCGGCGCGGGTCTGCTTGGGAATGCCGTACAGAATGTTCAGCGCGGCCTGAACCGCCCAACAGACGAACAGCGTCGAAGTGACGTGATCCTTGGCCCACTCCAGTACCTGTTTGATCTGCGGCCAGTAAGCAACATCGTTAAACTCAACCAGGCCTAAAGGAGCGCCGGTAACAATCAGGCCGTCAAAGTTCTGATCGCAGATCTCATCGAAATTACAGTAAAAGTTATTCAGATGCTCCGCAGGGGTATTACGCGACTCGCGCGCATCGATACGTAATAACTGGATATCCACCTGCAGCGGAGAGTTTGATAGCAGACGCAGGAACTGATTTTCCGTCTCGATTTTCTTCGGCATCAGGTTGAGGATTAACACCTTCAGGGGGCGGATTTCCTGAGTCGTTGCACGTGTTGTCGTCATTACGAAGACGTTTTCATTGCGCAAGAAATTGACGGCTGGCAGCTCGTCCTGCACCCGAATTGGCATAACTGTATTACCTCATAGCATACGTATAAACGTTTAGACATCCAGATAGCTGAAGATAACCAGGAATCGGGTGAATGTCGAGTCTGCATGTTCACGGTGAGAAAATTTCACGGCGCTTGTTGAGTTAGAATATAAGAATGTAGAAAAGGAGAAAGTATGGTTATTAACATCCGCCGTTCCCGGCCTGATGAAGGGGATAAACTGACTGCGATCTGGTGTCGGTCGGTCGACGCCACGCATGATTTTCTGACAAAAGCGTATCGAAAGGAGCTGGAGGAGATGGTACGCGCATTTTTACCGGAGGCTCCGCTGTGGGTGGCGGTTAATACGGAAGACCAGCCGATCGCCTTTATGCTGCTGACCGGAGATCATATGGATGCGCTGTTCGTCGATCCGGATGTCCGCGGCTGTGGCGTGGGGAAGTTGCTGATTGAGCATGCGCTGTCGTTAACGCCGAAGCTGACGACCAATGTAAATGAGCAGAATGAACAAGCGGTCGGGTTTTATCAGAAGATGGGTTTTAGGGTGACAGGGCGCTCTGAAACGGACGATCTGGGGCAACCGTATCCGTTATTGAATTTGATGTATGAGCAGCAGGCTGAAGCAGACTACGATTGACGTCGGTAACTTTGCGGCATTGATGTCCCCTCGGCCAGCAGGTGGCCGAGGATCCGTGGCCCCGGTAAGCGCAGCGCCACCGGGGGGACATGCCGGCACGCTGGCCGGACGACAGAAACGCAAAAAGCCCAT
>NZ_JAGRQZ010000071.1:0-6039 GCF_018223915.1 Klebsiella sp. 64
CTTGTACCAATTAATTTTATGATTAGCGACAGTTTAAACTCTGCCTTTATTCCTTTATATAAAAAATATTTATTAGAAAATACTGACAAAGCTGAAACATTTAAGTGGTGTATTTTTTTATTGTTTGTGATTATGTCATCATTTTTGTTTATTGTTTTATACTTATTTTCTGGATTTTGGGTTGATGTGCTTGCTCCTGGTATAAACGAATCAACAAGACTGATATCGATTAACTTACTTAAAATAATGGCACTATGTTGTCCATTTTATCTGTGCTCGGCATTAATGAACTATGTTTCAATGGCTCATAATGATTTCAAGCCAATGTCCATGAGGAATCCAGTTCAAAATATAGGCATGCTAATTGGTGTGTTTATAGCATATTATTTTGAAAAGGTTGAATTCTTAGCTTGGGGCTTTACGGGAAGCTATATTTATTTTTTTATGTGGTCGCTGGTTCGAAAAGATTCAAAAAAAATAATAATGCTGCCTGCAAAGTTTGAGTATGTTGAAATTAAAGGTGTAATAGGCGATTTTTGGTCGATTTTAAAACCCTTATTATTATTGCCTCTTCTTTTACAGGGGAATATTACATTAGAAAGAGCATTGTCATCATTAGTCAGTTTAGAGGCGGTATCATCATTAGACTATGCTAAATTTGTAACTGAAACAGTTGTGTTTTTTTTATCAGTTCCTGTCGCTTTTGCGGGCTTATCTGCTTGGGTTGGTTTGGATACCAATATCGTTAAAAGGAAACTCGAAGAGTTGTATACAATTTTAATTGTTTTGGGGTTTTCTGTATCTGGGTTTCTATTTTTTTATGCTGAAGATATTATAAAATTATTATTCCAGCGAGGCGCATTTAATCAGCATTCAGTAGAGGTAACTTCCGATTATTTGCGTGGTATGTGTATTGGTCTCTGGGCACAGGTCATTGGTTACATTTTTCTAAAAGCGTTAAGCGCGCAATTGAAAAATAAAAAAGTATTATTCTCAATGGCAATAGCATTATTTGGTAATGCTATTTTTAATTTATTGACTTATTCGACTTATGGTGCTTTAGGCATAGGACTAGGTTGTTCAGTGTATGGCATATTACTTCTTTTAAGCAGTGCTTATTTTATGGGGATACACAAAATTTTATTCTATCCCTTCATTAAACTTTTATTAGGTATGATGGTTTATTATATCTTGATTTATTCTTTTTTTTCAAGTTCTGGTCTGACAGGTCTGGTAATAGTAGATTTGGCTTTTAATGGATTGGTTTACTTATTGTTCTTTTTTGTGTGGTGTATGATTTTTAGAGATATTAGAAATAAATTTGTGAATGTATTTATATCTAAAAAAAGGGGGGGGAATGAATAATCGGGATAATTGTGACGATATTGTTGTTCTGTCCACTGCAGATTGGGATAATCCTTTTTGGACCAATAAACAACATGTTACCGTCGAATTGGCGCGGCGAGGGCACAGAGTCTTATATATTGAATCCTTAGGGCTTAGGCAACCATCTGTCAATAAAAAAGACATCACACGAATCTTTAGAAGAGTGATGAAAGCGTTGAAACCACCTAAGAAAGTAAAAGATAATATATGGGTATGGTCGCCGCTATCAATACCTTTTAATAAATACGCGATCATTCGTAAATTAAATAAAGTGCTACTTTCTGGCATGTTACGATTATGGTCCATTACGTTGGGTTTCAAAAAACCCATCTTATGGACATATAATCCTTTGACTTCAAATTTTTTAGATCTTAACAGATTCAAATTCAAAGTTTATCATTGTGTTGATGAAATAAAGGCTCAACCAGGAATGCCAGTCTCAATCCTAGAGACAGCGGAAGAGATATTAGTTAAAAGCTCTGATTTAACTTTTGTCACCTCGCCTACTTTATTGGAAAGCAGAAAAAAATGGAGTGATAACGTTTACTATCATTCTAACGTAGCAGATTTCGAACATTTTTCAAAAGCTTGCAGTCAAGATTTAATTGTACCTGATGATATATTATGTTTACGTAAGCCTGTATTAGGGTTTATCGGTGCTATCAGTAGTTATAAGGTAGATTTTGAATTATTAAATTATATTGCTAAATCCTGCCCTAATTTATCGATCGCTTTAATTGGTGATATAGGCGAAGGAGATCCTTCGACTAATACGAGTTTGATAAATCAAGTAGAAAATATACATATATTAGGTGCAAGGCCTTACGAGTTATTACCTAATTATCTAAAAGGTATGGATATTGCTCTACTTCCTAATAACATAAATCAATATACAGCATCGATGTTTCCAATGAAGTTCTTTGAGTATCTCGCAGCAGGGAAAAACGTGGTTAGTGTCGATTTGGCTTCAATTCAAGAGTTTTCCGATTATTTAAAAATTGCACACTCAAAAGAGGACTTTGTCAATAAGATTCAAGAAATTCTTGCTGGCGATGGTTTCTCTGTACAACATTTGCACAAATTAGCAAGCGAATACACGTATAAATCACGAACAGATAAGATGTTTGAATTAATTAATACTCATTTAAAAAAGACAAATTAATGGAGGTTGTTTTGTTAAAATCAAAACCGATAATCGTACAAATCTGCCGTGATGCAACTGATACCGGAGGTGGACGCGTAGCTCTTGAAATTAGTAAATATTTTGCATTGAGTGGATATAAAGTAATTATTATTACTGATACAATATGTGATGCTGATATCCATGATGTATCTTTTCAGTATACATCAATGGGGCAACTCTTAAAGGATTGGAAAGCTGGTAATAAAATTACTAAAACACTTAGACATCTGTTACAACTAGTGGTTTTTATGTTTACGTCTTACTTTGAACTAACCAAAATAAAAGATAAGAAAATAACAATTAATCATAATCTTGAATCACTAGCTGGCGATGTTTATGTAATACATAATGTTTTCAATTATGAAAACAAAAATAAGCCTATTTTAAAGCGTTTATTGCGTTGGTTTAACCCGGTTTTTTTTATAAGGGCTGGGAGAGAATACCTTCTGTTGCGTTTAGCTTATGATAAAAAAATAATATGTGTTTCTGAGCAGACATTAAGTGAAGCTAGGGCATATTGCCCTAGTAGTTCTAATTTGTGTTATATAAATAATGGTGTGAATGCTGATTTTTTTTCTTATAAAAAAAGATTTCTTAAACAAAAAGAATTCAATTTGATTTTTGTTGGTCATGAGTTTGAACGTAAAGGTTTGGAATATGTAATAAAGAGTCTTTTATTAGTTCCTGAATATATCAAGTTATATATCGTAGGTGGGGCTGGAAGTTCGCGAAAAAAATATGAAGAATTAATTGATGAACACAATTTGCAGGGACGAGTTATATTCAAAGGAACTATACTTGGTCAGGACTTGGTTACACTTTACCACAAGTGCGATTTGTTTGTATTACCCAGTAAATATGAAGCTTGGCCATTAGTAGGTTTAGAAAGTATGTCTTGTGGGTTACCAGTTCTCATGACAAATGTGGGGGGGATTCCTGAATATTTAAAAGATGGCCTTAATGGTTTTTTTATTACTCAAAATGGAAAAGATATTGCTGAAAAAGTAAATGTTATTTCAAGCAAAAAAGAACTTTATGAGCAGATGTCTGCTAATGCAAGGCAAACTGCGTTAAAGCATTCTTGGAATGCTTGCGCTCAAAAATATTTAAATGTTATAGAGCAGTGAAAATATAATTTAGATTAAATTTACATTTTGTTTTTTTTATTTTTATCGAGCTCCTTCTTCGGAGCTCGTTATTTCTCACAAACAATTATTGGATTTTATCCCAACATATGCCGGCTTTTTTAAACCGTTGTATTTAACCAAACCAAATCCTGATTCTGTGTCATAAATATTACTTGATGCATCATTAAGTTCGTATATGATAATTGCTGATATTCCAGCCTTTTTAGCATCGCATATTGCATTGTTAATAAATTGCTTTTGAGTTTTTTCTGATATACCCTGAGGTGAGTTGCTGGTACTCCACCCAATTTCAGTAATAAAGACAGGCTTATCTTTAAAACTCCCTTTTCTTATAAAATTCATAGTGTACTGAATTTGCTTTTTATAGATTTGATAGTTTGAAAAATATCCTTTCCTGTATGCTGTGTAGGGATGTATAGCAATAATGTCTGTAAAATGAGACATGTCATCAGTTAGATACGTATTTATAAAGTTTCTCGAATCTATACCAAGAGTTTTATTGAATGCAGCCGCAGAAAATGAAGATGTTATTACCTTTATTTCAGGGCTTTCTTTCTTTATCGCTGTATATGTTGCTTTAACAAGTTTTTTATAATCGTCAACTTTTCCTGGTTTTGTGTTTCCAAGTTTACTATCCCACTCATTCCATATTTGGTAATAAAATATTCTGTTTTTATAGTAATTTACGACATATGTAGCATATTTTACGAAGGCATCAATTGATTCATCCGTTATAGGTTTATCGCCATTGTTGTAATATTTATTCCCATAATCTAATATTATTATTGGTTGTATGTTGCTCCGTAACAATAAATTGATTTTAGCGTTCACATCTTTCGGTATTTGATAATTGCCTTTTGTTGATTCTATTAGTCTCCAGGGTAAATCCATGCGTATATATTGCATCTTTAAATCTTTTGTTAAAATAATAGATTTTTTTGTTTGATCAATGTTTTGATTTATAATGTGTGAATTAACACCTAACGCAATATTTTGAGCAAATAGAACCTGCGGAGTTATAAATGCAACTAAGAATAAACCACTTTTGACACTTTTAAAATTTAACATGATTGCACCTTATTGAAATCGATGGACTACTAATTATGATACTTTCTCGTCGGAAATCACTAATGTTTCTGCTTTCTGGTTTAATGGTTTTATCATGCTATCAAATATACCTCTTTAGAATAGCTGGTTCATATATTCCCATTTCAGCATTATTTATGGCAATGTGTATACCTTTTGTCAAGGTTTTAAAGCTAAAAGACCCACTGGTTGTATTATTCAGTATGTCGCTTCTTCTTAACGCTATAAGTATTCTTTGGTCTCCTGTTATTGGTTTATGGGAGTACCAAATGGTTTTTGGTTATATTTTTTTAATCACATACGCCACATTCAAAGAGATACAAGATACAGAACTTGCTGGTAAGCTGATTAAACTTTTTTTAATGGCATCGGCTGTTAATGGTGTACTGATTGTTATATTTAGATTAAGGCCGGAAATCGAAGCTGTATTTATCCTTAATTTTCTAAAACTCTTTAAAAATCCAGATCGTTTAGGTTTTGATACCTTTTTAAATGTATGGGATGTCGACAAAGCCGGTGGAGTGTTTGATAATGCAAACACTGGAGCCGCATTGCATTTGGTATGTGTAGGTTTAGTTTTATTAATGAAGCCTTTTTTTAGGTCTTTACCTTTTATTGCTTTATTAATTATTAATGTGTGCGCTGTCTTTTTTTCAGGTTCAAAATCTGCTTTAATAATTCTTGTGCTTAGTAGCCTATTTTCCTTTTCCTTGTATTTTTTAAGACCGGGGTCTAAGGAACGCTCTCTTAGATGGTTTATTATTATAATTCTATTATTTATATCGTGTATTTTACTTTATTACATTAACGATTTTTTAACCTCATCTACTTTTGCTAAAGATACATCTGCAACTTCAGAGGATCGCTTTAATTTAATTTCCTTCGCATATGATATGTTTTGGCAACATCCATTAATTGGATTAGGTTACGGTGGTTGGCAAATAAAAATAGGAATTCTGGGGGCTCAATATGGTGTAAGACCTGATTGGCCACCACATAATAGTATTATCGAAGCATGGGCCACTGCAGGGATATTTAACTCTCTCATTTGCATTTCTATCATAATTATTATTTTAAAAAGGAGTATCATATTTGTTCACAAATCTGAATCAATCCCTTCTATCGGAGGAGTAATTGCTGTTTTAGGAGCAGTAATTATGCCTTTAGGTGATCCGCAACCTTTTTTAGGTACACCACAACTTGCCGCTCCTCTAGGGAAGGTGCGAATAAGCAGGT
>NZ_JAGRQZ010000072.1:0-582 GCF_018223915.1 Klebsiella sp. 64
GGCACAAGCAAATGCTTCAGCCCGGAAGAGAGGTCTCAGGCCGTCCGGGAGCTCTGTAACCGACGTGGAACCGCGCGTAAAGTTGCACAAAGCATAGGCGTCAGCGTCCCGGTCCTGTACAAATGGAAGAAAGACCTTATCAGTGACGAGGCTTATCAATCCATGCGCAAACGAAAGGCAGCCCCTCAGGATAAAAATCAGGATGCTTTACTCGGTGAAATCCAGCGTCTCAGGAAGCAGGTTTATCAGCTGCAGCTCGAACGTGACATACTGACAAAGGCGAATGAACTGATAAAAAAAGATCTGGGCGTCAGCTTTCTGAAACTGAAAAACAGGGAGAAAACCCTGATAGTTGATGCCCTTAAGAAAAAGTACCCCGTTGCTGAGTTGCTAAGCGTTCTGCAACTTGCCCGCAGCTGTTATTTTTACCACAAAGCCAGCAAACGTCTGTACGATAAGTATGCGGAAATACGCGTGATCATGGCCGATATCTTTGAGGAGAATTACCGCTGTTACGGCTACCGGCGCCTTCACGCGATGCTTCGCAGTAACAACAGAGTTATTTCTGAAAAGGTTGTCCGC
>NZ_JAGRQZ010000073.1:0-824 GCF_018223915.1 Klebsiella sp. 64
CCCGCCGGTAAGTGGCTTTCAGGTGCTTCAGCAGAGCGATAAACAGCGCTGAACTTTTGCTGTTGCCGCCCACGTAGCTGACTTTACCCGTGCCACTGTGCAGTGCGCCGGCCAGATAGTATTTTTCGTTCTGCCCCGGCGTCACTACCCGTTTCTGCTGTCCGCGCAACTGCCAGTCCGCACCGATTTTAGGATTAAGGTGGATATCCACTTCATCTTCATAAAATACCGGATGCTCTGCGCTGCATTCATCCAGCGCTTTGTGGATTACCGCCATCTTTTCATCTTTATGTGGGTCACGGATACGCAGAGTTGGCGCGGCCCTGCGCCATACAAGCCCCGCAGATGGCAACCAGCGGCGAACGGTTCCTGCATGTAACTGGCAACCGGTTATCTCATTGATTTTTATTGCCAGTAATTCGGTGCTCCAGCGTGAACGTTGATAACCAAAATCGCCGGGAGAATGCTTTATCAGCTCACGTAACAGGGTGCAGATATGTTCAAAAGGCCAGCGTCGGGAGCGCCCTGCGGGTAAGGATTTCAGGCCTTCAATACCTGAGTGCGTAAACCAGTTAATCCAGCGACCAACGGATGAACGGGCACAACAGAGAGTTCTGGCAACATCGCTGACCCGTTCACCCCGATGAAGCATCAGCATGGCCGTGAGTCTGCGGGCATGATTTTTATCGCGCGTTTTATGAATAGCTTTCTGCATCAGGCGTCGTTCGCCACGGGGTATTGGTGCTATGATCGGCATCGCTCAGTCCGGTTGGTGGTTTTGGTTGGTTTGGCGATTGATCAGATCGCACAATCCGGGCTGAGTT
>NZ_JAGRQZ010000074.1:0-1322 GCF_018223915.1 Klebsiella sp. 64
GGATAACGCGGTCAGCGCCATTGGCGTCGGCGCGGTCTCGCCGGGGGATGCGTTTATTTCGCTCGGCACCTCCGGGGTGCTGTTTGTGGTGACCGACGCCTATCGTCCGGCGCCGCAGTCGGCGGTACATGCGTTTTGTCACGTGCTGCCGAACCTGTGGCACCAGATGAGCGTCATGCTGAGCGCCGCCAGCTGTTTGCAGTGGTTCTGCCGCCTGACCGGCACCACGGAGGTGGCGCTGCTGGCGGAGATTGCCGAGCTAAGCGAGGAGGATAAAGCCAACGCGCCGTTCTTCCTGCCCTATCTCTCCGGGGAACGAACCCCGCATAACGATCCTGACGCGCGCGGCATCTTCTGGGGCATGACCCACGCCAGCCTGCGCGCGCAGCTCGGCTACGCGGTGCTGGAGGGGGTGAGCTTTGGGATCAACGACGGCCTGCAGGCATTGAAAGAGAGCGGGACGCCGATCGCGCAGTGCTCGCTGGTGGGCGGGGGCGCCCGCAGTCCGTTCTGGGCCCAGCTGCTGGCCGATATTCTCGCTATGCCGGTGGTGACCCACAAAGGCGGAGAGACCGGCGGCGCGCTGGGCGCGGCGCGGCTGGCCTGCCTGGCGGCGGGCAAACCCATTGCCGCGGTGTGTGAAAAACCGGAAGTCTGGCAGACCTGGCGTGCGGATCCCATTCGCCACCACATCCTGATGCAACGCTACGCGCAGTTTAAAGCCCTGTATTTAAACGATCTGCACTATCGACAGCACTGATTTTCATCATAACCGCCGCTTCGTTGCACGTCGCGGAGCGGCCACCCTGTACCCTGAAAACGAGGTCATTATGTCTATCAATAATAAACAGTGGCTCGGTTTACCCCTGAATCTGCTCTGGGGATACATCGCCATTGCCGTATTTATGACCGGCGACGGTTTTGAATTAGCCTTTCTGTCGCACTATATCAAAGCGCTCGGCTTCTCTCCGGCGGAGGCCTCCTTTGCCTTTACCCTCTACGGCCTGGCCGCTGCGCTGTCGGCGTGGATTTCCGGGGTGGTGGCGGAAATTATCACCCCGCTGAAAACGATGATGATTGGCTTCGTGCTGTGGTGCGTATTCCACGTGCTGTTCCTCGTTTTCGGCCTCGGTCACGCCAACTATGCGCTGATCCTGCTTTTCTACGGCATCCGCGGCTTCGCCTATCCGCTGTTCCTCTACTCGTTTATCGTGGCGATTGTCCATAACGTCAAAAGCGACAACGCCAGCTCGGCCATCGGCTGGTTCTGGGCGGTGTATTCCATCGGCATCGGGGTCTTCGGCAGCTATATTCCGAGCTTT
>NZ_JAGRQZ010000075.1:0-3003 GCF_018223915.1 Klebsiella sp. 64
AACGGTCTGCGTTGTCGGGAAGATGCGTGATCTGATCCTTCAACTCAGCAAAAGTTCGATTTATTCAACAAAGCCGGCCAAGACCTATCATTACTGCAGAATTAGAGCGCTATAATGAAGAGGTTGATTATTATCTTCTTAGTAAACCAGGGATGACGGGACTATGGCAGGTAAGTGGGCGAAGTGATGTTGATTATGAAACCCGTGTCTATTTAGATGCATGGTATGTTAAAAACTGGTCGATGTGGAATGATATTGCAATTTTATTTAAGACTATTGGTGTTGTTTTAAAGAAAGATGGTGCTTACTAACTTCTATTACATTAAAGAAAAATATGAAAAAAATTGCGATTTTTAGAAACCAACTGTTTAAAAACTCTGAATCTTTCATAACAAATCAGGCAAATTCAATTGTCAATTACAATATTGTTTATTTAGGTAGAAAAAGATTAGGGACTAATTCTTCTAATAATATGGATATGGTTATTTCGGATCTGAAGGGGAAATGTATTAGAGAAAAAGAGATATGGAATGTTGTCTTTAATGATCCTTATCCATACTTAAGATTGGTAAAAGACCTAGAGCTGCATTTAATACATGCGCATTTTGCAATTGATTCGTTGTATGCATTACCTCTAGCAAAAACGTTAAAAATACCACTAGTAACAACACTTCATGGATTTGATGTGACAACAAAAAGAATGGATTTTTTACGTTCAGGTTCTCCGTCTTGGATAAATTATAGTCTTTATTCAGGGAAATTAAAAAATAATGGTGACCTTTTTTTATGTGTTTCTGATTACATAAGAGAAAAGGCTATTTCAAATGGTTTTCCAGAAGAAAAAACCATTAAGCATTACATTGGTATAAAAATAGACCACAATTTTGTTGATTCAAATAAAGACAGAACAATATTACATATAGCTAGATTAGTTGAAAAAAAAGGGACTACATATCTAATTGATGCGATAAAAAAGATTGAAAATCATTTAGATGGGTTTGTTGTCAATATTGTTGGTGATGGTCCTTTGTTTAACGAATTAAAAGGGAAAATTGAAAGTCTTGGTCTTGATAGACACATCAAGATGTTAGGGGAAATACCGCACGAACAAGTAATGAATCTTGTCAAAACCTCTTCAATGTTAATTGTGCCAAGTGTAACAGCAAAAAGTGGTGATTCAGAGGGACTGCCAACGGTTATTCTGGAAGCCTCTGCTAACCAAGTTCCAGTTATAGGTACATATCATGCAGGGATACCTGAGGCTATTAGAGATGAAGTAACGGGTTACCTTATTGATGAAAAAGATATTAACGCATTGGGAGAAAGAATTAAATTTTTAATTCAGAATGAAAATTTGAGAAATACTTTAGGCAAGAATGCTCGAAAATTGATGTGTGAAAAATTTGATCTTGATAAGCAAAGCTTTTTATTAGAGCAGGAATATGAAAGGTTAATCAATGAAAAATGAAATTATTATCCTTACGCGTTCACTTCCTATGCATAATATAGGGGGGATGGAGGTTGTATGCTGGGATTTATGTTGTGCATTGGCAAATAAAGGTTACCAAATTACAGTGCTCACAACTGTGTTACCTGAGGGGGCAAGATATGATAATATTCATGGGCATTTAAAGGTCGTTCCAATTAGTAACACTATAGCAGGGAAATATAATAAAGCATGGTGGGTTGGAACAGCCGAATATCTTCGTAGTAATATGGGAAAGAATATCCATGCTGTAATAAGTATCAGTGCTGCTGGTTTTTCTTGTTTGAAATATAAAAATAATTTTAAAAATACAAAATTTATAATGCAAGCACATGGTACATCTTATGATGAGTTTGTTTCAAAGATGAAATCATTTTCATTAAAGAAATGGTGTGCATCGGTTAAAAATATTTTATGGTTTTTTAAAGATAGTTTTGCATATAATAAATTTGATTATATTGTTGCGATAGGTGATTCTGTCGAAACTAGCATGAAAAAAGCACCTACAGCTAGAATTGTTAATGCTAATAAAGTTATTAAGATTGAAAATGGTATTGACACTGATTTATTTAAGTACAGCAAGGCTCTAAAAGAGAGAATACTTAGTAAGTTAGATATTGATAAAGATGCTTTTATTGTTGTTTCAGCATCAAGACTTCATTTAGAGAAAGGAGTAGATAATAACCTATCAGCATTTAAAGCCTTTAACAATAAAGTTGAAAATTCCTATTACCTCATTTGCGGTGATGGGCCCGAACGAGATAACTTGGAAAAATTAGCAAGAGACTTTGGAATTGAGCAAAATGTTATATTCCTTGGGGCTCTAGAACGGAAAGAATTAGTCGAAGTTCTTTCGTGTGCAGATGCGTTCTTATTTTTAACTAAACGTGTTGAAGGATTACCTTTAAATGTTTTAGAGGCTATGAGTGTAGGTATACCTGCTATAATTTCTAAACATTTAACGTTTGCAGAGTCTGGTAAGTTAAAAAAAGTTGACACTAATAACCATAGCGAAGTTTCCAATTTGCTAATTACGTTGTTTAAATCTAAATCTGATATTAAAGAGTCTTATATTGAAGAAAGAAATACACTAACATATGCTGTGGATAAATATTGTCAGATAATTAATGATAAACATTGAATGATGACTAAAAAATGAAAAAAGCTATAGGCCAAATTCTTAGCGGGAATGTATTGTCTAAAGGGTTAGGGCTCTTTAGAGAAATTTTGATGTCCAAATTTTTTGGAACTGGCGAAATCAATGGTGCATATCGGATTGCACAGTCCGGAACGCTTGTACCAATTAATTTTATGATTAGCGACAGTTTAAACTCTGCCTTTATTCCTTTATATAAAAATTTAAGTGGTGTATTTTTTTATTGTTTGTGATTATGTCATCATTTTTGTTTATTGTTTTATACTTATTTTCTGGATTTTGGGTTGATGTGCTTGCTCCTGGTATAAACGAATCAACAAGACTGATATCGATTAACTTACTTAAAATAATGGCACTATGT